>JAUSKU010000025.1 GCA_030646755.1 Deltaproteobacteria bacterium
TAACTCGCTAACAGTACGGGCTTTTGCCAAACATTCCCTTGCTTTTTCAAGCAACTTTTTGCCACTTGCAATTCGTGCCATAGTCTCACCTCCAATGGGATGAGACCATTATTACATATTTGAATTAGAAATGGAATAAGACCGTGACGGCAGAAAATGGGGAAGAGGCGATAGCCGCCTTGGAGACTTACAACCCAGACATGATGCTACTTGACATAATGCTTCCAGGGCTCAGCGGATGGGAGGTATGTAATGCCCTGCGCTCCAAAGGAGTGATGATACCCATAGTCATGCTGACCGCACTTTCTACTAAAGACGAACAGATTAAGGGCCTTACCCTCGGAGCGGACGATTACATTCCGAAACCATTTTCTGTTAAGGAACTGATGTTAAGGGTAAAGAGGCTGCTGGAAAAAGAAAAAGTTATTAAGACCTTGAGAACAAAGGAAAAAGAGGGGGCTGACTCGCTGAGATATCTGGTTCATGAACTAAGGAACTCCCTCCACGTGATCGGCGGCTTCAGCGGACTGGCGATGCAGAAAGGGAATAGCGACAGGTACCTGAACGGCATAAAGTCATCCGCGATTCACATGGAAAGCCTTCTTAACGATTCATCCCTCCTCACAAGGCTTGAAAAGGGAGAAGGACTTTCACCGATAGGGATGGTCAACATAGGTGAACAGCTTGCCTGGGCTATAAATGCCATCAAGGATGATGCTTCGAGCAAAGAGATTGATATTCATCTGCTAAGCGACTCATTCTGCATGGTCAAAGGAAACACTACCGCCATAAGACAAGTTCTTATAAACCTCTTGTCCAATGCAGTCAAATACAACAGAGGGCAGGGAAAGATTTGGGTATTTACGAAGGAAACCGATGAATGGGTCGAGGTCCATGTGAAGGATACTGGTTACGGGATACCCGAAGAAGAGTTGCCAAAGGTATTTGAAAAGTTCTACAGGGCAAAAGGGACGGGCCTTGGTCTTTATCTTGTAAAACTGCTCATGGACGCTATGGGTGGAAAGGTTGTAGTAAAGAGCAGGGAAACGGTAGGGAGCATATTTACAGTATCATTTAGTAAGGAGGTGATGAGAAATGAATCCAGAAATAAAGCTCCTTGAAGAGGTCATTATTTCTGCCGTCGTCCTGGCTGCGATATTCGCAACAATACTGCACTGGCTGTACTAAAGCTCATCAATCAATTTCAAAACCTTCTCTTTAATCTCATCCCTTACCTCTTTCTCTCCTATAGTTTACGGCCAGGACTGCAAAGAACGAAATGCTCAGAAGCGCGACGATAAGAGCGCCGGTGGGCAAGTCAAATCTGTATGACAGGATGAGACCTGCAAGGCTTACGATTATGCCGAACGACCAGGATATGAGAAGCCTTTGACCTATACCTTTGGCAAAGAGGCCCGATACCAGGGCTGGAATGATCAGATATGAAAACACTATCAATATCCCGCCTACATGGACCGAGCTTGTTATGACTACGGCGAAGGATAGGAAAAATAGGAACTCCCACAAAAGGCTCCCCCTTCCTTCAAGGGAGAGGTTCAAAAACCTCTCCCTGAAGGCAAAGTGGAATATCCCTACAAGCGTGTATATGACTGCCATCTTCCCTATCTCCGGCCAGGTGAGCCAGAGGAGGTTCCCGTTAAAAAGGACCTTCATGGTCTCCGAGCCGTGGGGCGCTCTGTCTATCGCAAGGATGGTAAGGGCAGTGGCGAGTATGTATATAATCCCTATCAGGGCCTCTACGTTGACCCTTCCCCTGACGACCCTTGTAAAGGTCATAACAATGGAGCCGAGGATGGCGAAGGTCAGGGCAAAGAGATAGGAACCCGTACTCTGGGGTTCATATCCCCACATATATGAGACGGCAACCCCAAGCGCCGCTGTCTGGGCCAGGGCCAGGTCTATGAATATTATCCCCCTCGACAGGACGTGAATACCAAAATAGGCGTGTATCCCGACAAGAAGGACGCAAGCGGTCATTGAAGCGGAGAGTATCTCTATCATCTGAGCCCTTCCTTCACGGCATTAGTTACGTAATCCATAAGAGATATGTAGTCCCTGGCCTCCGGAACCCCGAAGACATCTATGGGAAGCATCAGCATCTTTACGCCGATCTTATCCGCCACAAAGGAGGGAGACCGCCTTTCAAAATAGGTATTGACGAGGACGGCTGACACACCTTCCCTCTTCCCTGCCTCTATAAGCGATTGCAGGTGTTTCGGGGTTGGCGGTATGCCGGGCTTCGGCTCTATGTATCCCACGACCCCTATCCCGTACCTTTCCATGAGATAGTTCATGTCCCGATGGTAGAGGATGACCTTTTTCCCTTTCAGCGGAGCCATCCTTTCATCCCATTCCTTCATCTTTTCCCTTAAGCCCTTCTCAAAGATGTCGAACCTCGACCTGTAAAAATCCGAATTCCCTCCATCTATAGACGAGAGCCTCTCGCTGATAGTCTTGGCGGCCTTGAGGACGTTATCCGGCGAAAGGTGGTAATGGGGATTCCCTGACGCGTGGACATCACCCATGCTCCTGTCTAAATCGGTCTTAGCCATTTCGATCACATTTACGGATATGGAGCAGTCGAGGTTTCCCTTCTGTCCGGGTTGTATCTTCGGATTCCTTGAAGAAGTGATGATAAGGGGGAGATAACCTATCTCGAGTTCAAGGCCGTTGTACATGATTATGTCGGCATTCTTCGCAGCGACTATCATGCTCGGTTTTGCCTCCACGAAATGGGGGTCCTGCCCGGACTTGACGAGGACGGCAACATTTATCTTTTCCTTCCCTATCTCCTTTGCAACGCTTCCTATCCACGGCAGGGTAGCAACGACATTAACCTCCGCGAAAGAGGCGGTGGAAAATATGCTTAACATCAAAAGTGCGTATATAAATCTCATTTTGGAAAACCTCCTGTTAATTTTCACCGCATAATAAGGTCATTACCCCCACCCTCACCTTACATCCTCTCCCTGAGGGAGAGGAAACTCTTTTATTCCCTCCCCTTCAAGGGGAGGGTCAGGGTGGGGATGGGTTAAGCCGTCATGCTTAAAATGCATGCGCCGCATGGGCGCCGTACATGAACTCTACCCCAAGCCAGACAGAGTGGGCCTCTTCATCATCAAGGTGGTCAGCCCTGTCATAGTTGTACTGAACTCTGAGGCGTGAGAACTCGCTCGGCATCCACGTAAGGAGCGGAGAAATCCTCGTCCTGTCGTCCCTGAATGGGTCGTTGTCGCGTCCTCCAACGCTGTCCCTGCTCCCTGTCGCATATTCATACCTGAGACCCGCGGCCCAGCCGGGGCTAAAGCCGTACAACAACTGGGTATAAAGCCCCCAGTCCCTGAGGGTCTCCTTTTTCAAGTCTATGACATTGGCGGGGTCACTGTCGTCATAAACTGCGTCCGCCTTATAATCCCTCCTCATGACCTCGGACTCCCATATGATAAAAGGCCATCCCCTTTCCTGATATCCCGGTCGCCACTTTATAACCAGATCTGCGCCGTATATGCCGGTTTCTCCAGCCTCCCCTGTGGCATTCGGACCGTAAAGACCTGAAAGTCCGACCTTAGCCGTGACGTTTTGCGTCAGGTCCAGGGAGTTGTCTAAGCGGGCGAGATAGACCAGGTCTTTCATGGTATCCACATCCCTTTGCACAAAAGGCCTGTTTCCTATGGGGCGCTCCCCGAAAAGCTCATCATTTGCCAGGAAGCTCGCCATAGTCTCGCCGTTGGCATTCTGCATCCCGACATGAAATTCGGAGTACCATGGAAGAGGCGCAAGCCACCCGAGCCTGAACCCAGGCCCCCTCATCCCGTCTGGCCCGAAAAATCTTGTGTTTATGACCGGCTGGTCCTGCCAGTGCCACTGGTGGGGATGCTGGGGGTTAATGCGGCCGAACTCCGTGAAGAACTGCCCTGCCTCAAGCTGAAGGCCGTAAGGAAGGGAAGTCGTTGTCATGAACGCCTCTTCCAGCTCCACAACAGTCTCGCCTTCGAGAGGGTCAAGGAAATATATTATGTGTGCCTCTCCTTTAAGATAGGGGTCAACTGCTCCAGATAATGATAGTTCCACATTCTGCACAGTGAAACCTCTTTTCCTCGGATCATGGCCTCCACCTTGGAGGCTCTGGAGGGATTCGTCGCCCTCGGTAGAGCCTCCTGCCGAAAAAAGGGCGTCGAGAGAGATGTCTATAAGCCGCAATCTCCCGCCTTCCTTTTGGGCCTTCAGTTCGTTGATGGTCTTTTGTTGATCGGACAGTGCCTCCTCCAGGGCCTTTATCCGCGACTCTGCGTCAGAGTCGGCACCGTAAACCGCACCAGAAAACAGCAATATAATTAATAGAGATGATAAAGGTAGCCTCATTTTTTCTCCTTTTAGTTCTTAAAAGATAAGAGTCGGCTGATACAGGTGGGCAAAACCCACCCTACGGATTGTATTAATGTAGTATCGTGGAATTATAAGAGGGACAGGGGAGGAGAACGCCCTCTTTCAGAGGCAAGTAAGGTCTCGTTGAAAAAGACCTCTTTAAGATAAGGCGAATCGTTGCTCTTTAACGGTGCTGATATCTCAGGACTGTCAAAGGCTGTTATCGCCTGGGTATGACTGACTATACAAACAGGGCAGTCGTTATGGTCTTTAAAATCCTCGTGGTGGTGAAATGAAGAAAAGACGGAGGCCAGAAAGAGAGATATAAGGAGAATGGCCGCAAGGTCTCTTCTATGCCAGATATTCTTCATATGCCAAGATTAGCAGAAAAAGGACAGGCTGTAAACTTGAAAAAATGTCCCTTGACATCGCCCAGCAACTCATATTATAAAGCATCTTAACCATGAAAATATTAATTGCAGAAGACGAGAGAGACCTACAAGAGACAATGGGAATGTTAATGGACATCTGGGGCTTTGATTTTGACATAGCCCCAAATGGCCGCAGCGCCGTTGAACTGGCTGAAACAAACGAAGGGAAATACGACCTTTGTCTGATGGACATTGATATGCCGGTCATGGACGGCTTTGAGGCAACAAAAATAATCCGCAGAAAAACCAAATATTTCCCGATAATGGCTATGACAGGTAATCTAATCGCAAGGGATGAGTATTTGAAAGTTGGAATGGATGATTATTTACAAAAGCCTTATTATGCGGAGGCCCTTTATGATAAAATCAATGCCTTAAGTGTTAAGGCAGTAAAGATAGATATGAGACAAGAAGAAATAATTTTAGCCGAGGAGAAACCTATGAATCCAGATGAATTAAAGGAATTGCTTGATCTCAAGAAGAAGGGATTAACGAAATTAAAAATAGTCGGGGTCGGGGAAACCTTTGTGGTTCATAGAAATATTCAAAATAAGATATCTTACGACCTGGTTGGCGAAGGCAAAGAGCTATCGGAGTTTATTGACAGATCGGCAGAAGAACCAGGCCGATGCCACCTCTATAAGATGAATCTACATGTTACAAAAGACTTATTTACTCCCGATGAATTGCAAGACGCTATTCAGAAAGAGGATCAAATCGCTATAAGATTTGAAAAAGCTACCGACAGGAAGCTGCCGGGATAGTCACGATTCTAATATTCTTGCCCTGCACTCCTCTACCAGTTCCTTAGGGATCATCTTCAACGCTAAATAAAGCAACCCAGGAACGATAATTACATCGTCAATATGCCCTATGACCGGGATGAAATCAGGGATAAGGTCAAAAGGCATAAGGGCATAGCTGACAGCAGCCCCAAGCAGAACTTTTGCAAAAATCGGCGTCCGGCTGTCCTTCAGAACAAGGCGGTATACCTTGAAGTCGGTCTTGAACTGTCTTCCAAGGGATTTCAATGTTTCTAACATGTGTTCAGATTATTGATCCAGTAACCCAATGTCAATCAAATTTCGCCTCGTAACAAAACCGTAACATTCCTGTAACCAAATCTTAACCTATTCGTCATCATCCCGTAACACTCCTTAAATATACTGGCATCGTTCTTTCCCTTTCCCTCCGTTTTGCCCTGTCTGGCGGTAGATCCGGTAGGCAGGGCGGGGAAAGAACAAATTAAAAATGCAAAGTTCAAAGTGCAAAGTTCAATCGAAAGGAGGTGAGAAGATGAGATTTGACGGATTTAAGGCAATTGCATTCACAGCAGCCGTTGGAATTATCAGCGGTTGCGCTTCAATGCAAACGGCCAAGGCCCCGGCGGAACCGACGGTGGAATATTTCAAACTGGACGGCGGAAAGCTGGTTCCGGGGAAGGTTACGGCCAATGCATATTTCGAGGTTGTAAAAGACGAAAAGATATACGTCTTCATCTCGCCAAAGGCAAAGGCTGAATGGGAGAAGTCCGGAAAGCTCGGAGGAAAACCTATTACAGGCATTGGTTACGGCCCCAACGGCGAGACTGTTATGTTTGAGTCAGAACTGGCGCAGAAGGAATACGACAAAAGGCATGAAGGCAGTGGTCAGTGATCGGTGGTCAGTGGCCGGTTAGAACAGGCGTCTCGCCTGTTCATCAAAAAACAAAAGGAGAAAAACAGATGAAAAAAACGTTATTAGCACTAACTCTGGCGATCTCAATGAGCGCGCCGGCATTCGCCCAGGATTTTGCTATGGGCGAGGAGACAAAGGGGTTGAAGGTAAAGATAAGCGATGATACCGATTTTAGTCTCAGAATAAGGCTTCAGCCGAGGTTCGACTCAGGGGATATCATAGCGAGCGAGGACGGTAAGTCTTATGAGTCAGAGACGGATATGTATCTCAGGAGGGTCCGCCTTGAGATGAACGGCAAACTGATGCCGAATCTGAAATATGAGCTTACATTTGAAGCCGACAAGAACGGGATAAGGGGGAAGGACAGCGCCTCCAAGAGTAACGTGCCGATGATACAGTATGCCTACCTCGACTACAAGTTCGACGATGCGGCAAATCTGCGCTTCGGAAAGGCGAAGCTGCCTTTCTCCAGGGCCTCACTTACATCTTCATCAAAGCAGCTTCTCATAGAAAGGCCTGTGTCCACTGAGGCGGCAAAGAAGCTCTTTGACGACTACTATCAGACCAACGCCATGCTCCACGGAAACTTCGCAGAAGGGGTGATAGCTTACAACCTGGCTATGGCAGACGGATGGGAGAACGGCAACTACCTGAACGGCAAGGACGATAAGGATGGCAAGGTTTTCAAGGCCGATCCCCTATATGTAGCCAGGGTTGAAGTTTCCCCTCCGGGTTTCGTTGAGAAGGGTAAGAGCGACGCATGGCTTGGCCAGGGAAAGCATGTCACCCTTGGTCTCAGCTATGCCGCCGAGAAATCCATCGAATATTCAACCTATAACGGGGCTGCCAGCGACGACAGCGAGGACAGAACTCTCATGGGTGCAGATATATCCGCCCACTTTGGCGGCCTTACGCTCCAGGGCGAGTATACAGCATGGAAGATCGACTACAGCAAAGCCGGAAAGGACGCCAGGGAGCCTAAAGGCTGGTATGCCCAGGCCGGTTATTTCATCCCTGGGATGAACATGGAGCCTGTCGCAAGATACGAGGTATATGACCAGGATTCCAACGCCGTATCAACCGCCGATGACACCGAGGAAAAAGTAAGAACCGTCGGGGTAAACTGGTACGGAAAAGGTCACAGCTTCAAGATTGGGGCCAACTGGGTTCATTCGGAATACGGGGACGATGCCAAGTCCGATGTCAGCGTAAAAGGATCTGACGAGGATTCAAGGGACGTGTATCAGGTCCAGGCGCAGTTGTATTTCTAATTAATCACCATCCTAAAACTCCCCTCCCTTGGCGGGAGGGGATTGAGGGGAGGGGAACTAAGTTGTAGCAGATTGAAATTACAACCTAATTCACCCTCACCCTGACCCTCTCCCGTCAAGGGAGAGGGGAAACTATGAATCTAAAATTAAATGGAGGAATAAATGAAAGTTAAACCAAAAATAAGAAGCCTTATAACACCTTTGCTTCTCGCTTCCTGCTTCTCGCTTCTTGCCAATGCTTCCTACGCAGGCACACCTGTCATTAAAATAGACGGCTCAAGCACCGTATACCCTATAACTGAGGCTGTGGCCGAGGAGTTCCAGAAGGCTAACAAGGGGATGATAAGGGTCACTGTCGGGATATCCGGCACAGGCGGCGGGTTCAAGAAGTTTACAAAGGGCGAACTCGATATAAGCGACGCATCAAGGCCGATACTGGCCAAGGAGATGGAGGAGGCCAAAAAGAACGGTGTTGAGTACATCGAGCTTCCGGTTGCCTATGACGGCCTTTCTGTGATGGTAAATCCCGCAAACAACTGGATCACATCAATGACCGTTGCAGACCTTAAGAAGATATGGGAGCCTGCGGCTCAAGGGAAGATCACCAGATGGAATCAGGTAAGGCCTGAGTGGCCCGATGCTCCGCTCAAACTTTTCGGAGCCGGGGCAGACTCAGGGACATTCGATTACTTCACAGAGGCCATGGTCGGGAAGGCAAAGTCATCAAGAGGTGATTACACGGCCAGTGAAGACGACAATACCTTGGTACAGGGGATAGCGACGGACAAAAACGCATTGGGTTATTTCGGTTATGCGTACTACGCCGAGAACAAAGACAGGCTGAAGCTCGTTGCCATAGACGGCGGAAAGGGACCGGTCCTCCCGTCGGAGAAGACGATAATGGACGGGACATATCAGCCTCTTTCAAGGCCGATATTCATCTATATTAACCGGAAGTCTGCGGACAAGCCGGAGGTAAAACAGTTCGTGGAGTTCTACCTCAAGAACACACCTAATCTGGTTAAGCAGGTGAAGTATGTACCGTTAACTGACCAGCTATACAAGCTTGCATTAGAGCACTTCAACCAGAAAAAGACAGGGACGGTCTTCGGCGGCGAGGCGCAGGTAGGGGTAAAGCTGGAGGACCTGCTGGCAAAGGAAAAGAAATAAGGAATTGCAGATCATGGGTGTCCAATCAGGGGCGAGGCAGGGCCTCGTCCCTGATTTCAACGGTTTTATCTACTTTTTCTTGACAGATTCAGGGCTTTCCTTCAGGGCCTTCAGTATCCCTTCAACCCTTTTGTCCACCACCTTATAGCGGACATGAACCCCTTCCCTGCAAGACTCAACAACTCTCTTGTGCTTAAGCAGCGTCAGGTGCTGTGATACAGTTGCCTGCGGCATCTCAAGGCACTCCCACATATCCTTCACGCAGCAGTCAGCCTTCTCCAGCAATCCGGCAACTATCTTGAGCCTCACCGGGTGTCCCAAGACCTTTAAGAGTTCAGCTTCCTTGATAAAATCTCTTTCCTCAAACTTTTCCATAGAGCACCCTTATAGATATATGAATATATGAATAATTAATACCACCTACCAGGATGGTTGTCAAGTTTTTTTTGACATGTTCTTTTGACATGCTCATTTCTTTGGCCGCTTTTTCAGATATTCAGCTATCCCCATCTTTTCATACCACCCTTCTCCAATATAGTTTAAAATATCAAGGAACTCCTCAGGTTCCATATACCCCGGAACCCCTTTTATCATATCACCGTTCGGCTTAACAAACCAGGTTGTCGGAGTTGCTGTAACATTAAACCCCTCGGCAAACTGACTTTCTGAAATGATCTTCCCATCTACCATGAACTCCTTTTCCCCTTCTATATCTATACTGACAGCCTTAAACAGCTTATTTACCTTCTCGATCACCACCTTGTCGCCGTATGTCTCATGCTTCATCTTCCTGCAGTATCCGCACCATTCAGCGTAAAAATCTATTAATACAGGTTTACTATCTTTTTTAGCCTCCTTCAGGGCCTTATCCAGAGGAAGCCATCTCACCTCTTCCCTTTTCCCTGATTCAGCATGAACCATCACTGGTATTAGCAGAGACATGATTATTATCAGAAATCTCTTCATCTCATCCTCCTGATTTAAAAAACTTAAGCTCAAAAATATCAGCAAAATGCAAGGATTTCAAGGTAAAAGCTGTTTACAAAAGGGGCAGGATGGATTAATATCGAGCTTATGAAGACGTTAAACCGCTATCTTTTCAAGGAAATAGTAGTTCCATTTTTTCTCTCCCTCTTTGTCTTTACCTTCGTCCTCCTTCTCGAAAGGATAATGAAGCTCATAGAGTTGGTAGTCGGGAGCGGGGTCAGGATGACTGACATAGTGATGCTTTTTATTTATATCCTCCCCTCATTTCTGACCTTGACCATTCCCATGTCTTTTCTGCTCGCCGTGCTCATTGCCTTCAGCAGGTTGTCATCGGACAGCGAGATTATAGCCATGAGGGCATCAGGAGTAAGCCTTTATCAAATGATGATACCGGTATCAGTTTCATCCATTCTCGCATACGGAATGACATTCTATCTGATCGTATATGCCCTGCCTTTTGGAAATCAGGCATTCAGGGTAATGGTATTTGACATGGCCAAGGGAAAGGCAAGCACAGGGATAAAAGAAAGGGTATTTAACGACGGCTTTGAAGGGGTTGTTCTGTATGTGGACAGGGTAAAGGATGCAGGCGAGAACTTGGAAGGGATCATGATTTATGACCAGAGGGAAAAGGAAGGATATACCATATTGGCCCAGGAAGGGGGCATCGTCTCAGACCCAAAGACCATGTCTGTAAGCATGAGGCTCAAAAACGGAGAGGTACACAAGGTCGGAAAAGGCCTTTCCTACAGCAGGGTTGCCTTCTCGACCTACGACCTGCGCCTCAGCTTTAAGGGTGCGGCTTCCGGCAATAACGGTGAGGTGTCTAAAGGGGACAGGGAGATGACCATAACTGAACTCAGGGAACGGATTTCTGAACTAAGGAATAGGGGAGAGAACTACAGCCCTTATGAGATTGAGATGCACAAGAAATTTTCCATACCTTTTGCCTGCATTGTCTTCGGCCTTATCGGCGCCCCCCTCGGCATCCAGTCAAAGCGAAGCGGCAGGGCATTTGGGTTCTCATTAAGCCTGGTAATATTCCTTGTATACTATGTATCTCTCACGGCCGGGGAAAATTTGGGAGACAGGGGGATTATACCTCCCCTTCTCGCCATGTGGGGGATAAACATAATGTTCCTCTTCCTTGGGATATATCTGATCATAACTGTAGGAAAGGAACGATCCATCACCTTCCTCGTATGGATGGACAGGGCTATTGATATTGTAGAGCGCCTGCCCGGGAAGCTTATCAGGCTTATTGGAAGGAGCCGAAAATAGACTTTGACTTTCTCTAATTCCCCCTCTCCCTTGACGGGAGAGGGTTGGGGTGAGGGTGAAACGTCATCAAGTCGGCTCCCCCTCCCCTCAATCCCCTCCCGCCAAGGGAGGGGAGATTCTGAGGATTGCCATTTTCAATGTCTATTTTTAGTAAGGAGAAAATAGTTGCCTATATTAGTCAGGTACATATCCAAAGAGTTTTTAAAGACAATCTTCCTAAGCTTAGGCGCCTTTATAGCCATTTATCTTGTAGTGGACATATTTCAGGGGATAAAGATGCTCATGGAATTCAAGCCAGGACTTCCCCTTGTTGCAAGGCTTTATCTCTTAAAGATACCCAGGATAATCTCTCAGGTGACGCCGATAACCGTCCTCCTTTCGACACTTATGACCCTGGGGTTATTGTCCAAGAACAGCGAGATCACAGCCATGAAGAGCAGCGGAATAAGCCTCTACAGGATCGTATTCCCTGTCTTAATCATGGCCTTCGTGATCAGCCTGTTATCCTTTCTCTCCAACGAATTCATAGTTCCCCATACCAACAGAGCGGCATCCTTTATCGAAAAGGTCAGGATCAAAAAGAAGACTCAGAAGCTCTTTTTCAAGCAAAATAAGATATGGTACAGGAGCGAAAATGCCATATACAACATTCAGCTCTTTGAACCCGAAACTAATAAGCTAAAAGGAATTACTATTTATTATATGGGGGAAGGATTCAGGCTCTCAAGGCGGATCGAGGCGAAAGAGGCAACGTGGGATGGTTCAGCCTGGAAGGTGTATGACGTCAGGGAGGATATCATAATTAATAATGAGATAACCACTAACAGTTACAAGGAGCTACCAGTAAAACTCCCGGAATCCCCGGAAGATTTAAAGGCTGAAGAAAGAAGTTCGGAAGAGATGGGATTCTGGGAACTCAGGGATTACGTTAGAAAGCTGAGAAGCGAGGGATACGATTCATCGAGACTTTCCGTAGACCTCCACTCCAAGCTTTCATACCCCTTAACGTCATTGATTATGGCACTCCTTGGGATTCCCTTCGCCCTGAAAGGCGGACGGTCAAGCGGCATAGCCTTCGGTGTCGGGATAAGCGTACTGATAGGGCTCGGCTACTGGCTGGTAATGTCTTTCGGCCTTTCCTTAGGCCGGGCGGCGGCTCTCCCACCTCTCCTTTCGGCATGGGGTGCAAACATAATGTTCGGCCTTGCAGGGATATTAATGATGATGAAGGTGGAAGGGGATTAATATCACTGAAAAGGTGGAAGAAAGCCGGGATAAAGATCAGCATGGGTGGTCGAGGCAGGGCACATCTTAGTGCCGTTCCTTTTCCTTTTTACTTTTCAATTGTTTATATTTGTCCTCGTATCGGTTGGCAGTATTAAGATTACCAATAGCTGAGTAATACTCACTCAGATTATGATACGCCGGCAAATAGCCGGAATCAACTTCAATGGTCTTTTCCCATTCCTTCTTTGCATCCGTCATCTTCCCTATCTTTTTGTACATCACTCCAAGGCTGTTGTGCAGGAAGGCCTCATCCGGTCTTATCTCTATCGCCTTCTCGTACTCCCGGATAGCGGCATCCGAATATTGGTTCCCTGAATTCTTGTAAACATACGCAAGAGCTACATGGGCATTCAGGTTATTCTGATCGAAGGCTATACTCATGTTCAACTCCCTTATCAATTCTTCTCTACTCGCCGAGTCTTTGATATAAGGATTCAGATAGCCGAATCCTTCCTGATCCGGCTGAATAAGTCTGTACTCATATCTATTCAAAAGCCCCAGATTCCCTGCATTTCTTCTCAGATATACCCGCCCAGCGTCCCCCCAGTAAACAAGCCCCCATTTGTCATTAGGCGGTATCTCCCCGGGGACTCTGGCATTCCTGAGCACCAAGTAATTAATGTTAAACTGCTGGGATAGATCCTCATAACTAAGGTAGGCAGCATCCTTAAGGTAATCAGCGTGGACATCATGCCTTCCATCTACAAAAACCAATCTCTCGGGGTAGCAAAACCATATAAGGTATCCGCCGTAATCATAACTGTTATACATATTCCCGCTGATCCCTGCCTCTTTCAGAAACCTCGCCGCTTGCACAGGAACCATCTCTTCATTTATTCCTACTCCCAACTGATGCCCGCCGTGCCTTTCAATGCTTACTATGGCCAGATAAACTATGCCAGCGGAGAAGGCCAGATTATATATCCAAGCAGACTTTTTCAGCTTCGCATGCATTGGGAAACCGGTCGTAAACCTGGCTATCAATGGTTTAATTTGCCGGTCAATAAGTATCTGTCCATATCTGCCCGATATCGGGGCCGTTACAAGCAAAAATTCACCAACAGCCCGCTCCACCTTTGCCCCCCAAAAACCAAAGACCAATACGATTAAAACCTCCCTGGCCCTGATATCCCGATAATTAATCGCCATTATTAAAACAAGGACGGATGATAATAAAAAGAAATAAGGATAGTTGGCCAACGTCGTTGGTCTCCATTCCACAACAGAAATCGTGAATTGGGATGTATTGAGCTGCATGATCTCCCAGGGATAGGTAAGTGCCCTGTATGTATATGGGTTTATCAGGGACGCCAGCACCGAAACAACCAGGACAAGGATGAGCACCCGCTGGGCATCGAGCAGCTCACTCCACCTGAACCCTTTGTCTCTAACCATCCTGTCTATGGTATCTCCGGTTATGTAAAGTCCGATAAGGGCAAGGCCGTATATACACCCCGCATGTATGTTGGCCCAGGGAACCATCAAAAACGGGAGTAACCAAATCCCCTTATTTCTTCTTTCAGAATATTCAGTCAGGATAAATAAAAACAGGACAATAAACAGATAGGAGACCTGGTGGGGACGTAGAGAAAAAAAGAACCTTGTCCCCAGGAATGCTGCCATCACTATTGCTGCCGCAAGACTTGGGTTGGTACCGCTACGCAAGGTTAGCTTAAAGAGAAGGATAAAGGTGGTAAATATCAATAGTGCCGTTGCTATTGAAAGGAACTCCAGGCTGCTGAACGAATATATTGAGTACGTTAATGCAGCAAACAGCCACTCATGGTATACCCAGTCCTTGCCAAATGCCGTATATGAAAAGAAATCAGTACGGGGTATATTCCAGCTGTGGACTATATATTCGCCTGCTTTCAGATGGAGATAAGTATCCTGATTACTCAGCTTAAAGATGGAAAGAATAAGAATAGACCCACAGAAAGCTATTATTGTAAGATAACGAGAATATCTATCCAAGGGTAGATTCCTATTGTGTTAAAATGGGCATTATAGTTACGACCGGTGCGTCTTACAGAAACCCGAACTTCTTCATCCTGTAGCGCAGGGCATCCACCCCTATGTTCAGTTTCTTCGCCGCCTTTGTCTGGTTGTACGAGGTCAGGTCCAGGGCCTGCTTCAGCAGATCCCTCTCCACATCTTCTATCGACACGCCTTCAGGCGGAAGTTTGAAGGTAAAGGCCTCCTTCCCCTCCTGGCCCTTGGAAGTCATCTCTACCGGGAGGTGTTCAGCGGTAAATACGTCGCCGTCACCTAACAGCATGACCCTCTCGATAACGTTCTTAAGCTCCCTTACATTCCCCGGCCATGAATACTCAAGGATTAACTTCTCAGCCGCCGGAGATATGCTCTTCACGTTCTTACGGAACTTCTCGTTGAAATAATTAATAAAATGTCTTACAAGCGGGATTATATCCTCTCTCCTCTCCCGCAGAGGCTTAAGGTATATGGGTATTACCTGGAGCCTGTAATAAAGGTCTTTTCTGAAACTCCCGTCCCCCGCACCCTTAGCCAGGTCTCTGTTTGTGGCAGATATCACCCTGACATCCACTGTTATATCCTTTGTCCCCCCAACCCTTCTGAAGGTCCTCTCTTCCAGTATCCTTAGAAGCTTTGTCTGCATCTGGAGGGGCATGTCGCCAATTTCATCCAGAAAGACGGTCCCCCCGTCAGCCATCTCAAAGAGCCCCTTTCTCATAGCCTTGGCATCCGTGAAGGCCCCCTTTTCATGGCCCATCAGTTCGCTCTCCAGCAGGTTTTCCGGCACTGCCGAGCAGTTTATGGCCATGAACGGCCTTTCCCTCCTGCTGCTTTCATAATGGAGGGCCTTCGCAATAAGCTCCTTCCCTGTACCGCTCTCACCCTGGATGAGAACTGTCGATGCCTCACTGGCGGATATCTTCTTGACCATGGACAGTATCCCCTGGATATGGCTGCTTATGCCGATAATCTTCTCTATGCCGAGCTCCCTGCTCCTCTCTTCTTTTAGGGTCGCCACCTCCCTTCGAAGTCTGCTGGTCTCCATTGCCTTATTGACGATGAGAATCAGGTTGTCTATGTGAAAAGGCTTGTTTATGTAATCATATGCACCAAGCCTCATTGCACTGACCGCCACCTTAAGGTCATCCATGGCAGTGGCCATGATTACAACAATATCCTTATTAATCTCCCGTATCTTCTGAAGCACCTCAATCCCGTCCATACCCGGAAGCTGAATATCCAGTAATACTATATCGGGGTTTTCATCCGTCACTGTCTTTAAACCCTCGTCACCGTTTGAGGCTGTTAGAATTTCATACCCCTGCTTCCTCAGGGTCTGCTCCATTAATCTCCTGGTTGATGCCTCATCGTCTACCACAAGGATCTTCTCTACGTACATCTTACCTCCGTATTATTTTTTCGGCTGCGCCGGGGCCTGGGATGCATATGCAAATACCCAGTCGCTGTACTTGTTTTTACCTTCAAATTCCCTGTAGGTCAGAGGGAAATTGGATGTCTTTAAAGGCTCTTCATCGCTTGCACTGCGGACCCCCATAATCTTCTTGGTTGCAGGATCGCTAATGACAATCCAGTCACTCTTCCCGGTTATAGGATCTTTATACATCCTCCTGAGGCTTCTCTTTGGCGCCATAGAATACTTTGATTTCAATAACTCCTCCAGACTCTCCGGATATAAACCGCTGCCGCCATGCTTTTGTGCAGTCCACTTGTAATACATCTCTATCCCTTTTCTTATCTGGTCCCCCCTGAAGAGCAACTCCTCCTCCCTATCCCTTTTGGCAATAGTGCTCCAGTACCTCCCTGTCATGGAAAGGGTTATGCCCATAATGACAACAAGCATCATCACGGCGATGTATGTAAAGCCTTTTTGCTCCGAAAATACCCCATCCCCACCCTGACCCTCCCCTTGAAGAGGAGGGAACAAAAAAGTTTCCTCTCCCTCAGGGAGAGGATTAAGGTGAGGGTGGGGTTGATTTTCATTCCCCTTTGTGAGCCTGTGGCTCATGTAGGTTTCACCATTCATTATACGGCGTCCCGTCCAGGGCAATAAGGTCACTCCCGCTGTGAACATCGAATATCCCGCCTTCCGCGGTATCAGGAGGGACCTCAACCCATGTGTCCGATGACTTGGTAAACGGGTCCTCGGGTATCTTCCTGATGTATCCATTATCTACAAGGTCCTGAATGGAATCGGGGTATCTTGCCTTGTCCGCATAGTACTGGTCAATGACATCCCTTATTGTGAAGAGGTTTTCTTTCAAGACCGCTTCCTTGGCCCTCGTGGTGTACTGATGGAACTGGGGCTGGGCAATGGTCAGAAGTATCCCTATAATGGCCATGACAATCATTAACTCGATGATGGTAAAACCTGAATCAGTGGTCAGTGGCCGGTGACCGGTGGTCAGTTCGCTGACCCCTGACCCTTTATGCCCTTGAGGGTACTGACCCCTGACCTCTGATTTTTCACCATTCTTTATACGGTGTCCCATCCAGCCCTGTCTCCTCACTCTTCGAATAAACATCATATACGTCATCCCCTTCCTTGGGATCGTCAGGGTCGCTGTCATAAGACCGAAGCCTCCAGCTTTCCTCCGGGGGTATATTTTTGTCGGGGTTCACCGGGTCCCTCGGTATCCTCCTGAGGAACCTTATCTTCGCCCCAGACTTGGGAGACTTTATGTCATCTACCCCTTCAGCCAATACCGATAATGTTTTTGGGTAGCCGTTCCCCCCCAGCTCCTGCTTTATCCTTCCTTCATCCCAAGCCTTCTTGTATTCATCTATGGCAGTCCTTATCATTCTGAGATCCCGTCTGAGCTCCAACTCCTTGGACCTCTTTACAGTTGCCCTCGCAAGGGGCATCACCACGGAGGCCAGAACGGCCAGGATGGCCATTGTAACTATAAGTTCGATGAGGGTGACACCCCTCTTATTGCCACTGACCACTGACCACTGGTTCTTCACTTAGTTATCGCCACCTCAGCCCCGGATGTTGCGGAGGTTATGGTTGCCAGTGTCGGGTCCTTTAATGTGCCATCCTGAAACCCGATGGCAGCCGTCCCCTCTCCCTTTGCCTTAAATTCCGCCGAAAATAATCCGCCTGCCCCGCTGACTCCCCCAGCCCCTCCGAGCCTGGTCATCCCGACGGTGACCCTTCCTTCAGCCGCATTTACCGCATGCATGAAACTGGTTGATTTCCCATCCTGCTTCAAGAACCCTCCTTCAGTAACTCGCACGAACTCAAGTAGGGCCGGGTCGTAAGAGAGGTTTATGGATGCCCCGTAAAGGTTTGTCACCTCCCCAAGGCTTACTCCGACCGTAAACTCCTGATCTACCTTTACCCCCTTGGGAGCTGTTATATACAATGTCCCTTTGCCCGCCGGCTGAGTGACTGTTGCAGCATCCTGTCCGGAAGGTTGAGACTCTGTGGGCGGAGCCGTGACAGGTGAACCAGGTAGAGGTATAGATGACGGTAAGGAAGTAGATGCTGGTCTTTTCTCTTCCTCTACCTTTTCATCTACCTGGGCTCCTTCCTTCTCACGGAACGACTCAAAGGGCGCCCTGACTGAAAACTCATCTTCCCTCCCGGACCATATAGTTGTGACATCCTCAGAAGGTATCTCAACGCTCCTGAGCACGTGAGGGGTTATGGCCAGGAGGATATCGCTCTTGCTCTTCTGGTCAGAGTTGTTTGAAAACAGCCGACCCAAGACCGGTATCTCCCCTAACAGCGGGATCGACACCTTTGTATTCCTCTCGTCATCCCTTATCAGCCCGCCCATGACCTGGGTCTCCCCGTCCCTCAGATTCAGGACCGTCTCCGCGCTCCTGGTCCCGATCTGATATGCGACAGGCAGCTTTGAAACAGGGTCAGTGACAGGTGTCCCGATACTGCTTACCTCCAGGGAGACCTTGATGGTAACATCTCCCTCTATGTGTATGTTCGGCTCTACGTTCAGCTTTACACCGACGTCCTGGTACTGGACGCTTGTCTGGCTTTGTCCGGTAGAGAGGAGGGTGCTGGTAATTATCGGAATCCTGTCCCCGATATGGATCTTTGCCTTTCCATTGTTTACGACCCTGATCTTTGGGTTTGCCAGGGTCTTTGCGCCGCCCTGGGTCTTTTTGAAGTTGAACACCACCTGAGGCAAGGGACTAAACAAGAGGTTGGAATTGGAGCTTAAATCCTTTAGCTGGCCATAGGTCATACTGGTGGTAAAACCGCTGTCTGGATTCGCAACGGCATCTGGTGAATATATACCCGCACTTAAAGATGAGGTGGAGAGATTCAAACCAAGTTCAGACAACTTGTCCCTGCTGACCTCTATAATCTCCACCTCCATCATCACTTCTGCATCCGGGATATCGTTAGCCTCAATGACCTTTTTGGCGAGTTTAATCCTCTCCGGCTCGTCTCTTATGATAATAGCGTTCAACTCCTCATTAACATGCACCTGCTTCAACTGCAGAAGGGCCCTTAAAAGGTTGACGGCCTTCTTGGCCTCTATATGTGAAAGGAAGACGGTCTGTATAACAAGGTCCTGGTACTGTTTTATCTTTGCGGGGGTCTTAGGGATTATAATGACTGTGTTCTCAGTCACCACCTTTGCAAAAAGCTTGTTCGTGAGAAGAAGGAGATCCATCGCCTGCTCAAAGGTTGCATCCTGAAGGAATATAGATATCTTCTGGTCCTTCAGGTCCTCGTCAAAGATGAAGTTTATACCCGATAGCTTTGATATTATCTCAAACACCTCTTTTATCCCGGTATCCTTAAATTTTAGGGTTATAGGCTTTGTTGACTTTAGAGAAAGATCAAAACCGTCCAGCCTGGTCTTGACATCTTTTAATTTATCCAAGGCAGTCTTTGCCGCCTCGTTCTTGGAATTAAGGGATAACGCCTTCTTAAAGGCAGTCCTTGCCTCTGCATTCTTTTTTGCATCAAGGAGTCCTAAACCCTTTTTATAATAATCATCGGAGTCCTTCAGCTTGCGAACCTGAATTATCGCATACTCAGCCTTCCTGAAGGTCGGGTCCATGAGGAGTGCAATCTGAAACTCTATTTCCGCAACATCGTACTTCCTTCCCTTCTGGTACTCCTCTCCCTTTGAAAAATGCTTCATGGCAGCAACAGTCCTGGCCTTTTCAAGCTCAACCCTGTAAGTCAGGTTATCAGGTTCGATGACCAATGCCTCCTGATAATGGACAACCGCCCCGTCTATGTCCCCCATGGCCGCCGTCTTGGCCCCTTTCTTGAATGCCTTCTCTGCTGCGCAGCCTGCAAGAAGATAAATGCAAGCAAGAAGGATAAAGGCCGTAAGACGTAGGGGCGAACCTTGTGTTCGCCCAATGTGAGACGTGAGACGCAAGGGGCTAAACTCCAAACTTTTCTTCATCTTATCTCCTTCCAGACCCTGGCAAGATGCCGGGTTTAGTGGGCTTAACATCCTCAATGATCAATTGGAACTCCTCTTTTGTATCCCTGGCTATCAGGGTCACACTGCTGTCAGATATGTCTCCAACCTCAAAGACACCTATATTATCACCTTTTTTAACGATAAAGACCTCTTTATCTTTGGAAAGAAATATCTTCCTGTCTCCCTCTTTCTGCAAGAACCCCAAAAACTTAATCCGACCCGACTCTATCTGTGCAGGGGAAGACACCGTGGTCGTTATCACAGGAAATGGGGCTGGCGGCGGAGCAACCGGTAGTTTTGGCAAAATCTGCGGAGGGGGCGGCGGGGGAGGATATAGAGACCTAAACGGATTCCTGATAACCCCTCTGTACGGTTTCTTCTCTACCCCCCCTTTTGTCCCCCCCTTGCTAACCACCCCTACCCCTCCTTGCCAAGGAGGGGATAAAGGGGAGGTGAGGGGGGGGGTCTTCTCTCCGCTGACCGCTGACCGCTGACCACTGACCACTGGTTTAAATGTCAGCTCCCTGACCCTTTTGGGCTCTTCCTTTGTGGCGACCCTGTAAATGACGAGGGCTGTCAGGACAGAAATTAATGCAATAAGTATCTTAATCTCTCTGGATGGCATCCTCACCCTCTAAAATACGCTGCTATCGTAAGCTTCAGGGATATATCTCCCTCCTCACCCCTGCCGCCGGCCAGGGAAAGCTCTTCTATGATAAAGAGCCTGGGAGAGGTCTCCATCTCATATATAAACCTCTTTATCTCCCCGTAAGAACCGGTAACGGGCATAGATACCTCGACCTTCACCATGCCTGATCCCTTAATATTGGAAGACTTGTAGGATGCAGACTCCACCAGCAAGTTCAGGCTTTCCGCCTTGTTGTAAACCTCGCCCATTACCTTTGTAAAATCTTCCCATCCGGGGATCTCCCTATAAATCCCTTTCAGCTCCTTATCTATGCTGGCTGGGCCTTCTGCGGCTTCCTTCTCAACTCTCCTCAGCCGATACTCATTTTCCAGCCGGGCCAGCTTCTCTTCTCTTGGATTGAGGGCAAATCTATAAAAAGCGGCATCAGAGACCAGCGTCCCTGCTGCCAGTACCCAAAAAAGAGCTGCGCCCTTAAATCCTCTCCATAAAATGGCATGTCGGATCTTCGACACCCACTGCACCGATGAAAATTTTAAATCCAAGCCCCATCCCCCTATCCCCCATTCCCGGTGGGAAGGGGGAGATTTTTATGGTAAAAGGGTCATTTGTTACCCTCTATGCTTATATTGAATACTACGGCTGTTTTCCCTTCATCTGTCTCTTTCACGGAATGACCTATCAGGAAGACCCTTTTGTAAACCTTTAATCCTTCAAGGTTGTCTATAAACCTCGAAAGGGTGGAAAAATCTCTTGCCTGCCCCGACAGTTTTATTCCCCCTTCTTTAAAAGATGGCTGGATTGAAGAAAGGGATATGTTGGACGGAAGGGCATTCTCTATATTATCCAGCGCCCCTATCCATGAAAAACTTTTCTCCTCCACGATGTCGCTGACTGCTGCCAGGTCGACCGCCGGCAACTCCATATCTTTCAGTCCATCCGTACTCCCCGGCTGCCTTTCAGGAAGCTGTGAGATCCTATTTTTCAACCTGTCAATGGCATTTTCGTAATTTGTGGCCCTCTCCCGGATATACAGGGAAAACAGTACACCTATGAATATGACAGCGATAGGCAGTACTTTACCAAACCCTTTCCCTACATACCTCTTAGTGGCCAGATTTATTGTTATCTTAATCATATACCTCGATCCATCCTTTGCTCCCCTCCCCCTTGACGGGGGAGGGTCAGGGTGGGGGTGAAAGTGACCAATTTCCGGCAAGTTATAACTTTCCCCCACCCCCTCACCCCCTCCCGCAAGGGGAGGGGGAATTAACACTACTTGCTTCCCAGCGCCGCCGCTACTGCGGGACCATAGGGCTCTATATCCACACCTCTCGGACCTTTTATTATCTCGGCAAGCCTCAGGGTCTCAACCTTCATCCCTGTGGAGTCTGAAAGGTGGGCCACAAGAACCTCACTATCCCCTATTCCGGTATACAAAAAGGCCGTCTTGAGTGTGACATCTGGATTCTCAGCGGCATAAAACAGGACGGATGAGTTGATCTCCTGCATAAGCCTGTCATCAGTATATCCAACTTCCTTCGAGCGGTAAAAGTCTATACAGTCGTTCCGCACGATAATCACCGCAAAATGCTCCTCCATTACGGATATCAGGGCAAACTCCTTGTGACCTCCGAACTTGCCCGAAAATAGGTTAAAGAGGTTCAGGGATGGAGTAGATACAGACTTAGGCCTGAATGACATGGAGCGCAGGGCCTCTTCATAATTGGAAACTATGTCATCCTTTATAAATACCGCCATCGCAGTATCTCCCATCAGCTGGTAATCTATCTTGGCATTCTCCGGGTCATATGGAAGGGACCTCTTGGACTTCCATTTTATAAACTTCAAGACCTCGTTCCTGTTTTTAGGTATACCCTTTGCCTCTAAAAAAGAAACCTTCACCACCTGGTCAGGTATGGAAAGCGATATGTCACCACTATTTATTCCCGCTGTCCCCAGCGTAAGCCTGACAAGATCCTGGAACCTTTTCATGTCAGCTATATTTTCCCTCGTGTATGACGGGAGCAATATCCCTTCCGGCAATGGCCTTTCCGCATATCCCTCGATGGAAGGAGCGCCTCCTCCAGCCCCGACGCGGACCCTGGCCGCTCGAAGGACCTTTGTACCTATGTCTATGCCAGCCAGTGTCTTTGAAAAACCGAACATTTAAACCCCGCTATTCTACAAACGTAACCCTGTTTATCTCCTGGAGGGTCGTCTTTCCCTCAAAAAGCTTCTCCAATGCAGCTTCTCTTAAAAATATCGTCCCCGCTTCCCTGGCTGCCTTTTTAAGCATAGCTGAAGAGTGCTTTCCAACAATCATTTCCCTTATCTCGTCTGTCAGGTCCAGGAGCTCAACAATGGCAGTCCTTCCCCTGTAACCTGTGTTGTTGCAGTCACGGCAACCCTTGGCCTCGTAAAATGTAAAGTCCTTATATTTCCCTGGGTCCAAGCCTGAGTCTTCAAGGAGCTTTGAATCAACCTTGACAGGGGCCTTGCAGTTTTCACATAAGGTCCTGACAAGCCTCTGGGCCAGGACGCAGTTCAGGGAGGATACAAAGTTATAAGGCTCTATGTTCATATGGATGAACCTTCCTATGACATCGAATACATTGTTGGCATGGACGGTGGTAAAGACAAGATGGCCTGTAAGGGCTGACTGAACAGCAATCTGGGCAGTCTCCGAGTCCCTTATCTCCCCCACCATTATCTTGTCAGGGTCATGTCTGAGGATGGAGCGGAGACCTCTGGCAAAGGTAAGCCCCTTCTTTTCATTGACAGGTACCTGGACTATCCCGCTTAACTGATACTCCGGCGGGTCCTCTATGGTTATGATCTTATCCTCACCCGTCCTTATCTCGGAAAGGGCAGCATACAGGGTGGTGGTCTTGCCGCTCCCTGTAGGGCCTGTAACGAGTACCATCCCGTAAGGCTCCCTTATCATCTTCCTGAACCTTGCCATTTCCCGCTGGCTGAAACCGAGGATGTCAAGCCTCAGCTCATGGAACTCCTTTGTAATAGACTCCTTGTCCAGTATACGTATGACCGCATCCTCTCCGAAGACGGAAGGCAGTATGGATACCCTGAAGTCTATAGACCTCCCCTTGTACTTCAGCTTGAACCTTCCATCCTGGGGAATGCGCTTCTCGGAGATGTCAAGTTCAGACATCACCTTTATCCTGGATATGATGGGACTCTGGAAGTGCGGGTCAATAGGCTCTGTGGCCTCATACAGGACACCGTCAATCCTGTATTTTATTACTACTGCGCTGGCCGTACTCTCTATATGTATATCGCTGGCCCTCTTGTTCAGGGCATCAAGGACTGTTGAATCTATAAGCTTTATTATGGGGCTCATGTCATCGCTGAGCCGCTCTACCGAAAGGACCTCCTCCCCTTCGTCTGTCTCTTTAATGAGCTGGAACTTGAAATCCTCAGATGCATCCCTGAGTACCCTTTCTGACCCCTTCATCCTCTTCAGTATATCCTGTACCTCTCCTGCAGCGCCGACAACAACCCTTATAGGCGTATCAAGCATGACCCGGACTTCGTCTATCCCAACAACATTCGTCGGGTCCGACACAGCTATAAGCAACTCCCCGTCCTTTCTCTGGTAAGGTATGAACTGATAGCGGTATATGAGGTCCAGGGGCACCGATAAGAGCAAAGAATCATCCGGCTCGAATTTCGACAGGTCTACATATTCAAGGTTTGACTGCTCTGCCAGCGCCTCTGCCAGCTGGGCTTCGGTAACGGACCCTTCCTTCAGGCAGAGAGACCCGAACCTCTCCCTGTTCCCCTGGGCCTTCAGTGAAAGGATGTGATCCACCTGCCCCTGGGATATATATCCTTTGGAAAGCAGTATGTCGCCGATCTTCTTTCTCTGTTTCGGTTGTATCTTTAAGACAGCCATAGAACCTCTCTAAAGGACAGGTATAAGTACAGGTACAGGTAGAGGTAGAGGAAAACCTTTACCTGCTTTTCTTTACCTTTACCTCTACCTTTACCTTTCTTTTTTACCCTGCCATCTCTCCGAGCTTAAACACCGGTAGATACATGGCAATTACGATTGCTGCGACAAACAGACCCATAGTGAGCATCAAAACAGGCTCAATCAGGGTGGTCAATGCAGAAAGCTTGGAATCAACCTCTTCTTCATAAAAACCGGCAATGTCGATGAGCATCTCTTCCAGAGAGCCGGAGCCTTCCCCTACCCCAAGCATACTGACTGCCAGGGGGGGCATCAGACCCTCCGAGTCCACCGCATCAGTAAGGGAACTTCCCTCCTCCACCCTCCTTACAACATTACGGGCCTTTTCCTCAAGTACCTTGTTGCCGAGAACCCCGGACACCATCCTGACCGATTCGACAAGAGGGATTCCGCCACCCAGTACAGTAGACAGGGTCCGTGCAAACTTCGACACCGCATACCCCGAAAGGATGGCGCCGACGAAAGGGAGCTTCAGCTTCAGCAGGTCCAGCCTCCTTCTCCCCTTCTCTGTCCTTGAATAATAGCTCAATGAGACGATTAAGGCCACAAACAACAAGGATGATACAAGAAAATATTCCCTTAACAATGTTGTAACAGAGATCAGTATCTGCGTTGGATAAGGAAGTTTTGACCCGGCCTCAAGATATATCCTGGAAAATGTCGGGACCACATAAGAAAGGAGGAAAAGGATAACGCCAACTGCTACAAAAACGAGGACTGCAGGATAGATAGATGCGGAAACAATCTTTTTTTTGATTCCCTCCATCTTTTTGAGATATTCTATATATCTTCTGAGGGAAAAGACTATGTCCCCGCTCTTCTCGCCTGCCTTGACTGTGGCGACATATAGCGTAGGGAAGAACTGCGGAAATCTTTCGAAGGCATCGGACAGGGACGCTCCCCCTCTGACAGCCTCCTTTACCTCCTTAAGTATCTCCAGAAACCTTTTTTCCCCGGTCCTTTCCATAATGGTATCCAGGGACTTGATTATCGGAAGGCCGGCCTTTGTCAGGGCCACGAGTTGCTGGTTGAAGGATACGAACTCCTTTGCACTTATACCTTTTTTGGCAAAAGACCCTTTAAGAGATATGAGGAGGGTCGCCTCTTTTTTTATCCCGAATATATAGTATCCGTCCTTCGAAAGCCCTTCCCTCAGGGACTTTTCGTCCGGCGAATCGTATTCTCTCTCAAGAACGTTGCCGTCATCTGTTCCCAGACTAACTATATATTTGGGCATCTCTCTCCAGATCAGGGTAATTTTTTGTGTAATTCTATAGCATCACTGGATAGAGGTCAAGAAAAATCTGTCATTTGGCGGAATTAAAATTAAAGATTGTAACCGCAGATTAACGCGGATTTACGCAGATGGAATCGGAATCTATCTGTGTCGCTTAGAAGCGCCTACTTTTGGTTATCTGCGTCCATCTGTGGCAAATTTGATCGGTTTAAACACAATGCTGTTCACTTAGGCGTATTAACACGTTCCCCCTCCCCTCAATCCCCTCCCGCCAGGGGAGGGGAGATTTATTAGAGTTCCCTCCCCCTTGACGGGGGAGGG
>JAUSKU010000009.1 GCA_030646755.1 Deltaproteobacteria bacterium
AAGGTTTGTTGTATCATCTTTCTACCCCCTCTTTGTGATATTGTGGTTTCACCTAACTGGTGAGGAGTATACCTCACTGAAACCCTTTATCCAAGAGGGGTTTTTGCGCTTTTGAGAGGGGAATGTCTATTTTAAGGCCGATGTTCCGGGTACGTTTTTTACATTGACAACGAGAAGCACTGCCTATTATTATTCAGTATGTCCCAGCACGTCACAGATGCCGTTGTCCTTAACTCCATTGACTTCGGTGAATCTGATAAGATACTCACATTCTACACCCTCGCCTTCGGAAAGATAAAAGGTATCGCCAAGGGCGCCAAGAGGAGCAAGAAGAGGTTCGGGATAAACCTGGAGCCTTTTTCCCTTGTAAGGCTCCATTTCTTTGAAAAGAAGGAAGACTCCCTGGTAAGGGTCTCTGCTTGCGACCTGATCAACGCATTTCAGGGTATAAGGGATGACCTTTTCAAGATAGCCCACGGCAGTTATATGATAGAGGTTGTTGAAAAGATGGCGCCTGAAAGGGAGAGGCACCCTGAGCTGTTCAGGTTGCTCACCGATTTTCTGGGGATTCTTGAGGAAAGAGGCATGAATGAAGACCTCTTAAGGGTCTTTGAGATAAGGCTTCTCGATGACCTCGGCTTCAGGCCGCATCTCTCTGATTGTGTTACCTGTCACAGGCCCTTTGCCCGGAGTATCGATATCCGCTTCAGTCCTGAAAAAGGCGGTGTTGTTTGCAGGGGATGCGCGAGGGCTTTACTTCAGACGATGCCGGTATCAATGGGGACCATAAAGACCCTTGAGATGGCCCTTAAAATAGACCCTCTGAAGGTGCCGCGTCTGGTCTTTAACAGGGATGCCAGGGATGAAAGCAAGAATATCTTGAGAGGGTTTATTAGATTTCACATAGGCAAGGAACTGAAATCTCTTGAGTTCATAGAGAAGATCAAGGATATTAAATAGAGGTGTGGCGCTGTCATGGCCTATCCAATTTCTTGACTTTGATGGTGGTCGGTGGTTAAATCAAGACCGTCTATGCTTTATAATTGGCATATCGAGGATACGTGCAATGATGCTTGACATGGTTCGATTGGAGGCCTCTGCAAAGCTTAATCGTCAGCGAAAGGTTGAATTCGGCCAATTTCTGACGCCGTCAAGCGTTGCTCGCTTCATGGCAGGACTTTTTCCAGCTAGCTCCCTTGAAACAGCACGCCTATTGGATGCCGGGGCTGGTATAGGCTCTCTCTCCGCAGCCTTTCTTGATCGCTGGGCCTCCGGCGGGTTTTCCTTTAAACGAGTAGAAACAACTGCTTACGAGATTGAGGATTCATTGCGGAGGCATTTATCCTGCACGCTGGAAAGGTATGCTGCACGAGAAAACATCGGGCTGCATATCCTCGGCACAGACTTCATTGAAGATGCAATAACTCAGATTCAATTCCATCCCAGGCAAAGGTTTACCCATGCAATCCTGAACCCGCCGTATAAGAAGATCGGCAGCCACTCCCGCCATCGCCTCCTGCTCCGGCATGTTGGTGTCGAGACGGTCAATCTTTACAGCGCCTTTGTCGCTCTTGCCGTTTTGCTTATGGAGCCCCACGGGCAGATTGTAGCCATTATCCCCCGCAGTTTTTGCAACGGGCCATACTATAGGCCATTCAGGGAGTTTTTGTTCAAGCGGGTCGCTCTCCGTCACATGCATCTGTTCGGCGCGAGAGACAAGGCCTTCAAGGACGATGCCGTATTGCAGGAGAACATTATCCTCCTTATGGAGTGCGGCGGCAAGCAGGGGGACGTGACAATCTCCACATCGACAGACGACAGCTTTTCCGACTATGCGGAACATCACCATCATTTTGACCGCATTGTGGTTCCCGGCGATACCGAACGCTTTATCCATGTCCCAACCAGTCCAGAGCGCAATGCTATAGACCTGTCAAAGGCATTTGCTTATTCGCTTGCCGATCTCGGCATAGAGGTTTCCACAGGCCCGGTAGTTGACTTCAGGATGAAAGAGCATTTGCGGGATATGCCGGCCCCTGGGACAATCCCCTTGCTCTATCCATGTCATTTCGCTGGTCAGTCTATCGAATGGCCGAAACAGGGGGCGAAGAAGCCGAACGCCATTATGTTGAATACTGATACTGAGAAGTGGCTGTTCCCCAATGGTTTCTATGCCGTAGTGCGGCGCTTTTCCTCCAAGGAGGAGAGGCGAAGAATAGTGGCGAGCATGGTTACACCAAGTAGCTTTGACGCGCAATATCTGGGTTTTGAGAATCATCTTAATGTCTTTCATCACGCAAAGAAAGGCTTGTCGGAGGAGTTGGTACGCGGCTTAGTTGTATATCTGAACTCCACAGTTATTGACGAATACTTCCGACGTTTCAGCGGCCATACCCAGGTCAACGCAACCGACCTGAGATTGATGAAGTATCCAAGTAGGAATATCCTCATTTCCCTTGGCAGGTGGGCATCAAGGCAAGGTGAGCTTAGGCAGGAAGAGATAGACAGAAAAATAGGGAGCATTATATGAAGGGGCAGAAGAACATTGTTAATGCCATTAAGATTCTCTCCTTGCTCGGTCTTCCCCGTGCCCAACAAAATGAGCGCTCTGCCTTATGCCTTCTTGCTCTTTTGAATCTGGCACCGGGTAAGAAGTGGCAGCAGGCCGAGAACCCTCTGATAGGCATAACGCCCATAATGGATTGGGCGCGTGAAAACTACAAAAAGGACTATGCGCCGAATACACGGGAGACTGTGCGCCGTCAAACCATGCACCAGTTTGTGGATGCGGGTATCGCCCTTTACAACCCCGACGAACCGGGACGACCTGTAAACAGTCCCAAGGCCGTTTATCAAATCGCACCCGGCACTTTATCACTCCTGAAGAGTTTTGCCACAACGTCATGGGATGCAAACCTGGAGGCATATCTTGCCGGGAGCAAGTCGCTGGCCTCGCGCTATGCAAAAGAAAGAGACTTTAACCGCATACCCGTTCAGATAACGCCCGGCAAGGCGATATTGTTAAGCCCCGGCGAACACAGCACACTGATAAAGGCCATCATTGAGGAGTTTGCCCCTCGTTTCGTTCCTGGCGGGGTATTAATCTATGCAGGGGATACAGGCGATAAATGGGGCTACTTCGATGAAGTCAAGCTCGCAAAGTTGGGTGTGACAGTAAACTCTCACGGGAAGATGCCGGACGTGGTGCTGTACTATCCTGAAAGGGACTGGCTGCTGCTGGTGGAATCAGTAACCAGCCACGGCCCTGTTGACTCGAAACGGCATGAAGAACTGGCGCGGCTTTTCGCTGATGCGACTCCCGGCTTGGTTTATGTGACCGCCTTTCCTAACCGCTCGACTATGGCCCGCTATCTGCCGGAAATAGCATGGGAAACGGAAGTTTGGGTTGCTGATGCGCCATCTCACTTGATCCATTTCAATGGGGTGCGGTTCCTTGGGCCGTATACGAAGGGTTAATTAGGAAAAAGGGGATGAAAGCAGATAAATACCAGAATTTAAGGAAGGAGGTATCATAATGAAAGAGAGCACGTTTTGGAGTAATTTTGAGGAACCAGTGGGTCTACTTTCTGCCGAATGCGATAGACTACTTACGCAAACTCGCACAAGAGAAGAGCCAGACCAACGTAATACCGCATTTACATCTGGTTTTGGGACAAGGACAGCAACGCGCGAAGCTCCAGATCAGGCTGAGAGCAATATGCCTTACTCGGCGTTTATAGAATCGTCATCCGCAATGCGTACAAAGACACTCACGGAAGCACGCGAAGAGCCAGACCAAGATGAATCGGCTCGAATACATGCATCTATACCCAATCAGCCTTCTATCAGATGACTTTTATGGCTACTCTTCTTTTGACAAACTCTGAAGATGCGACCTCTGATTATCTTGAAAATTATCTTTTGAAGTCGGGGTTGTCTTGCATTCGATATAATACAGATAAAGACCTGTCGCAAACCTCATTCACTTATACAGATCATACTCCAGTAATGCAGTGGAAAGATCATAATTTGAAAGCTACTGACGTAACTGCACTTGTCTTTAGACGACCCAAGCCCTTTACTCAAGAAATTAAAGCAGATGAATACCAACTTCGACATATTGCCGAAGAATGGGCAGAAACTTGGGAGGGCTTTCTTGCGCACATTGAGTTGAAGTTTTGGGTAAACCATCCCAGCCGGAACTTTTCTGCATCTCACAAAATTGAGCAACTAAGCCGGGCCGAAAGACTTGGACTAAGAGTTCCTCGTAGTTGTGTTACAACCAATCCCGATGAAGCGCTCCGGTTTATTCGAGGTCAAACAAATGGAGTTATTGTCAAGCCGTTGGCAAGTGGCTACATTGAGCGTGACGATTCTTTAAATGATACGGTGATTTATACAAGGGAATTTAAAGAAGCTGATTACCATTTCTTGGATAAGATAAGATATTGCCCTGTGCTATTTCAAGAGAAAATAGCCAAGGTGCTTGATGTTCGATTAACTGTCCTTGATGGAGAGAGCGTTGCCGTTGGAATGAAAGCTTTTGAAAATGGAGTTCAAAGGTTAGATATACGTCGGCACGGCATGTTCGATGTTGAATATAGTGTTATTGATATTCCAATTGACGTTTCTCAGCGTGTTAGTTCTATGATGGTGGGATATGGATTGCGTTTTGCCGCCCTTGACTTTGCAATCGATAATAATGGGGAGTGGATATTCTTTGAGATAAATCCGAATGGACAATGGGCATGGCTTGATATAGATGCTGGGGCTGGTATCGGAGATATTTTTGTTTCCAATTTAAGTCGTCTTTCGGACCGTCCAGACCTACGTGTGAGGTGAGATTAGAAATATGAAGAAAATATTTGAGAAATGTGAATCACTTGGACGCAATACAACGACGTACCTGACATACTTTCTGTTATTGGTTCTAAATCCAGGACATACGTTTGAGGAAGTTAAAACAGGTAGCCTCGTACATGATAAAGAAAACAAGGCATATCCAGATAGTGGTATAACAGATAAAAGTAACGTTGCTCTCCTGCTTGAAGAGGCAAGAAAAGCTAAAGAGGAAGAAGGAAGCAGGCGCATTGCGCTTGATGACAAAAGTAAAGTCCTATTAACGATTTCTGCTTTACTTGTTGCGGCAGATGCCGCCCTCTCTTCACATGTTGACCCAAGATGGGTTTTATTGCTGCCGCTGATTCCTATTCTAATAACTGTGTTTCTCATAATGGTATATTTTCAAATCCAACGGGTTTCTGTAGTTGAGCCACTTTCCTTAGGCTGGAAAGGAGATACTGATCTCATACGCGAAAAGCTTGCGCTGGAGTACCTCAAGTGTGCCGCATACCTAAGCCCAATAAACGACTTTCGAGCGGACGTGTATAGAGCAGCAGCTCGCTCCTTGCTAATGGGAATCGTATTGCTTATACCTGTTTTCATAACAGCAAGTTTATCTTCTAATGAGAACATACTTATAAAAGCCGTGTGCTCGAATGCGGAATTAAAGAGAGAACTACAAGGTATACCGGGGCCAGTTGGTCCTCAAGGGCCACAAGGGTTGCCTGGTGAACGTGGATTAGTAGGTACTGAAGGCAAACAAGGGCCAAAAGGACCAGTTGGGGAGTGTCGTTCGGTCTGCCCCAAAAAGTGACAGAGAGAGCATTATGGGTGCGCATCCACACTTTTTACAAACCTCATCATCAACGAATCAACGTCGGCCGACTCGCCGGATCGCCCCTACCAATGAGGACAGGTAATGGAAATGACGGAAACTCACTTGCCGTATTTCAGAATTACAGAATCCGCTTCAAGTCTGCGTAAGAGGGAGTAATAATGAGCAAACAGAATCTTCCTGCAACCACACAGTTCTTGCTTTATACAACTGAGGATGGAAAAGTAAGGGTTGAAACCCGGCTGGAAGCTGAAACTGTCTGGTTGACGCAAACACAAATGGCAGAACTCTTTCAGTCAACCCAGCAGAACATCAGTCTTCATATTCAGAATATCTTTGACGAGGAAGAATTATCATCGGAAGCAACTCACAAGAAATACTTGTCGGTTCGCCGTGAAGGGAACAGAGATGTAAAACGCAATCTGGACTATTTCAATCTGGACATGATTATTTCCGTGGGATATCGTGTCAACAGCCTGTGCGGCACGCAATTCCGTATCTGGGCCACTCAGCGGCTGCGAGAGTATATAGTAAAAGGCTTTACCATGGACGATGAGCGGCTCAAGCAAGCAGGGGGCGGCAACTATTTTGATGAACTGCTTGCCCGTATCCGCGATATCCGTTCATCTGAAAAGGTCTTTTGGCGCAAGGTTCTGGATATTTACGCCACGAGCATTGACTATTCGCCGAACGCTGAAATATCAAAAGAGTTTTTCAGGGTCATTCAGAATAAAATGCACTGGGCGGCTCATGGCCATACAGCCGCAGAGATTATTGACACTCGGGCTGATTCGACCCTACCTAATATGGGACTTACATCATGGCAGGGGGATAAACCGAGGAAAGATGATATTGTCATAGCCAAAAACTACTTAAACGAAAAAGAACTGAATCTGCTCAACAGGATTGTTACCGCCTATCTTGAGTTTGCCGAGCTTCAGGCACTGGAACAGAAGCCCATGTATATGAAAGACTGGATAGCAAAACTGGATGACTTTCTCAAACTCAGCGGAAGACAACTTTTGACTCATGCCGGAAAAATCAGCCATGATGAGGCCGTAACAAAGGCCCTTGCTGAATTTCACAAATACAGGCAGTCTCATTTAAACGATGTATCTCCTGTCGAGCGGCATTTCATTGAAGCGGTAAAAGAGGTAAACGCCATTGGAAAAGAAGTTAAAAAGCAAAGAAAACGTATGGTATGTAAAAAGTAAACAAAAGCAATTGTAGGTCTTTTCCCTTCGCGTCAAAAAACCCGGCTGTCATTGACAGTTGTAGCGTTTTTTGGTTGACAACTCCGATATTTTATTTATAATGAAAAATTCATGGCGGAGTAGCTCAGTCGGTTAGAGCAGCGGAATCATAATCCGCATGTCCGGGGTTCGAATCCCTGCTCCGCTACCACTTTAAACTAAAGACCCTTTCTCTTAACTGAGGGAAAGGGTCTATTTATTTGGGCCGGTAGCGATGATGACTATAAGGGATAAGGCTAAAAGAACTATTGACAGATTTCGGATGCTCTCTCCTGGAGATACTGTTCTGGTTGGCGTATCAGGCGGACCGGACTCCATGGCTCTCCTCTATCTTCTGATGGACATCAAAGATGAATACGGGATTAGTTTAAAAATAGCCCACCTTAACCACGGTTTCCGGAAGGAGGCTGCGGAAGAGGCGGAATTTGTCAGGGAAAGGGCCGTTTCCCTTGGCTTAGAGGCGGTTATAAGATTTATCGATGTCCCGTCAATCAAGGAAAAAGAGGGCCTGTCTTCTCAGGAGGCTGCCAGGGAAGCGAGATATTCTTTTTTTGAGGAAGCTGCCGGGGAGGCCGGGGCGAATAAGGTTGCCTTGGCCCATACCTCTGATGACCAGGCTGAGACGGTTTTGATAAGGCTCCTAAGGGGTTCGGGTCCCCTTGGTTTGAGCGGGATACCACCGGTAAGAGCAATTAATAGTCAGCAGTCAATTATTATTAGGCCGCTTATAGACTGTTCACGAAGAGAGATTGAAGGATTCTTGTCTGAAAGAAACATCCCTTTTGTAACAGACAGCTCAAACCTGAAGATGGATTACATGAGAAACAGGGTAAGGATGGAGTTAATCCCTTTTCTGGAAGGTTATAACCCTAACATCAGTGAGGTCCTTGTAAGGACAGCAGAAATAATTCATAAAGACAACCAGTTTCTTGAGACGGAGGGTGAAAGGGCATATAAGTCGATTGGTCGGCAGTCGGGCCAGGGTATAGCCGTAGATTTTAAAGCCCTTAAGGGGTTACCCCAGGCTATGTCATCGAGGGTTATAAGGAATGCGATAGAGCGAGTGAAAGGAGATCTGAAGAGGATATCCTTTCAACACATTGCAGAGATCTTGAACCTTATGGATTTGGGAGAAGGGAGATGGACATTGCACCTTCCAGATGTGACTGTTTCAAGGGAGCATGATAAACTTCTTTTTAAAAGGGGGAAGGGGAGGCGTTAGGTTCAAAAACCTATTGTAAGATAAGGGGTTTTATGTTAAGTGTAATAAAATAAAGGGAAGGTATTTTTTAGAATATTAAGGGGGATTAAGTGAAGGAAATTTCAAAGAATCTGGCCCTTTGGCTTGTTCTTATATTGATGATGATCTTGCTCTTCAATATTTTTAACCAGCCTCAGCCTCAGGTTGACAAGATAATATTCAGCGACTTCATCGCGTCTATTGAAAAAGGCGATGTGGAAGAGGTGCTGATTCAGGGAAACGATATCAGCGGGAAGAAAAAGGATGGGAAGGCATTTAAAACCTATACCCCAAATGACCCTGAACTCATAAAGATGCTGAGGGAAAAAGGTGTCCGGGTCTCGGCAAAGCCAGAAGATCAGCCTCCGTGGTATATAACCGTTCTTGTCTCGTTCGGCCCCATGCTTCTCCTGATCGGTGTCTGGATATTCTTCATGAAACAGATGCAGCCCGGCGGGGGAAAGGCCATGGCATTCGGAAAGAGCAGGGCAAAGCTCCTCTCTGAGCAGCAGAAGGTGACATTCAAGGATGTGGCGGGGATTGAGGAGGCCAAGGAAGAGCTGGTGGAAATAATACACTTTCTCAAGGATCCTCAGAAGTTCACAAAGCTCGGGGGAAGGATCCCAAAGGGCGTTCTCCTTATGGGAACTCCTGGAAGCGGCAAGACTTTGCTTGCTAAGGCCATTGCAGGGGAGGCAGGTGTCCCCTTCTTCTCAATATCAGGCTCGGATTTTGTCGAGATGTTTGTTGGTGTCGGTGCATCAAGGGTGAGAGACCTGTTTATACAGGGGAAGAAGCAAGCCCCCTGCATAATATTCATTGATGAGATAGATGCCGTAGGAAGGCACAGGGGAGGTGCCGGCTTTGGCGGCGGGCACGATGAGAGGGAGCAAACCCTGAATCAGCTCCTGGTGGAGATGGACGGGTTTGAATCCAATGAAGGGGTAATAATAATAGCTGCCACCAACAGGCCTGACGTCCTTGACCCCGCACTTTTGAGGCCAGGAAGGTTTGACAGGCAGGTCTATGTTCCGACACCTGATGTAAAGGGGAGGGAGGAAATATTAAAGGTACACACGGCAAAGCTGCCTATGTCCCCTGATGTTGACATGGCTATTATAGCCAGGGGCACCCCAGGTTTTTCCGGAGCAGACCTTGCTAACCTCTGCAACGAGGCCGCCCTCCTTGCAGCCCGTCACGACAGGGCGGCAGTGGAGATGGCCGATTTTGAGTCGGCAAAGGACAAGGTAATGATGGGGGCCGAGAGGCGCAGCATGATAATAAGCGATGAGGAGAAGAAGAATACTGCTTACCATGAGGCCGGGCATGTGCTGGTTGCAAGGCTTATCCCTGGCACAGACCCTGTGCACAAGGTGACGATCATACCTCGTGGAAGGGCGTTGGGGCTCACCCAGCAGCTTCCTATAGACGAAAGGCATACGTATGCCAAGGACTACCTCCTTAAAAACCTGGCTGTGCTTATGGGCGGCAGGGCCGCTGAAGAGATAGTGCTGAAGCATACTACCACAGGAGCAGGGAACGATATAGAACGCGCTACGGAGCTTGCAAGAAAGATGGTCTGCGAATGGGGGATGAGCGAAAAGCTCGGGCCGCTGACCTTCGGTAAAAAAGAGGAGATGAACTTCCTCGGCAGGGATTTCTCCCAGTCAAAGAATTATAGTGAGAGCACTGCGGTTGAGATTGACGGTGAGATAAGAAGGATTATCAGCGAGAGTTATGTCCGGGCAAACGGCCTGTTGACAGGTAGCATAGAAAAACTTCACGCCATTGCAGCTGCCCTCCTGGAAAAAGAGGTCCTTGACGGAGCGGAGATAGACAGGATAATCGGTTGCGAGGGGGGGGCTCCTTGCCCGGCCTGAGGCTTATAAATATTTCGTCCCATGATGAAGCCATGGGGGAGCTTGCAGCTGTTGGAGTCGACAGTATCGGGGTAAAGCTGATGGCCCCGAAGATGACCCACCTGAACATTAAGTTGGATGGAATAACCTGTGCCCAGGCAAATATCCTCAAGCAGGACATGCTGTCCCTTGGGGGGGATGCCGCGGTGTCAAGCGGCGTAATCAACTCCAAGGTTGAAAGAACAGACTGTATCCTTATGGGTACCGTGAAGCAGTTCGAGAGGCTTTCAAAAAAACTCAGGATCCAGCCTTTCGGCCTCAAAAATATTGCTGTAGAGCTGAATAGTATCCTCCACTCAGTCAAGCACCTACCCTCTCCGTTAAAGACCAAAAAGATGACCCTGGATTTCGGCAATAGGAGCTTTGTCATGGGCATCCTGAATGTCACCCCCGACTCCTTCTCTGAGAAAGGCGCCTTCTTTGATACAGATGCCGCAATAAGAAGGGGGCTTGAGATGGCAGAGGAGGGGGCCGATATAATCGACATCGGCGGGGAGTCCACAAGGCCGGGGGCTCAGCCGGTTACGCTCGATGAGGAACTTAAGAGGGTCATCCCGGTCATTGAGGGAGTTGCGGCAAAGGTAAATGTGCCGATATCTATTGACACATACAAGGCAGAGGTGGCAAAAAGGGCCTTAGAGGCCGGTGCTGAGATAGTAAACGACATAAGTGGCCTCAGGTTTGATCAGAAAATGGCTGAGACTATAGCATCTCATGATGCCGCGGTCATAATAATGCACATAAAGGGGACGCCGCAGGACATGCAGATATCCCCGGCATACCAGTCCTTGGTCTCCGACATAATCGGCTATCTCGGAGAAGGTATTAAGATGGCTGAAGCTGCCGGTATCCTGCCGGATAAGATCATAATAGACCCTGGGATAGGTTTCGGCAAGACCCTTGAGCATAACCTTACCATAATGAAGAACCTTCGGGCGTTCAAGTCCCTCGGCAAACCTTTACTGATAGGGACATCCAGAAAGTCCTTTATTGGCAAGATAACAGGGGCAGAGACCGGGGACAGGATAATAGGCACTGCTGCTACAGTTGCAGTCGGTATTATGAATGGAGCCGACATAGTCAGGGTCCATGATGTCAAGGAAGGCGTCCAGGCTGCCAGGATGGCGGATGCGATAAGGAATGCCAATAATTAAACTTTCCCCCCTCCCTTGATGGGAGGGGGTGGAGGGGGAGGGTGAAATTGAAAGTCCAGATAATCATGACATTCACCCCCCCCCCTGACCCTCCCCCGTCAACGGGGAGGGGAAAATGGTTGGAGATGATATGAGAAAGCTTTTCGGTACCGACGGGATAAGGGGCATAGCAAACATAGAGCCCATGACCGTTGAGATGGCGATGAAGGTCGGGAGGGCCGCTGCCCATATATTCAAGGACAAGGACAGGAGGCACAGGATAGTCATTGGGAAGGACACGAGGCTTTCGGGTTATATGCTTGAGACAGCCCTATGCGCGGGGATATGCTCAATGGGTGTTGATGTCATGCTCCTTGGTCCTTTCCCGACCCCAGGGATAGCCTTTATAACTAGCAACATGAGGGCTGATGCAGGGGTCGTCATATCCGCATCCCACAACCCTTTTCAGGACAACGGGATAAAGTTCTTTGCGCCTACCGGCTTCAAGCTCCCGGACGAGGTTGAAAAGGAGATAGAAAGGCTTATATTCTCCAATGAGATCGATTCCATAAGGCCGACGGCTGAAGAGGTGGGAAAGGCTTACAGGATTGAGGACGCCATAGGGAGGTATATAGTCCATCTTAAAAATACCATGCCTAAGGGTGTGGAACTGGAAGGGCTCAAGGTTGTGCTGGACTGTGCAAACGGGGCGGCTTACAAGGTGGCGCCCAGGGTCCTTACGGAGCTCGGCGCTCAGGTCATATCCTTGAATGTAAGGCCTGACGGCGAGAACATAAACAGGGGATGCGGCTCCCTGCACCCTGAGGTGATTAGTGCGGCTGTCAGGGAAAATGGCGCCAATATAGGGATTGCACTTGACGGCGATGCGGACAGGGCCATATTCGTCGATGAGCATGGAAACGTTGTTGACGGCGACAAGATAATGGCCCTTTGCGCCCTCGACATGCACAGGGAAGGGAGATTGAAGAATAATACCCTCGTTGCCACGGTGATGAGCAACATGGGCCTGGATATTGCCATGAAGAAGGCGGGGATAAAAGTGGTCAAGACAGCTGTAGGTGACCGGTATGTCGTGGAGGAGATGGTTAAAGGGGGATACAACCTTGGAGGTGAACAATCAGGCCATATGATCTTTCTTGACCACACTACCACCGGGGATGGGACTCTGACCGCACTTCAGACCATAGCAATTATGAAGAAGACAGGTAATTCCTTATCGGAACTGGCCTCTTGTATGACCACCCTTCCCCAGATTCTTCTGAATGTTAAGATAAAAGGAAAGCGTGACCTGAGAGAGTTTCCAGCCATAACCACAATGATCTCAAAGGCAGAGGAGGATCTCGGTGATAATGGAAGGGTACTCGTAAGATTTTCCGGTACCGAGCCATTGGCCAGGGTCATGATCGAGGGAGAGGACAAGCAGAGGATAACCATAATGGCCCAGGAGATTGCGGATAGCATAGCAAAGGCGCTGGGATAAAAGGAGAAAAGATGGCTCGTCTTTCAGTAAACATAGATCATATAGCGACATTGAGGCAGGCAAGGCTCGGAAAGGAGCCTGATCCTGTGGCAGCCGCCTCTATCGCGGAACTTGCCGGGGCGGACGGGATTACTATCCATCTCAGGGAAGACAGGAGGCATATCCAGGACAGGGATGTGAGGATATTGAGGGAGACCGTAAAGACAAAGCTGAACCTTGAAATGGCAGCTACCGACGAGATGGTCAATATCGCCCTGGAGATAAAGCCTGACATGGTTACCCTCGTCCCTGAAAAGAGGGCGGAGCTGACTACGGAGGGAGGCCTGGATGTGGTCTTGAATAGGGAAAACCTTTCCAGGCAGGTAGAGCTTCTGAAGAACAGCGGCATATCGGTGAGTTTGTTCATAAACCCGGACCTGGACCAGGTAAAGACATCCCACAGGATTGAGGCGGACTATGTTGAGATACATACAGGCAGATTTGCTGATGCAATTAATAAAAAAGATGCGGACGATGAGTTTGAAAGGATACTTGATGCGGTGAAGGCAGCCGGCAAGTTAAGACTGGGTATAAATGCGGGTCACGGCCTTAACTATATAAACATAAAGAAGATAATGAAGATATCGGAGATAGAAGAGTTCAGCATCGGGCACAGCATCATTGCAAGAGCAGTCCTTGTGGGCCTTGAAAGGGCTGTCAGGGAGATGGTTGATCTGGTGAAGGTAAACCAGGCGGTATTGAAACAACCTCTATGATAATTGGGATCGGTACAGACATAACAAGCATCCAGAGGATTGAAAAGGCGGTTGAGCGCTTCGGGGAAAGGTTTATAAAAAAAGTCTTTACCGAGGATGAGGCCTCCTACTGTAAAGGCAAAAAGGAACAGGCAGTTCATCTGGCGGCCCGCTTTGCCGCTAAAGAGGCGATCCTGAAGGCCCTTGGCACTGGTATCAGCAGGGGGATAGGATTTAAGGATGTTGAAGTTGCCAGGGAGCAGGGGAAAAGGCCTGAAGTCAAACTTAATGGAAAGGCGAAGGATGTGGCCGAATCTCTTGGAGTAAAGAACATACACCTGACTATTTCCCATGATTCAGGTCTTGCAGCGGCATTCGCTGTTATTGAAGGATAAAGCCGATTTGACGTCATCGCTATTACTGTGTTACCCTAATCATATGTTACCTCGAAGTAAAATCGTTATAATATTTCTTGCGGCAGCCTGCCTCGCCGCTCCATACACATCCTTTGCCGACACCATAACCTCAAAATTCCAAGTAGGGGCAATTCATGAATTGCCCCTACAAATGCATAAACCTGTAGGGAAAAGGATTTCCTATTGGGCAGAGGCCTTTGTGGGCACGCCTTATGATACCGATTCCCTCGGAAGGTATGTGAGAGAGGAAAGGATAGTTGCGGATGATGCCGTGGACTGCATGTACCTGACCTTCAGGGCCGTAGAACTTGCCTTGAGCAGAACGCCTGAAGAGGCGATAGAAAAAGCCCTTGATCTGAGATTCCAGAATAGAGGGAAGCTGGATGGGGAGCGGGTGGTCAATTACGACGACCGCTTCCAGTATGGTGAGGACATGATAGACAGCGGCAAGTGGGGCAAAGAGATAACCTCGAACCTGGGGAGGACTGTCAGGATAAAGGGCAGCAGGGGAAGGGACGAGGTTGTCATAATTCCCAAAGATGAACTGACGATGATAACAAATCTCGACATAGGTGGAGAAAGCACACCCCTGAGGGACGGAGACATCATCTTCTTTATAAAGGCCCCGAATAAGAGGGTTGTAGGAGAGATAGTGGGACATATCGGTATAATCTCGATCAAGGCTGGTGTCCCATACCTGGTTCATGCCAGCGGACAGAAAGACAGCGCTGATTCCAAAGGTGCCGGACGTGTAAAATCAGTCAGGCTGTGGGAGTATGCTGAAAATATGCGGTTTGTCGGCGTGCGCGTTACGAGGTTTCAGTAATTATGGACTGGACTAATATATGGCTTTTACTCATCTTTATCCTGATCGTTTCCTCGGCATTCCTTATGGCTGCAGAGACAGGCATGATGGGCGCAAGCCGATTCAAATTAAAGCACCTGGCCGACTCCGGCGTAAAGAGGGCTGCCTTAACCCTCAAGATAATTGAACATCCGGAAAACCTTCTTGGGACAATACTTATTGGAAACAACATTGTTCAGGCAGCCCTTTCTGCATTAATCACAGCCATATCCCTGGAATGGTTCGGGGAAAGAGGGATATTGTATGCCACTTTTATCATAGCAGCCCTTGTACTTTTCTTCTGCGAACTTGTGCCTAAGAGTTACTCCTCCAGGCATCCTGAAAGGATATCCCTCTGGCTTTCCTGGCCGATCTATATCTGGCTCCTCCTATTCACACCCGTAGTAAGGTTCATCACTTTTTTTTCCAATGCCCTGCTTAGGCTGATGGGTGCCGGTAAAATGTCGACGGCACCCTCTATTTCTACTGATGAGCTTAAGACCATCATAAGGATGGGTGAAGAGGAGGGGGTTGTTCCAAAGGAAAAGAGAAAGATACTCCACAGGGTTCTTGAGATGAGCGATATTTATGTGAGAGAGGTGATGGTTCCAAGGACCAGGATAAAGGCTGTAGAGGCGGATACGGCATTAAAGGATGTTGTCTCTTTGTTCAAAGATGCAGGTTTTTCCAGGATGCCTGTGTATAAGGATACGCTGGATAATATCGTCGGTATTGTTCATGTAAAAGATGTGATGGACTACTGGGATACGGAAAAACCTTTCAGTTTGTCGAATATCATAAGAAACCCGCTATTTGTTCCTGATAGTGCTAAGGCAGAGAGGCTTCTGGAAGAATTCAGGAGAAAAAAAAGCCATATAGCCATAGTTGTAGATGAGTATGGGGGTATTGAGGGACTTGCCACCATGGAGGATATACTGGAGGAGATAGTCGGGGAGATACAGGATGAGCACGACGAGGAGGCTGATAAGATAATAGAGCTGATGGACGGCTCTGCCCTGCTTGATGGAGGGGCTACGATAAAGGAAGTCAATGACAGGCTTGATCTTGATCTCCCTGAGGACGTGGATACAACCATAGGTGGTTTTGTCATGACCATCCTGGGTAGGATTCCCAACGAAAAAGAGGTTACAACATATAATAATATAAAGTTTACAATTGAGAAGGTCATCGGAAGGACTGTGGCAAGGATAAGGGTCAGGAGTGAGATTTTAAAGGACGAGGCCGGTGCTGAATAATCTCAAACTTCTTATGCCAACTTTTTACTTTTCACTAAACACGAGGTTATGCTAATATCCTGCCCATGAAAACCATAAAGATATACGATACAACACTCCGAGACGGAACCCAGGCGGAAGAGATAGCTTTTTCTGTAGAGGACAAGATACTTGTGGCCAGAAAGCTCGATGAGCTTGGCATCCATTACATAGAGGGCGGATGGCCCGGTTCAAACCCCAAAGACGTCCAGTTCTTCAAGGAGATAAAAAAGGTCCGTCTTAAGAACTCCAGGATATCAGCCTTTGGAAGCACTGGAAGGCCGAAGGTCAAGCCGTCTGAAGATTCTAACCTGAAGGCCCTCGTTTCATCAGGGGCCGATGTTGCGTGCATATTCGGGAAAAGCTGGCTTATGCATGTTGAACATGCGCTAAAGATAGCTCCTGAAGAGAACCTTGAACTAATTTACGACTCTATCAAGTTTCTAAAAAGGCATTTTGACGAGGTGTTTTACGATGCTGAACACTTCTTTAACGGTTTTCAGGCACAGCCGACATATGCTATTAAAACCCTGAAAGCCGCTGCCGATGCAGGATCAGACTGTCTTGTCCTTTGTGATACCAATGGCGGCAGCCTTCCTCAGGAGATAGTAAGAGCCATAAAGGCCGTAAAGAAATCAGTAAAAACACCCCTTGGGATTCATTGTCACAACGATTCGGATTTAGCTGTAGCTAATTCTTTAGTGGCTGTTGAAGAAGGGGCCGTGCAGGTTCAGGGCACGATAAACGGCTACGGTGAAAGGTGCGGGAACGCCAACCTCTGCTCAATAATACCTAATCTGAAAATCAAGATGGGATTTGACTGCATCTCCGATGCACGGGTTTCAAAACTTTCAGAGGTGTCCAGGTTTGTAAGCGAGATAGCAAATCTCACCCACAACTCGCACCTGCCGTATGTGGGAGAAAGTGCTTTTGCCCACAAGGGCGGTATCCATGTAAGCGCGGTGATGAAGAGCCCGGAAACCTATGAGCACATAAGACCTGAACTTGTAGGCAACCGCCAAAGGGTGCTTATCTCAGACCTTTCCGGCAAGAGCAACATCCTTTACAAGGCTAAGGAGTTCGGGATCAACATCAAGGCATCTGACCCTGTAACCCAGAACCTTGTTGAAACTATAAAGGAACTGGAGCATAAGGGATACCAGTTTGAAGGGGCCGAGGCATCCTTTGAACTCCTGATGAAGAGGATTCTCGGAACTTACAAGAAACGGTTCAACCTTATAGGCTTCAGGGTTATAGATGAAAAGCGCAAAGAGGACGAACCTCCGATAGCTGAGGCTACAATAATGGTAGAGGTCGGAGGTAAGGTGGAGCATACAGCCGCCGTGGGCGACGGTCCTGTAAACGCCTTGGATAATGCCCTGAGGAAGGCCCTTGATAAGTTCTACCCTTCATTGAAGGAAGTCAAATTATTGGACTTCAAGGTCAGGGTCTTGACTGCCGGGGAGGGGACCGCTGCCTCAGTCCGAGTGCTTATTGAATCTGGCGATAAAACAGACAAATGGGGGACCATAGGTGTTTCCGAGAACGTGATAGAGGCAAGCTGGCAGGCCCTGGTTGACAGCATAGACTATAAGCTTTATAAAGATGAAAAGAAGCGTAAATTGTAGGTAGGCAATTGGAAACCTTCTCCAGAGGCCAGCAGGTAGTTGTCCTTCTGATAATCTTCGGGATGACCCTTCTTTATTTTCACTCAATAAATCAGCCGCCGGATAAGCCGTTAATGCTTCGACAAGCTCAGCATGAACGGGATAGTACGCTCGCCCTGAGCCAGTCGAAGGGTGAACAACCACAAATCATAGATAAAAAACTCACCGGCGCTCAACTATTAACCCTGAATAAAAAAATCAACCTCAATACAGCTACAAAGAATGATATGGAAGCCATCTCAGGGATAGGGCCTAAAATGGCGGGGAAGATCATTGATTACAGGAAGGAACATGGAAGGTTTGAGAGGACTGAAGACCTGATGAATATCAAAGGGATTAAAGAGAAGAAGTTTGAAAAAATAAAGAGGTTCCTGACGGTGAAATAGCAGGTAAAGGTAAAGGTAAAGAAATTATCCACCTCTACCTCTACCTGTACCTGTTTTTCTCTGTCTTTAGAATCTCAACTGAGCCTGAGCAAGGAACGTGTCGTTGTCGTAGCTGTCGTCTCCCTCGTTCTTAAATATATAGTTTGCCATAAGCTTTGCATCGTGGCCGTCGATGTAAAAGTTCAGGCCAACAGTGGTCCATCTGATGTCATCCCTGTTTCTGTGGGCAGTATCGGCGTCGTACCCTTCATACTTCAAGGCAACCTCTAAGTGCTTCGGAACAACAAAGTGGCCAGCCTGAACGTAGAATCCCTCTGAAGTGACATCGGCACCCGTCTTCTCCAGTCTCTGATTCAGATATTCACCCTGAAGACTGCATCCCCTCTTGGGATTTTTTATCTGCAAGTCTATGCCGTAGGAAGTACGGTCTTCTTCACCCGAACCACTGCCATCAGTTGAGGTAAGTCCGTTTACACCTACTTTTATCCAGCCAGCAGGCTTGGCAACAAGGCGACCAGCATAAAGCAACTGGTCGTTGTCGTTCTTGGTTGCGTTCTTAGCAGCATCGTTATATGAGCCAATAGAATATGTTGTTGCTGCCTTTGCCTTAGAGCCGTTAAAGGCGCCTATGCTATAGCTTAATAAGCCTCCTGGGATGTCGCCGCTGAAAGAAATACCTTGGTCCCTTTCCGGAGCTATCTGCTTAACAACCTCAGACCTCTCAATAGAAAGGATTTCTGTGTCCGATGTCAACTCCTCTAAAGAGAAAGGGACCTTGAACTGTCCGACCCTTCCTACGAAGTATGGGAGGTGGTCGTCTTCAATAAAGGCATCATCAAGGGCAGGGGTTCCTGCGAAGTTGGCCTCCAGTTTGAATTTTACATGCTCATATGCATTTCCAAATACAGCTAGTTTTGCTCTCCTGATCCGGAATCCGTCTTCATCACTCACGACATCATTGTTTTCAATAACGCTACCCTGGAATTGGATATAACCTGAGATATTCATCGAATGCTTCTTTGCCTGGGCCTCCAACTCCTCTTTGGTAATGATACCCTTTTTAACCAATAGCTCATTAAGTCCCTGAACCCCTGGAAAACCGAAGTGGACATCCAGGCCGGCGGGCGCAGGCGGATGTACTACCTCCTCAGCATAGGCCGCTGAACTGCTGATAAACATTGCGGCTGCAATTGCGATAATACATTTACTCTTCTTCATTAATTCCTCCTATGGTTTTGATTTGAATTTATGCAAGTTTGATAAACAAGATATCCCTTTTACCACCTCCCTTCTTTTGCTGTCACAATCCTCCCTTCCCTCATTGAAATAAGCCTGTCTGATAGCTGGGTTGCCTGAAGGAGATCATGGGTAGTAAGCATTACAGTTGTTCCATATAACTGGTTAAACCCTTTTATAATACCTTCAATGACCTTTGTATGACCTACATCAACGTGAGCCAGTGGTTCATCCAGCAGCAGGACCTTTGGCTTCAGGACAAAGGCCCTGGCCAGGGCCACTCTTTTGACCTCTCCGCCGGAAAGCTCTCTTACCGATTTATTTCCCATTTCAGTTAGACCAACAGCCCTAAGCCCTTCCTCTACCCTCTTTTTTATGGTCTCCTTATCCAGCCCCCTTAACTTAAGGCCATAAGCCACATTTGCCCCAACTGTTGTTGAAAAGAGATACGGGTTCTGCTCGACCAGTGTTACTTCCATCCTCAGCCTGCGCGAGTCATGCCTTCCTACCTCATTCCCTTCGTAAAGCAATACCCCTGAAGTCGGTTTCAAGAGAAATGCCAGGATATGTAATAGTGTGGTCTTCCCCGCGCCATTCGGCCCTACGATGGAATAGACCTTTCCTTTCTCGAATTGCAGGGAGGGTATATCCAAGGCCTTGAGGCCATTATAATAGTGAGTCAGGTCCTTTATGTCAAATAGGATATTTCCCATAAATGTGATAAACAGTATAGGCTTTAATTATTACAGTATTATTACAATTTGATTAATTTATTTTTGTTGAACTATATTCAGAAATAAGTTAACCACGAGGGCAACAGCCATCAATATAATGCCCAGTGCCAGTCCGAACGCAAACTCGCCCTTGCTTGTCTCCAATGCAATAGCAGTAGTCATGGTCCTCGTGTAACCCCTTATATTCCCGCCGAGCATCATGGCTACGCCAACCTCACCTATTACACGCCCGAAACCGGCTATTACCGCAGCCAGAATCCCGAATCTGACCTCGGACAACAGCATTGAATAGCTTTGAAAACGACCGGCCCCCAAAGTCATGGCTGTTGGGACTATTCTGCCGTCGGCCCCCTTTATAGAGCTCAGAGTGTAGTTGGTGATTATAGGAAGGGCAAGGATGGTAAGCCCGATGATGATGGCGATAGGCGAGAAAAGCAGTCCCAACTGCCCCAATGGGCCCTGCCGGCTTATAAGGCCGCATATTACAAGACCAACTACTACCGTTGGAAGCGCCATCATGGTATTGAGGGCAACAATGGCAAGCCTCTTCATCGGGAATTTAGCAACGGCCAGGATCAGGCCAAAGGGTATCCCTAAGGCAGAGGCGAATACCACTGACATGACAGAAACGATCAGGGAGGTCCATACTGCATGGTAGACCTCCGTGTCAAGAGAGAGGATCAGCGAGATAGAGGTTCTGAAAGAGTCAAATATGAAATCCAAAAAGTCTCCTATGAATGTAAGGGCGATCCTTGTGATCGCCCAGTCTGGCGGGCGAATACAAGATTCGCCCCTACAATAAATGATCTATCTGGCATCCGGAAAAAAGAGCTGCTCTCCGTTGACATTAAAATTTGCTATGATACCCTGGCCTTCCTTGGAGATCAGGAACTCTATGAGCTTCATGGCCAGGTCGTACTTCACATGGGGATGCTTCTTCGGGTTTACCGCAATGACCCCGTATGGGTTGAAAAGGGCCTTGTCTCCCTCATACAGAAGGACAAGGTCGCTCTTCTTTTTATAGGCGATATACGTCCCCCTGTCCGCCAGGGTGTAACCCTGTCTTTCTGTAGCCATGTTTATGACCTCGCCCATTCCCTGGCCTGCCTCCACATACCAGCTCCCTTTTGGGATTCCCCCAGCCACCTCCCATATCTCTTTCTCTTTCTGATGGGTCCCTGACTCATCGCCGCGTGAGATAAATACCGCATTCTTTGCAGATATCGTTGAAAAAGCCTCAGCAGCAGTTCTGACTTCCTTCACACCGGCCGGGTCTGAAGAAGGACCAATTATTACGAAGTCGTTGTACATCACATCCTTTCTGTTAACTCCGAATCCGTCTGCCACGAACTTCTCCTCCAACTCCCTTGCGTGGACGAAGACAACATCTACATCCCCCGTTTCTCCCAGCTTCAGAGCTTTTCCCGTCCCTACAGCTATCACGTCCACCTTGCAGTCGCAGCTTTTTTCAAAAGGGGGAAGGAGGACCTTGAGAAGACCGGAGTTTTCCGTTGATGTGGTCGTGCTCATGCGCAGGCGCGTCTCGGCATGGGCAGAAGTAAAATTTAACAGTGTGAGAAACGCAAGTATAAAAGAAAATAAAGAATTTCGCTTATTCATATCTCTCCTTATTTTTTCACCGCAGAGGCGCGGAGGCACCGAGAAAGACAGCGTTGGATTTTAAATGTTTTTTTGTATCCTTCATGGCAACCTTCAACAAGTGTAAATAACCTTTCCCGAATCGCTTGTGTCGTACCCGCCGAACCTCGCCGCCTCTTTCGAGAACCTCTCCGACCTGATTATATCCATCAGGGCCGCGACCTCTTCTGCAAAAAAATATTCACGCGGAACAAGGAGATCGAAGCGCTCCTCTTTTAGAGGGATGAAGCCCAAACCAAGGAGGTTGGCAGTAGCCATTATCCCTGCGCCTGCGTCAGCCTCATCTCGGAGCACCCGCAAAGCGACATCGAGGTGTGTAGAGACCTCGTTGTCGTATCCGAAGACGGCAGATAGAGGAATCCCTGCCTTTTTAAGCAGAGAGTCCATGAGAACCCTTGTTCCTGCTCCTTTCTGGCGGTTGACGAACCTTGTCCCTTTTTTTGCCAAGTCCTCAATTCCCTTTATCTTTTTCGGATTGCCTTTCTTGACTATAAACCCCTGCTTTCGATAAGCGAAGTTTATGACTACGAGCCTGGACTCCGAAAGGCCTGAAGCAGACTGACAGATGTTATACTCACCCGTCTCCTGATCGAATAGGTGGGATGCCGCAATATGGACCTTTTTTTCCTTGAGCATGAGTAGCCCCTCTGTGCTTCCGGTATTGCAGAAGAACGGAAAGAACCCTTTGTCCCCCCTTGCCACCTCGTCCAAGGCAAATTCCAGCAGCGGGTCGTTGCTCCCGGCAACCATTAGGAAACCCTTTAGCCTATGAAGGACGGATGGGTAGTTCTCCGTGCTGTTTTCAAGCCAGATATCAACTAGCTCCTTGAGAAACCCCCATTTACCTGTGATCTTTGTTGCAGGAAGGCCCCTCTCTTCGATCAGGGAATAGACCTTTTTTTCGTTGATCCCAAGATACTTAGAGACTTCACGGGTATTCATATACTGTCCCATACGGCACCTCCTTGATGATGCTTTTTAACTTAAACCTTACGACCTGTCAAGAAAATAATTACCTAAAATAACCTGTAATAACAGAACTGCTTTTTTGTCTGTTTTTTTATCTTGACTGACAGGCCGCAGTGCACTACTCTAATAACCATTTCATATAGGGTATAAGGGAGTGGACAATGCAGGGTAATATACCGGACGGAAAGGGTCATTTTGGCATCTATGGCGGGAGGTATGTCCCTGAGACGCTTATGCCTGCCCTGATCGAGCTGACAGAGGCATACCAGGAGGTCAGGAAGGACAAGGACTTTAGGAGGGAATTTGAATATTACCTCAAGGAGTTTGTCGGGAGGCCCACGTCCCTATATTTTGCCGAGAGGCTGACAAAGAAGCTCGGCGGGGCAAAGATATATTTAAAGAGGGAGGACCTCTGCCATACCGGGGCCCATAAGATAAATAACGTAGTCGGCCAGGTGCTCTTGGCCAGAAAACTTGGGAAGAAGAGGATAATAGCAGAGACGGGCGCCGGGCAGCACGGTGTAGCAACAGCCACAGGGGCGGCCATGTTCGGTCTCGAGTGTGAAATATACATGGGTGCAGAGGACGTCGCAAGGCAGTCCCTGAACGTGTTCAGGATGAAGCTCTTGGGTGCAAAGGTAAACAGGGTTGACATAGGGACTAAGACCCTCAAAGATGCCATCAGCGAGGCACTGAGGGACTGGACCACCAATGTTAGGACAACCCATTATATCATGGGTACGGTATTCGGGCCGCATCCATACCCGGTTATGGTCAGGGACTTCCAGTCGGTGATAGGAAAAGAGGCGCGGAAGCAGATATTGAAGAAAGAAGGGAAGCTCCCGGACCTCCTAATAGCCTGTGTCGGAGGCGGAAGCAATGCCATGGGGCTTTTCCATTCTTTCTTAAAGGATGAGAATATAAAGATGACCGGTGTTGAGGCAGGGGGGGAAGGGATAAAGAGCGGCAAACATGCGGCCAGGTTTGCGGGAGGCTCTCTCGGCGTCCTTCAGGGCACCAAGAGTTATCTCTTGCAGGATGAAAACGGCCAGGTGCTTAATACCCATTCCGTCTCAGCAGGGCTGGACTATGCCAGCGTCGGGCCGGAGCACGCATTTTTAAGGGACCAGGGGAGGATTGATTATACATATGCCACGGATGACGAGGCCTTGAAGGCCTTCGAGTTCCTTTCTATGGAAGAGGGGATAATCCCGGCCCTTGAGTCTTCCCATGCAGTGGCCCATGCGTTGAAGGTCGCCCCTAAGATGAAAAAAGACCAGGTGATTATTGTCAACCTTTCCGGCCGCGGCGACAAGGACGTTATGCATGTGGCTAAGATAAAAGGGGTGGAGCTATAAAAAGCAGGGGTCAGTACCCTAAAGGGCATGAAGGGTCAGGGGTCAGGGGTCAGCAAGAAACCGCATATTTATCGGAGATATTTTCTTCCATCCAGGGGGAGGGGATTCTTGTAGGATTGAGGCAGATATTTGTCAGGTTTTCAGGGTGTTCTCTGACGTGCGATTATTGTGATACGCCGGAAAGCAGGGTTCAGAGTCCCGAGTTCAATATTGTAAGGGCGTATGGCAATACGCCCTTACCCAATCCTGTCTTATCTGAAAAGCTTACAGAGATAGTCAAGTCTTTCAATACCCATCCAAACCTGCACCATTCAGTGAGCCTCACAGGGGGAGAACCGCTGGAACAAGCGGATTTCTTGAAGGAATGGCTGCCATTGAAAGAAGGGTTGAAGATTTACCTTGAAACCAATGGTATCCTTCCTACCCACCTCACAAAGGTCATTGAGTACATGGATATCATTGGTATGGACATTAAGTTACCGTCTGTTGCCGGTGTAAAACCTCATTGGAGCCTTCACAGGGAATTCCTGAAGATTGCGGCAGAGAAAGAGGTCTTCGTAAAGGTAGTGGTGGATAACAGCGTGACATGGGAAGATATGGTGAATGCCGTAGAGATAGTCTATTCCGTCAATCCCGGAATCCCTTTCGTTATCCAGCCGAGGACACCTGTTGACATGGAAGCGGAACAAATATTAAAACTGCAAGATATGGCAAGTTCAAAACTTTCTCATGTAAGGGTGATCCCTCAGGTTCACAAATTTTTGCATCTTCTATAAAGGAGACAGATATGTACGCAGTGATAATGGCAGGAGGGCAGGGGACAAGGTTCTGGCCCAGGAGCAGGAGGAAGAGGCCGAAGCAGCTCCTTGACATTGTCGGCTCCGAGTCTATGATCAGGCAGACCGTGGACAGGCTTGACTCTCTTATCAAGCCAAAAGATGTCTATGTGGTTACAGGTAAGGAGCATGTAGAGGAGCTTATAGGACATATCCCTCATGTGCCGTCGGAGAATATAATTGCAGAGCCTATTGGGAGGAACACAGCTCCATGCATAGGGCTCGCAGCCATGAGGCTTAGGAGGATTGACCCTGAAGGCGTGATGGCTGTCCTCCCTGCCGACCATGTGATCCTTGATAAAGAAGGCTTTCTCGAAACCCTCAGGTTTGCCGGAGATGTGGCAAAGAGTGGTGATTACATCATAACCCTCGGAATGAAACCGGACAGGCCTGAGACAGGGTATGGGTATATAAAGAAGGGATCAGTGGTCAGTGGTCAGTGGCCAGTAGGGTGGGCTGTGCCCACCAGTTCGGAGAGTAAGGACGGGGTAACTCCGCCCTTACAAGTCTTTAAAGTCGAACGGTTTGTGGAAAAACCTGACAAAGACACAGCCGAGGAGTATGTAAAGAGCGGCCAGTATCTCTGGAATGCAGGGATGTTTGTATTCAAGGTATCAACCATCCTCAGGGCCATTGAAAAATTTATGCCTGACCTGTATATCGGCCTCCTCAGGATGGAGCCGGCCCTTGGTACAGATAGCCAGGAAAAGATACTGTCTGAAGTCTATGGAGAACTTCCATCTGTCTCTATCGATTACGGCGTGATGGAAAAGGCCGATAACGTCCTTGTCGTCCCATCAACGTTCGGTTGGAACGACGTAGGGAGCTGGACAGCCATAGACGACCTGCTTCCCAGGAACGAGCACGGGGTAGTGGCCCATGCAGAGCATATATCAATAGACACGAAAGACTGCATAGTCTATTCTCCTAAAAAGCTTGTGGCAACCATCGGCGTAAGCGACCTCATAGTTGTAGAGACGGAAGATGCCCTCCTCATCTGTCACAAATCAAGGGCCCAGGATGTAAAGAAGGTGGTGGAGATTTTAGAAAAGGAAGGGAAGGGGAAGTACCTCTGATTATTTTGAGCCTTTCTTTTTTTTCCGCCATTTCTTTGCCCATCCCTTCCTTGTTTCCTGCCTTACCCTGCTTGTCACAAGTGAGTCCTCCGGTACATCCTCTGTAACCGTTGTCCCAGCACCTATAAGCGAGCCTTTACCGATCCTTACAGGTGCTATAAGCTGGGTGTCGCTTCCAACAAAGACATTGTCCTCGATAATGGTCTGATATTTTTTAAAGCCGTCATAGTTGCATGTGATCGTCCCTGCACCTATATTTACACCTTTCCCTATTGTTGCGTCACCGATATAGCTAAGGTGGTTGGCCTTGGAGCCCTCACCTATGGTAGATTTCTTTACCTCCACGAAGTTTCCTATGTGGGCGCCCTTCTCTATGACAGTCTGGGGTCTTATGTGGGCAACAGGGCCGATGGCCGCCCCTTCCCTGACTTCGCTTTCTTCAATAACCGAATATGCCTTTATCTTTACGTCATTCCCAAGGATTGTATCTGAAATTATGCTTCCAGGGCCTATGGAGCATCCTGTGCCAATGACTGTATCCCCGCTTATAAATGCGCCGGGGTAGACAACCGTGTCCGGCTCTATTCTGACTGACGAAGAAATATAGGTATTGGAGGGGTCTATGATCGTCACCCCGTTGGCCATGAGATGCTCCAGGGTCTTTGTCCTCATGATGCATTCCGCCTCAGCCAGATCTATCCTTGAATTTATCCCCATGACCTCCTTAAACTCCTCGGCCTTAAAGGTTGAGACCATCCTTTTCTCGCTAACAGCTATGCCAACGATATCCGTAAGGTAATATTCTTTCTGGACATTTTTGGGCTCCACCTTTTTAAGGGCCTTAAACAGGAACTCCGAACCTACGCAATATATCCCTGTGTTTATCTCCCTGACGGACCTTTCCTTTGATGTGGCGTCCTTTTCCTCGACTATCTTTTTGATCCTTCCCTTATTGTCCGCTATTATCCTTCCGTAACTATAAGGATCATCAGGTTCGGCTGTAAGGACCGTGAGGGTTCCCTTGCCTTCCCTGTGGGAGTTCATCAGGCCTCTGATGGTATCAACAGTTATAAGGGGGACGTCCCCTGAGAGGATGAGGACATCTCCTTTGAACCCCTTGAGGGCCTTTTCAGCCTGCATGACGGCGTGGCCTGTCCCGAGCTGCACTGATTGCTCCACAAATACGACCCCTTCACCAGGGAGGGCCGCTCTGACCTTTTCTGCCTGGTGTCCTATTATGACAACCGTCTTGGCAGCCCCAGCCTCCTTTGCCCTTTCTATGGCATAAGAGAGCATCGGCCTTCCGCCAACCTCATGGAGCACCTTCGCCTTTTCAGACTTCATCCTTGTTCCCTTGCCTGCAGCAAGGATAATGACAGCAGTTTTGTTCAATGCCAATCCTCCGTAAACAAAATATGAACCCAGGGCAGGATTATCTCACATACCTTTTGGGAATTCAAGGACCGGGAATAGGCTTGAATTCCGGCCTTAAATAAAGTATCATTATGACAAAACTAAGCTAAGAACAATGATGTTCCCTTAGGCATATAACACGTTCCCCCTCCCCTCAATCCCCTCCCGCCAGGGGAGGGGAGATTTATTAGAGTTCCCTCCCCCTTGACGGGGGAGGGTTAGGGTGGGGGTGAACTAACTAATAACGCCTATCTGAACAGTATTGAAGCGAAAAAGCAAGAAGCGAAAGGCGGTTTATGGCTGAAGAGAAAAAGGGGTTGTTCCAGCGTCTGAAGGAAGGCCTTTCGAAGACCCATAAGGGCCTTGTGGATAAGGTAGACCAGGCTATCCTTGGAAGAAAAAAGATAGATGAGGGGCTCTACGACGAACTGGAGGAGATACTGGTGACCTCGGACCTCGGTGTTCAGACCTCCTATAAACTGATAGAGAGGGTCAGGGAAAGATTGAGGCGCGGGGAGTCGGATGATGCGGCACTGGTGAAAAAGTACCTCAAGGAGGAGATACTTTCCATCCTCAAAGGTACAGGTAGTGGGATAGATACGAGGAGGGCCAAGCCCTTTGTAATAATGGTGGTGGGTGTGAATGGCGTTGGGAAGACGACCACTATTGGAAAGCTTGCATCAAGATACAGGGGCGAAGGAAGGTCGGTCCTGCTGTCTGCCGGTGACACATTCAGGGCTGCGGCCGTAGAGCAGCTTGAGGTCTGGGGTGAAAGGTCGGGATGCGGCGTCATAAAACACAAGGAGGGTTCGGACCCTTCAGCCGTGCTGTTTGATGCCTTAAAGGCAGCCCAGGGCAGGGGAACGGATATACTTATAGCCGATACTGCGGGGAGGCTTCACACAAAGACAAATTTGATGGAAGAGCTAAAAAAGACCAGGAGGGTGGTGGAAAGAGAGGCGCCAGGGGCACCCCACGAGGTCCTGCTGGTCCTGGATGCAACCACAGGACAGAACGCCGTATCCCAGGCGAAGCTTTTCAAAGAGGCTGTCGAGATAACAGGGATAGTCCTTACAAAGCTCGACGGCACCGCTAAGGGCGGTGTTGTCATAAGCATCGTGGATGAGCTTAAGATACCAGTGAAGTTCATAGGGATAGGTGAGGGGGTGGAAGACCTAAGGCCCTTTGAGCCGTCGGAGTTCGTGGAGGCCCTGTTTTGAAAAGTCAGGAGTCGGCAGTCACTGGTAGGGGCGGGGTGACCCCGCCCCTACTCCAGGATATAAACTCACCTAAAGATCTTAAAAAACTCAAGCCTGAAGAATTAAGCCAACTTTCGGAAGAATTAAGAGACGCCATCATTTCCACTGTCTCAAAGACCGGAGGCCACCTGGCCTCGTCCCTCGGAGTAGTAGAGCTTACCATTGCCCTGCATTATCTTTTTGATGCCCCGGTAGACAAGATCATATGGGACGTAGGACATCAGGCCTATGCCCACAAGCTCCTTACCGGGAGGAGGGACTCCTTTCATACCCTGAGGCAGGAGGGCGGCATTAGCGGCTTCCCAAAGAGGGATGAAAGCGAGTATGACTGCTTTGATGTCGGGCACTCCAGCACATCCATATCAGCCGCCCTCGGGATGGCCAAGGCGAGAGACCTTCGCGGTGACAGGAACAAGGTTATTGCCGTAATAGGTGACGGTTCAATGACTGCCGGCCTTGCCTTCGAGGGGTTGAACCACGCGGGACACTTAGATACTGACCTGATAGTCATCCTGAACGATAACGAGATGTCCATATCCCAGAATGTCGGAGGCCTCTCTTCCTACCTGAACCGCATAATGACCGGCCATTTCTATAACAAGTTCCGAAAGGAGACCGAGTCCTTTCTGAAGCATATCCCCAAGTTCGGCGGCCCTATGCTGGAACTCGCCAGGAAGGCGGAGGAGTCTTTCAAAAACCTGATAGTCCCAGGGATGCTCTTTGAGGAGCTGGGTTTCAAGTATTTCGGCCCCATAGACGGCCACGACCTGAATTCCCTTATGGAGACCCTCAGCAATATAAAGGATTTAAACGGCCCCATCCTGTTGCATGTGATCACCAGAAAGGGGAAGGGTTATAAACCCGCAGAGGAGAGGCCAGATGAGTTTCACGGGGTCGGGTCTTTCGATATCGCTACCGGAAAGGCGACCAAGCTCGGCGATAGCCGTTCTTTTACAGACGTATTCGGGGATGCGATAGTCGAGCTGGCGAGGGAAGATGACGGTATACTTGCCATAACTGCCTCCATGCCGCAGGGGACAGGGCTTGAAAAGTTTGGGAAGGAGTTCCCTGCCAGGTTTTTTGATGTGGGTATTGCAGAACAGCACGCATTTACCTTTGCAGCGGGACTTGCCTGCGAGGGTTATAAACCTGTTGTTGCCTTATACTCGACCTTCCTCCAGCGCGCCTACGATCAGGTCCTCCATGACGTATGCCTCCAGAAGCTCCCGGTTGTTATGGCTCTGGACAGGGGAGGCATAGTAGGGGCCGATGGGCCGACTCACCATGGACTTTTTGATTTCTCTTTTCTTCGGCATATCCCGAACATGGTTGTCATGGCCCCGAAGGATGAAGAGGAACTGAGGAGGATGCTTAAATCCGCTTTTTCCTTCGGCCTCCCAGCGTCCATAAGGTATCCCAGGGGAAGCGTCTATGGAGTGAAGGCAGATAAAGAGGTAAGGGAGCTGGAGATTGGAAAGGGAGAAGTTTTAAGGGATGGCGAAGATGTGTGTATCGTCGCCATAGGCTCAACAGTCTACCCGGCCATTATAGCTGCACAAGAGCTTGAGAAAGAAGGGATAAAGGCCGCAGTCATAAACGCAAGATTTGTTAAGCCTCTGGATGCCGATCTTATAACTGATATGGCTGGAAAGACCGGGAAGATAATCACCGTGGAGGAAAATGTCCTTCAAGGCGGTTTTGGAAGCGCTATCTTAGAGATGCTGGAAGAAAAAGGCATAAGCGGCATTAAGGTAAAGAGGCTCGGTATCCCCGATAAGTTTGTTGAGCACGGCGGGCAGGATGCATTAAGGAAGAGGTACGGCATAGATAAGGACGGTATAGTTAAAGCGGTCAGGGAACTTAATCATAGTGAATGATAATGCGGGGAAGATAACCACCTTCTCTCGTGAGGAAAAAGGATACAAGGAAACTCCAAACGGAAAACTGATTTCGTATGAATATGCGGAGGCGCTGAAGATGTAGGGGTGATAAGGGGAATGAGGAGAGGGAGAGGAACCTTCAGTGAAACATGTTTATTTAGATACAAATGTCTACAATGCTCTATGTGAGCGCACTAGCAATTGCGGCCAACTTACGCTGCGTCATAGGCCTGAAGAATATCGCATCTTACTGTCTCCGATAAACATTCTTGAAATTCTTCAAGTCAGTGATAAATACAAACGAGAAGGTGTAGTTCGCCTCCTTCAAGCGATTTGTGATATTAAACTTCTCGCGGATGTTGAAAAACTCATTGTCAATTATGTTGTCGAAAAACACCTCATTGATGAACACGGGATTTATGCTCTATCGATTAGTGATAATGAATCAGAACTTGACAAGGTATGGGCTGATATAAAGAGTAATCCCTCAAAGACGTTTATTTATTCCCATGATACCATAGGACAACTGAGAATACTTAAACAACTTGAAAGTGTTATGCATGTATTTTTTTCTCGTGGAGGGAGTTTTTCTACAGGCATTGAATCTTTGCCATCCCTCTGTAACATAACATCCCCGGATATAATAAAGACGTTTAAGAACTATATAAGCGACACTCGTCAGCTTCCACCTCAAGAACCACGTCCAGAGCCATGGAATGAGTGTATATGGTTTCTGATAACTATGATCCTATGTGTGGGATTAACACCATTTCCGAGCGGAATAGATCGCCTCTGGAAACTTCTAAAACAATTTACAGTCGAAGACCGCTTGGCATATGCTTTTGACAAAATGTCGTTTCTCTGTTCGAATGGGCCATTTATTGGAATGGGGGCATTGATGGGATGGCAAGTTTCCAAGCCGCATAGTCGAGGTAATATTTTTGATTGCTATCATGTGTCTTATCTTCCTTATGTCCACGAATTTTATACGTTGGATGAAGGGTTGTTAAGTTTTGCACGTTCTCATCCGCAAAGTGTGAATTTTTCTAAAATATTGGATGCATCACTTTTTATTGATAACTTGATTAGTTAGGAGATAAATGAGACAACGGTTCCATTTATATGCATATAGAGGGGATGCCTTTACCTATGCCTCCATCATATGTAAACACAACCCATGAAGAAATACTGTATGAGTATGCAAAGCTGATCTCGCGGTCGGCTTACGGCACGCTTCAGCGGGATATATCACACACCGTTTCAAGAAACTGCGTGACGGGGAAGGAGGGGATAAGCGTGGACACTAAAATTGCTGTTTTTAAAGGCAAAGGAATCAGAAAGGTTCTTCACAACAAAGAGTGGTGGTTTTCGATTGTAGATGTATGTGGGGTACTTACAGAAAGTGCCGATGCAGGAGCTTACTGGAGGAAGTTGAAGCAACGGCTCAAAGAAGAGGGCAGTGAGGTCGTGACATTTTGTCACGGACTGAAATTAGTTGCCGCCGATGGTAAGAAATACGAAACCGATTGCGCAAATACCGAAGGTGTCTTCCGAATCATCCAATCAATCCCATCTCCCAAGGCTGAACCCTTCAAGCGCTGGCTGGCAAAGGTTGGATATGAGCGGGTTCAGGAGATAGAAGACCCGGAGCTTGCGACAAAGAGGACAAGGGCTTTATACAAGGCAAAGGGATACTCCGACGACTGGATAGAAAAGCGGATGCGCGGCATTGCCATCAGGGAGGAGCTTACGGACGAATGGAAGAAGCGCGAGGTTAAAGAGAAAAAGGAGTATGAGATACTTACCGCGGAAATAGCCAAGGCCGCGTTTGGAGTGACTCCAAGTCAGCACAAGAATTTAAAGGGTTTGAAGCGCGAAAACCTGAGAGACCATATGACCGATCTTGAGCTGATATTCTCTATGCTTGGTGAAGCCGCCACGACGGAGATAACCAGGGTCGATGATGTAAAGGGGTTTCATGAGAACAAAAAAGCTGCCCGCAAAGGCGGAGAGGTTGCAGGAAAGGCAAGAAAAGACCTTGAGAAGAAAACCGGCAGACGGGTCGTTTCGAGAGAGAATTACTTGATAACGCCACAGAGTCAGAAAAAGCTGGAGAAGAAATGACCGCATTAGGAAGCTATGACCAAAGAACGTCTTGATAAACTGTTAGTTGACAAGGGTCTTGTACAGAGCAGGGAGCGCGCTCGTGCCCTTATAATGGCCGGGAAGGTCATGGTAAAGGGGAAGAAGGTGGAAAAGGCCGGCGAGATGGTTTTGGCCGATGCCGATATTATTCTTTTAGGAGAGGACATTCCATTTGTGAGCAGGGGCGGCCTTAAGCTTGAAAAGGCCCTGGATGAATTCAAGATAGACGTAACAGGGAAGGTTGCCATGGACGTTGGGGCCTCCACCGGAGGTTTTACGGACTGCCTCCTGCAGAGAGGGGCTGCTAAGGTATATGCCATAGATGTCGGTTACGGCCAGCTTGATTTGAAACTCAGGAACGACCCGCGGGTAGTAAATATTGAGAGGCAGAATATACGGTACCTCGAAAGGGGAGTTATTCCTGAAAATGTTGATATCGTAACCATCGATTCATCCTTCATATCCCTTGTTAAGATTATCCCTAAAGTATTAGAATTCATTGCTGAATCTGGTTCTATGATCGCCTTAATAAAGCCCCAGTTTGAGGTTGGTAAGGGAGAGGTAGGGAAGGGCGGGGTTGTGCGGGATGAGGCCAAGCAAATGGCTGTTATTGATAAGATAAAGTCGTTCTGCGAAGAGATTGGATTAACCGTTAAAGGCGTTGTTGAGTCTCCTATACAGGGGCCAAAAGGGAACAGGGAGTTTCTGATATACGCAAGAAAAGCTGGAGAATAGGGTGCGTATGACGAAAATTATGACTATTGTCCTTTCTTCAACTTCTCCATCCTCTCCCTGATAGTCTTCTCATACCCTGTTTCCTTTGGCATGTAGTAGCTCTTCTCTTTCAGTTCATCAGGAAGGTAGGTCTCTCTGATATACCCGCCGTAGTTATGGGGATACTTGTACCCCTTTGAATAACCCATATCCTTCATAAGCTTTGTCGGGGCGTTTCTTATGTGCAAAGGAACAGGGAGAGGGCCTTTTGATACAACGTCCTCCTTTGCTGAGAGGTATCCCATATAAGACGCGTTGCTCTTAGGGGCGGTGGCAAGGTATGTGGCAGCCTGGGCCAGAGGTATCCACCCCTCAGGCATTCCGAGGAAATGAAAGGCCTGGAATACTGAAACTGCAAGGGATATGGCATGGGGGTCGGCGTTTCCTATGTCCTCGGATGCGAATATGACCATCCTTCTCGCCACAAACAGCGGGTCTTCCCCAGCCTCCAGCATCCTTGCCATCCAGTAAAGGGCTGCGTCAGGGTCAGAGCCCCTCATGCTCTTTATGAACGCCGATATGACGTTATAGTGTTCTTCCCCCGCCTTGTCGTACAAAAGGGCCTTCCTCTGCAACGCCTCTTCAGCATCCCTTAACCCTATAATCCTTACCCCTTTTTCATCAGCTCTTGCAGCCTCTGCCGCAATCTCAAGGGCATTCAGAGCGGTCCTGGCATCACCGTGAGAGGCTTTAACCAGGTGGTCTATGGCATCTTCAAAGACCATCAGGTTAAGGTTCCCAAGGCCCCGCTCCCCGTCTGCCAATGCCCTTTTTAAAATGCTCTTCAGATCATCATTTGTTAAAGGCTTCAGGGTCAATACCCTGCACCTTGATAAAAGAGGGGCGTTTACTTCAAAGGATGGATTTTCCGTGGTGGCCCCGATGAGGATTATGGTTCCCTTCTCCACGTGGGGGAGGAAGGCGTCCTGCTGGGCCTTATTGAAGCGGTGTATCTCGTCCACAAAAAGGATGGTCCTTTTCCCATTTCTGAATTCAATCTCCGCCTCTTTTACTATCTCCCTGACCTCTTTCACACCCTCAAGGACTGCCGAGAAAAAGACAAATCTTGAGCCTGTGGCATGGGCAATAACATTTGCGAGGGTAGTCTTCCCGCTCCCTGGAGGCCCCCATAGTATGAGGGACGGGATCTTGTCGGATTCAATGGCGGTCCGCAGGAAGCGGCCTTTTTCAACGATGTGCCCCTGCCCGACGAACTCTTCCAGGTTCCTGGGCCTCATCCTGTCAGCCAGGGGAGCCGGTGCTTCTTTGGGTTTGTTTTCCTTGAATAGTTCCATAAAACAGAAATTAGACACAGATAGACACAGATAATTTATGATTTTCACAGATATTAAATCCTAATATTTATCTTGTGAAAATCATTATTCTGATCAGTGTAAATCAGTGTCAAAAAAGGTTGCTGTGTGTCTCCGTGTCTCTGTAGTAAACTTAGGTTTCAGTGTATCATACAGGCCGTCCCTTTCCAACCTGAATTTAATGGACAAAATGGTTCAACTTATGATAATTAAAGGACATGAAGAGAATCGGGATAATCGCAAAAACAGACAAGCCTCAGGCCGTTGATGTGTCAAGGGAGTTAATCTCATGGCTAAAGTCCAAGGATAGGGAACCTGTCATTGATGAGACGTTGGGGCGTCTTTTGGGGATTCCAGGCGGTTGCTCAAGGGAGGAGGTGGCCTCTAAATCCGATATGCTTCTGGTCCTTGGGGGAGACGGCACTCTCCTTGCTGCTGCAAGGCTCGCCTGGGCAACAGGGATCCCGATCCTGGGTGTAAACCTCGGAAGTCTGGGCTTCCTTACAGAGATAACCATTGGGGAGCTTTATCCCGCCATGGAAAAGGTCTTGAAGGGCGAGTATGAGACAGAGGAGAGAGTAATGCTCTCCGCCAGGATCATCAGGGAAGGTAAGGAGATAGCCAAATACACGGTCTTGAACGATGTCTTTGTTAGCAGGGGAAGCACCGCAAGGATCATAGACCTGGAGACAAAGATCAACGGCGACTATGTCACCACATACAAGGCGGACGGACTGATAATGTCCACCCCTACTGGTTCTACTGCTTATTCCCTTTCTGCAGGCGGACCTATCATATATCCTTCCCTTCATGCATTTGCCCTTACGCCTATATGCCCTCATACCCTGACGCAGAGGCCGATAATAGTCTCTGACGACTCCGTCATAACCATTTCGATCCTCTCAAAGGAGGATATCCTCATAACACATGATGGGATTGCAGGTCCTGCACTTCATTATGGTGACATCGTAGAGGTGAAAAAGGCAGACGCAGTTATCCACCTTATCAAGTCCCCGTATAGGAACTACTACGAGGTCTTAAGGACAAAGCTCAAGTGGGGGGAGAGGTGAAGAAGTGGTCAGCGGTCAGTGGCCGGTGGTCAGAAAAAGATGGGACTTTCCCCGGGACAATGCGACGTGAGATAAATGCTGACTGAGCTTAATATAAAAAATTTCGCGATTATAGATTCCCTCAATATTACCTTTGAAAAAGGGTTCAATGTCCTTACAGGTGAGACCGGTGCAGGGAAGTCCATAATCGTCGATGCCGTGGAGCTTGTCCTGGGAGGGAGGGCCTCTTCGGAGATGATAAGGTCCGGGTGCGATGAGGCGGTAGTGGAGGCTGCCTTTGACTCCTCGGATGTCCGGGGACTTAGCGAAAAACTTATAGAGATGGGGATTGAAGGTGATGATACCCTTGTTATCAAGAGAACTGTCTCTGCATCAGGAAAGAACAAGGTCTTCATAAACGGGTCAATGGCAACCATTGCCATGCTTTCCGATATAGGCGAGTTCCTGGTAGACATCCACGGCCAGCATGAGCATCAGACCCTCTTCAAGGTTGAAAGGCACATAGACGTCATCGATGAATATGCGGCGGTTGGTCCTTTAAGAGAGGAGATGGCCGGGGTTTATTCCGAACTGAACAGGATTAAAAACGAACTGGAGTCGCTGAAGGTCTCTGAGGCAGACAAGGAAAAGAGGCTTGATGTCCTGAAGTTCCAGTCTGACGAGATCGGGAAGGCAAGCCTCAAGGAGAATGAAGAGGAAGGGTTGCTGGGGGAGAGGAAACTTCTCGCCAATGCAGAGAAGCTTTTTGACGCAGGGAACACCGCCCTGGAGCTTTTGTATGCCCAGGCAGGCTCGGCCCTGGAGCTGGTTAAAAAGGCGGATTCCAAAATAAGGGAGATTGCAACCCTTGATGAATCCCTGAAGCCTACGGCAGAGTCCGTAAATTCTATCTATGCATCGATTGAAGATGCAGCCATGACCTTACGGGACTATGTCGGGAAGATAAGCTTCGAACCCGAGAGACTTAATGAGATTGAAGAAAGACTCGATCTCATTGGGAGACTCAAACGTAAATACGGCAATACCGTTTCCGAAGTTTTGAAATATAAAGAGGAAGTAGACAGAGAGTTAGAAGGGATAGAAAAAGCCGAAGAACGGATTACTGAGCTTGAAAAAGAGGTTGAAACGCTAAAGGCCAGTGGTTTAAAGATTGCTGAAACTTTATCAGATAAGAGAAAGAAGGCCTCCAAGGAACTGAAAAAAATGGTGGAGGTTGAACTTTCCGACTTAGGGATGAAAAAGGCGGTGTTTGAGGTCAAGATAGATATGATAAGCGATATAACTTCAAAGGGTCTTGACAGGGTGGAGTTCCTTCTTTCATCGAATCCTGGGGAGGCCCCGAAGCCCCTTTCAAAGATCGCCTCTGGCGGTGAGCTTTCCCGCATCATGCTAGCGTTGAAGAAGGTTCTGGCGGGACCTTCCGGGGTCCCGACAATGGTATTTGATGAAGTAGATTCGGGCATCGGCGGAGGGATTGCCGAGGTTGTTGGCCGCAAGCTCAGGGAGGTGGCCCGCGGAAGGCAGGTCTTGTGCATAACCCATCTCCCGCAGATCGCAGCCATGGCTGACCTGCATTATGCTGTCTCCAAGGGGGAGGAAAAGGGAAGGACCGTGACGACTGTTGCCAGGCTTGATAAAAATGGCAGGGTTGATGAGATAGCGAGGATGCTTGGGGGGATGACAATAACCGAGGCTACTAAGAGGCATGCGGAAGAGATGATAAATAACGTAAATCGTGAGACATGAGACATCCCACCCTCACCTTAATCCTCTCCCTGAGGGAGAGGAAACTGTTGTTATTCCCTCTCCTTCAAGGAGAGGGGCAGGGTGAGGATGGGGTAAAGTGTGAAGGAGAGTAATTTGATACGTAAGGCCAGGATAACCGATGTAAAGCAGATACAGAAGCTGGTGGAGGTGTTTGCCAACAAGGGTGAGATGCTTCCCCGCTCGCTGAGCGAGCTTTACGATAACCTGCGGGATTTTTATGTGTATGAGGAAAATGGCGTGCTGGCAGGTGTATGCGCCCTGCATATCTGCTGGGATGACCTGGCGGAGGTGAGGTCCCTTGTGGTGGCGGAACGCCATATAAAGAAAGGCATGGGGAAGAAGCTTGTAACGGCGTGCGTTGATGAGGCCAAGGAGTTCGGGATTAAGAGGGTTTTTGCCCTGACATATCAGAGGGTATTTTTTGAGAAGCTTGGTTTCCATGAAATAGATAAGACGCAGCTCCCTCACAAGATATGGGGGGACTGCCTGAAATGTTCAAAGTTCCCTGAGTGTGACGAGATAGCGATGGTTTTAGAACTGTAAAAACAGGCAGAGGTTGAGTTGAATTTAACTTGAGGTATATATGGAGATAATCGAAAAAAAAAATCTGATCCTGGACGAGGTCAGGAACAAGGGACTGAAGGAGTTTGAGATATATATAAATGCCACCAGTTCTCTTTCCATTGAATCTAAAGAGGGAAAGGTGGACTCCTTTGAAGTCTCAAGGCAGGCAGGGGCATCATTAAGGGTCTTTGACAAAGGGAGGCAGGGCTTCTCATTCTGTACCGATTTTGGCAATGGCGGGATAAAGAGGATGGTGGATGATGCTGCGTTAAGCTGTCAGCACACCACCCTTGACGAATTCAGGGTCCTCCCTGATATGGGCAGTCCGATCCCTTCGGTCTCGGTGTATGATGAGGGGATGAAAGATGTCCTTGAGGAGGAAAAGATTGATAGGGCAAAGGCCCTGGAAAGGGCTGCCCTTTCCTTCGACATGAGGATGAAAAGGGTCAGAAAGGCTGCATATTCAGAGGCTGAGTATGAGGTCTATCTATTAAACTCCAAAGGTATCGACGTAAGCCACAAGGGGACATACTGTTCAGCGAGCATATCGGCCCTGGCTGAGGAGGGCTCAGAATCGGAGATGGGGTCGGACTTTGATTTCAGCAGGTCTTATAAGGGACTTGATGTGGAAAAGGTCGGCAGAAGGGCCGCTGAAAACGGGGTCCAACTGTTGGGTGGTCGGAGGATAAAGACGGTCAGGTGCCCTGTTGTCCTTGAAAACAGCGTTGCAGCAGATTTTTTGGGTGTCCTGGCATCATCGTTTATCGCCGATTCTGTCCAGAAGGGGAAGTCGTTGCTGGCCGGCAAGATAGGGACAACGGTCGGCTCAGAGCTATTAAATGTCTTTGATGACGGCCTGTATCCAGGAGGGCTTGGAACTGCTCCTGTAGATGGGGAAGGGCTACCCAGGCAGAGGACTCCCCTGATTCAGAGCGGCATACTCAAGGGATATCTGTACGATACATACAGCGCTGCAAAAGACAAGGTAAAATCAACAGGAAATGCTGTCAGGGGAGGAATTAAGGCCCCGCCTGCCTGCGGCCTTACAAACCTTTATATTGAGAAAGGGGATTTCAGCAGGGACGCCCTGTTTAACACGGCTGGAACGGGCCTTTTTGTTACTGAAGTGATGGGCATGCACACGGCCAATCCCGTATCTGGCGACTTCTCTGTCGGGGCGGCGGGGATATGGATTGAGAACGGAAAAAGGGCATACCCGGTTAAAGGTGTTGCCATAGCAGGAAATGTTATGGATGTACTAAAAAGCGTGACCGCAGTCGGTAGTGATCTCAGGTTCTTCGGTAAGATCGGCGCCCCGTCTCTCCTTATATCCGATTTGACTATCAGCGGGGAGTAACGAATGCGGAATGCTAATCCAAAATGGATTATTGCCTACTGTCTACTGTCTGCTGCCTATTGTCTACTTTTCTATTCCCATTCCTTCGCCTGGGAGTCCCGTGAAGTCATAAGGATAGCCATATTCAAGGGCGCATCGGCAACCGTGGGGGGAGATGGGGTTTCAATAACCGGCGTCATAGGTAATGAAAAGATACCCATACTGAGCAACTCTGAGCTTGAGATAAAGACGGATAAAGACGGGTTGCTGGTTAACGGCACATCGTATACCTCTTTAATTGCGGACGCCAAGGAATCCCGTATCAAGGTAAATGGCAAAGGGTACAGGGGCAGGATTGAGGCACTAAAGGATAACTCTTCACTCCTCATCATAAATGAGCTTAACCTGGAGGATTACCTGGTAGGACTGATAAACCATGAGATTTCATCAAGGTGGCCCAAGGAGGCTGTAAAGGCCCAGGCGGTGGTTGCCAGAACATACGCTCTTTATCAGAAAAAGGCGAGGAAAGACCCGAGGTATGACCTGGAGTCGACTGTAGTAAGCCAGGTTTACGGCGGGAGTGACAGCGAGGATGAGCTGGCCCTTCAGGCCGTGAAGGAGACGGAGGGAGAGGTCGCCCTTTATAACGGAGAGCTTATCCAGGCACTCTATCATTCTTCGTGCGGGGGGAGGACGGAGGCGGCAGAGGATGTGTGGGGAAAAGACGTTCCTTACCTCAGGAGTATTAAAGACCCTCATTGTACAGAGGCTCCCAATTACTTCTGGCAGTATGAGATAGGCCTGGATGAATTGAGCGAAAGGCTCAGGCGGCTCGACGGCGGCATCGACAGTATCAGTTCAGTGTCGGTAAAGAAGAAGTCCCGAAGCGGGAGGGCCATCAGCATTTCTATCAGACACAGCAATGGCGTCTCAGATGTATCAGGGAAGGATTTCAGAGAGGCCATTGGGTTTGAACACCTGAGGAGCACCGACTTTACTGTAAAGATTAAAGGAGATTCAGTATCCTTTGCAGGAAGCGGAGGCGGCCACGGGGTAGGGATGTGCCAGTGGGGGGCAAAGGGGATGGCTGATGACGGCCGGACATATAAACAGATACTTAAGTGGTATTATCCGGGAATAACGATAAGGAGGTACTAATCTATGGTAGACAAAAAGTTTGAAAATCTGAAAGAAGAACTAGAGGAATTGAGAGATGAGCATAAGACTATTGAGAAGCAGTCAAGGAAGCTCGAAGAAAAGGTACTGGAACTATATACACTTTACAACATAAGTAAGACCCTGAGTATGAGCCATCAACTCGATGACTTATTCAATGGTACCATGACAATGGTTGGAGAGGCCCTTAATATTGGTGAGTGGTGCCTTATGCTCCTGCAGGGGGATGAGCTTTTCATAAGGGTGGCACACGGTCTGGGAGAAGATGTGAGAAGCAAGGTCCGTTTCCGCCTGGATGAGGGAGTTTCGGGGAAAGTGGCGAGGAGTGGTAAGGCCGTTCTTATTCAGGATGTGAGTAAGGAGAAGGACTTCCTTTACTATAAAGGTTTTAAAAAGGACATAGGGTCATTCCTTTCTGTCCCTCTCATAGTGAAAGGTGAGGTTATAGGGTTACTTAATACCCATAAGCCTCAAACGAACGCATTTAGAAAGAGTGACCTGGAGCTCTTCACTGCGGTTGCGGAGCATGTGTCTGTGGCTATTGAAAAGGCAAGGCTTTTCGAGAAAACAAAGGAAGACGCAGCCAGGGACGAGCTTACAAAGCTTTATAACCGCAGGTTCTTCTTTGAGAAGCTCGGCCAGGAGCTGAAAAGGGCTAAACGTTACAAGAGGGGTTTTTCCATTATAATCATGGATATAGACCATTTTAAGAACTATAACGACCTTTACGGTCATATCCAGGGAGATAACGCCCTCAGGCAGACTGCACGGATAATGGAGGAGGCTCTGAGAGGTGAAGACATAGTCGCCCGTTTTGGGGGAGAGGAGTTCATCATGCTACTCCCGGAAGTTGACAAAGAACATGCTGTAATGGCTGCTGAAAAGTTAAGGAAGCGGATAGCTGATGCAAAATATATCGGAGAGGACCTTCTTCCGGGTGGACGGTTCACTGCGAGCTTTGGAGTCTCGTCATATCCTGAAGACGGGGAAGAAGGACTTCAACTTATAGATATGGCAGACAAGGCCTTGTACCTTAGCAAAAACAAGGGTAGAAACAGGGTCTTTTCCAGCAACGATCTGAATATATGAATATTAGCGACTTTGACTTTAATCTTCCTGAGGAACTTATAGCCCAAGAACCCAGCCAGGAGAGAGACCGTTCAAGGCTGATGGTTGTCGACAGAAAGAGCGGATTGATTGAGCACCGGTTCTTCTTTGAAATAACCGATTACCTCAAACCAGGAGACCTTCTCGTAATCAATGACACCAAGGTAATCCCTGCAAGGCTGATGGGAAGAAAAGGGACAGGGGGAAGGGCCGAGGTACTCCTCTTGGAGAAGGATGATAAAGAGGAGAGTGGCTGGGAATGCCTTGTAGGAGGGAAGAGGATCAGGCCTGGGGTCATGATCGAGTTCGATGATAACCTGAAGGGCGAGGTCCTGGAAGAGATTGGAGATGGCAGGTTTAAGATAAAATTTCACAGCGACAGGCCTTTTGAAGATGTGTTGGAAGAGGTTGGGCAGGTGCCGTTGCCGCCGTATATAAAAAGAGCCGAGGGGCAAGGGACACCCCCCCTCCATCCCCCCCTTATTAAGGGGGGGACAAAAGGGGGGGTAGATAAAGACAGATATCAGACAGTCTTTGCAGATAAAAAAGGGGCAGTGGCGGCCCCTACAGCTGGTCTTCATTTCACTGAAGCCCTTTTAAAAAAGATAAAAGAGAAGGGGATCGATATTGTCACTGTAACCCTTCATGTCGGTCCAGGAACATTTCTTCCTGTCAGGGTTGAGAATATTGAGGAACACAGGATGCTCCCAGAGCGCTATGAGATAAGCACTGCCTCCGCAGAAAAAATTAACAGGGCAAAAGCTGAAGGTCGCAGGGTTATAGCGGTAGGCTCCACCTCACTGCGAACGCTGGAGGCTGCGGCTACCCCTCTTTCATCCCCCCTTGCCAAGGGGGGAAAATGGGGGATCGTTGCTGGGAGGGGCAGGACCTCTATCTTTATCTACCCCGGCTATTCCTTTAAGGTGATGGATTCCCTTGTAACCAATTTTCATCTTCCGAAATCAACCCTTATGATGTTAGTATCTGCATTTGCTGGAAGGGATCTTATATTCAAGGCCTATAGAGAGGCGATAGACAAGGGGTACAGGTTCTATAGCTACGGCGATGCCATGATGATTATATGAATGTTAAATTCGAACTTTTAAAAAAAGATACCTCTTCCAATGCCCGTCTGGGCCGGTTTCACACCATGCATGGTGTGGTCAACACCCCTGTCTTCATGCCTGTGGGTACAGTTGGTACGGTCAAGGCAATGACCCCTCATGAGGTGAAGGACCTTGGGGCTGAGATAATCCTTGGAAACACCTACCACCTCATGCTCCGGCCGGGACACGAGATCATTCGCGAGCTTGGCGGTCTTCACAAGTTTATGGCCTGGGACGGCCCTATCCTTACAGACAGCGGCGGGTTCCAGGTATTCAGCCTCGGTGACCTAAGGAAAATAACGGAGGATGGCGTATATTTCCAGTCCCACATAGATGGGGCCAAGCATACCCTGACGCCGGAAAGCGCCATAGAGATACAGGAGGCCCTCGGCTCCGACATCATGATGATCCTGGACGAATGCACGCCTTATCCCGCAACCTTTGACTATGCAAAGTCTTCTATGGAGAGGACTCTGAGATGGGGAAAGAGGTGCAGGGATCATCATCTGAGACCGGAAGGGAATAGCGAGCAACAAGCCCTTTTCGGTATAGTTCAGGGAGGGATGTATAAAGAGCTAAGGGAGATATCTGCCAAAGAGACTGTAGAGATAAGATTTGACGGTCATGCCCTTGGCGGCCTCTCCGTTGGTGAAAGCAAGGATGAGATGCACGAGATGATAGAGGTCACTGTCCCTCATCTCCCGGAAGATAAGCCGCGGTATCTTATGGGAGTCGGGCTTCCGGAGGACCTGATTGAAGGAGTCAGGCGCGGCATAGACATGTTCGACTGTGTTATCCCAACGCGAAATGCCAGAAACGGAATGCTGTTTACAACCTTCGGCTCCATCCAGATAAAGCACTCAAAATACATCCGTGACAGCTCTCCCATAGATACTGAATGCGGCTGCTATACATGCAAGCATTTCAGCAGGGCCTATCTGAGGCACCTATATATGGCCAAGGAGATCCTTTCTTCTCGGTTGAATACCATTCATAACCTGTATTATTACCTGAATCTGATGAAAGGCGTCCGCACTGCCTTAGAAGAAGAGCGGTTCGAGGGGTTTTATAAGGAGTTTTACAGCAACAGGCAGGCAGAAGAGATTGATGAGGATTCCTTAAAATAGACATTCCCCTCTCAAAAGCGCAAAAACCCCTCTTGGATAAAGGGTTTCAGTGAGGTATACTCCTCACCAGTTAGGTGAAACCACAATATCACAAAGAGGGGGTAGAAAGATGATACAACAAACCTTG
>JAUSKU010000031.1 GCA_030646755.1 Deltaproteobacteria bacterium
ATTCCGTTGCTCTAAAGCTGTCATTCCCGCATGTTTTTAGCGGGAATCCAGGATGAACGAGCCTCTGGATACCCGACAAAAGCATTCGGGTATGACAAAAGCCGGTACGTGCAAATTCCTAACCGGACAATGCTGAATAAAAATATAAAATTGTGCATTTGTACTTATAGTGAACGTATTAAATAAGTTGACATTAAACGTCATTGCGAGCGACAGCGAAGCAATCCCTGTTTTGAGATTGCGGAGCCTGTTCCGAATGAAGTGAGGAATCTTACCAATAGTTTGCTTCGGCTTTGCCTCGCAACCGTTCCTCCTCGCAATGACAACTTTCTTTTAAGGTTTACTATAATATGGTGTCAGATTAATCCAAAATGTATAACCATTGATAATCTTTTGCTGCTTCAATAAATTAGGCCTTTGACGACTTTTTTCCCCTCCCTTGATGGGAGGGATTAGGGGAGGGTGATCATCCTTTTCCCTCCACCCCCACCTGACCTCCCCCATCAAGGGGGAGGAACTAAAGTTTGAAATTCCTGTACGTTAATGTAATTCATTTTTTTCCTGAAATTCATTGTTGTCCCTGATTATTCTATCATAATTTTCATCCAGCCACACCCTTGGTGGCACAGGCATCTTGCCTGTGTTTTTAAGCATTTTGTTGATTTGATTAGCTGAATAACTTTTTATGCTATGAAGGATTTCAGCAAGACTATAAAAAGAATTATTTGTCTTTTCTAATGGCTGTAATAACAAATGAACATGGCCTGGCATAATGACAAAAGCATATAGTTTATATTTTTTATTGTTATGAAATAGGATGCTATTAAAAATAATGTCTCTTGATTCTTCTGTAAGAATAACTTGTTTGAATGTTCTAAAGGTTATGAAATATATACTTTCTGGTCTTTCCCAATGGGGTAAGTTTCTTCTGTAAATTCTAAATTCTCTCACAGGCTGGAAGCCTGTGCCACCAGATCCCTTATTTTATTCCTATAATATCCTATATAGCTGTTGGTTCACTTGTGGAGAAGACGATCTTTCCATTTTTCATATCAGCGCTAATCTCCGATCCCTCTATGAACGTTCCTTCTAATATCTTAATAGAAAGTGGATTCTCAATCATTTGCTGGATTGTACGCTTCAACGGCCTGGCGCCGAAGTGCGGGTCAAAACCTTCCTCTGTTAATTTTTCCTTAACCTTATTGGTAACCGTTAACCGATAGTTATGTTTGGCCAAACGCTTTTGGAGTTCTTTCAATTGTATATCAGCAATCTGTTTTATAAATTCTTTCGACAAACCATGGAATATGATCGTTTCGTCTATACGGTTAAGGAACTCTGGCCTGAATGCCTCTTTTAATGCTTGCTTAACGCGATTCCTCAGTTCTTCCTCATTTTCAGGCCCTGTAAGGTCTTGTATCCACTGGCTGGCGATGTTGGAAGTCATCACAATAATGGTATTTTTAAAGTCCACCGTGCGACCATGTCCGTCTGTCAATCGGCCGTCGTCGAAGACCTGTAATAAGATATTAAACACGTCCCGATGTGCCTTTTCTATCTCATCAAAGAGGATTACCGAATAAGGTCTTCTTCGAATTGCCTCAGTAAGGCGCCCACCTTCTTCGTAACCAATGTATCCGGGCGGCGCGCCAATAAGCCTGGCCACTGAATGCTGTTCCATAAACTCAGACATATCGATGCGCACCATAGCATTTTCATTGTCAAACAGGAATGCGGCCAGCGCCTTGCAGAGTTCTGTTTTGCCAACTCCGGTGGGGCCGAGGAATAAGAATGTGCCAATAGGGCGGTTGGGGTCTTGGAGCCCTGCACGGGCACGGCGAATACCGTTAGAAACAGCCCCGATAGCCTCCTCCTGACCAACGACTCTTTCCCTGAGCCGGTCTTCCATTTTCAAGAGTTTTTCCTTTTCGCCTTCCAGCATGCGTGTAACGGGAATTCCCGTCCATTTGGAGACAACCATGGCAATATCATCGGCATCAACTTCTTCGTTGAGAAGGGAATTGTCTTTTTGTAATTCCTGCAGTTCATTATGCTTTAGTTTCAGTTTTTGTTCGCATTCCCTGATGAGTCCATAACGTATCTCAGCCACCTTCTCCAAATTTCCTTCCCTTTGCGCTGCTTGTTCCTCGATACGGGCTTGATCTATTTTTGCATTAATGTCCTGAATCTCTTTGATGATCTTTTTCTCGTTTTCCCATTGGATACGGAGCGCGCCAGACCCTTCTCTCAAGTCTGACAATTGTTTTTCGATCTTTTCCATTCGCTGTTTCGATTCAGTATCCTTTTCCTTTTTGAGGGCTTCTTTCTCAATCTCCAACTGCATGATTTTGCGCTCAATCTCATCCAGTTCGACTGGCATACTGTCAATCTCAATCCTGAGTTTTGAGGCTGCCTCATCAATCAGGTCAATTGCCTTATCGGGTAAAAATCGATCAGCGATGTATCGTTGCGATAGTGTTGCGGCTGCAACAATTGCGGAGTCTTTGATACGCACCCCGTGATGCAGTTCATACCGCTCTTTTAATCCCCTTAAAATTGCGATAGTATCTTCTACGGATGGTTCGCCGACATAGACCGGCTGGAATCGTCTTTCCAATGCGGCATCTTTTTCGATATGCTTTCTGTATTCATCCAGTGTTGTGGCCCCTACACAACGCAACTCGCCGCGGGCTAATGCGGGTTTTAACAGATTGGATGCGTCCACGGCGCCCTCGGCAGCGCCAGCGCCCACAACCGTATGCAACTCATCAATAAAGAGGATGATTTGACCTTCTTTTTCACTCACTTCTTTCAGTACCGCTTTGAGACGGTCTTCAAACTCACCCCGATATTTTGTGCCTGCAATCAGGGCGCCCATATCCAAGGACATAACCCGCTTATTTTTCAGGCTCTCAGGAATGTCTCCATTGACGATACGCTGCGCCAAACCTTCTACGATGGCCGTCTTTCCAACGCCGGGTTCTCCTATCAGGACGGGGTTGTTCTTTGTCCTGCGGGATAAAACCTGTATCACCCTCCTTATCTCGTCGTCACGTCCAATGACAGGGTCCAGCTTTCCCTTCCGAGCCAATTCACCAAGGTCTTTGCTGTAGCGTTCAAGGGCTTGATACTTTTCTTCAGGATTTTGGTCGGTGACGCGCTGACTGCCCCGGATTTCCTTCAATGCCGTATAGATATTTTCTTTTTGAACGCCTGCTTCGTTTAATAGCCTGCCGGCAGTAGTATTTCTTAATCCCACCAGGGCTAACAGCAGGTGTTCAGTGCTTACATACTCGTCTTTCAGCTTACTGGCTTCTTCCCATGCCAGATTGAAGGTATCGCGTAATTCTGCACTTACATACGCCTGGCCAGGCGCTCCTGAGCCGCTTATTTGAGGAAGCTTGTTAACTGCTACCAGTGTCTTATCGAGAATGATATTGGTTTCAATTCCTAATTTTTTCAAAAGTGGCACAACAATGCCCTGTTCCTGGGTTAGCAAGACTTCCAGTAAATGGACGGCAAGTATTTGTTGCTGCCTCTTGGATTCAGCTAATTCCTGTGCTTCGTGTACAGCCTCTTGCGCCTTGATGGTAAATTTATCGAATCTCATAGTTTTGTTATCTGGATATTATTATCGGTAATACTTTTTACAATATATTTTATCGTGATGGTCAAAATCTATAAACTTATACATGCTCTATCTCATTGCGTAATTCATCAACACTGGAAAAAGAGGAAAAGTTCCCTTTTTTGTCCAGTCGCCTAATCTTTTTATGTACTCAGGCCGAACCTCATGCAGGTCATTGCTTATATCTTCAAGTTCATTGTCTATTACAATTATCTTGGATTTTATGAATTCCAGGTCTTTTTGAATTTTTGCTAATATATTAGTGACCATTTGCTTCCCTCCTTTCCAGAAAAAGGTTTTTGGCTTAGATTGCATGGTTTGCACATACGGACTCAACCAACGAATCCTTGTGTAGGGTGGATTAAGGCGCTGTCTTTTGCGCCGAATCCACCAAACTTCTTCAACCTTACCGCAGGCAATCGTTTCAGTCTCTTATTTTGAGGATCCACTTCAATACCAACTGATTCCAAAGCCGTTACCCCAAGAATGGGTTCAACATCGTCCTTTCCAAAAATGACTGTTGACCCAATGCATTCACCCATAAATTCAATTTGCGCAACTCCAACATCCATAGCCACCTCAGTTCCATCAGCAAGTTCGTAAGTTCGTTTTCCCCGAGGTTCAATCCCTATACTCCTGAGACGGTTTCCGGGAACCATACAATCAATGGAACCAGTGTCAACCAAAAACAATCCTTCCCATCGTTTATCAGGATTGCCGGGATTACAGACTTCCACAGTTACTTGTACTATACCCATTTTTTACATCCTTTCTTCTGTTACAAGGTTTTGGATTGAATTGTTGGGTTTCGCTCACGCATGACCCAACCAACGGATCCTTGTGTAGGGTGGATTAAGCCCCATTTTTTTGCGCCGAATCCATCAAACTTCTGTTTTATTTCCTCAGCGACCTGGCGTCCTGGTGCGGTGAACCCGAAGGTGGTGGATTCGCTGTCGCTTAATCCACCCTACAGAACTTATTTAAATAGTCATTCGGTGATTTTTGCGCAACCGAGACGGTTACGCTACCAGT
>JAUSKU010000036.1 GCA_030646755.1 Deltaproteobacteria bacterium
CATCAAGGTTTGTTGTATCATCTTTCTACCCCCTCTTTGTGATATTGTGGTTTCACCTAACTGGTGAGGAGTATACCTCACTGAAACCCTTTATCCAAGAGGGGTTTTTGCGCTTTTGAGAGGGGAATGTCTATTTTAAGGTAATGACGCGGAGCTTGTGGGCTGTGCCCACCAGTTAAAGGGAAACTCAGTATCATGTCACTGGAAATCCCTTATAATTCCCTCGCCCCAAACAGGGGAGAGGGTTAGGGTGAGGGGCCTATGTTGTAGTTTCCCCTCTTAAGATAAGAGGGGATTAAGGGGCGTTATGAAAAAGTCTCGGCAAACAGGAGCAAAGAAAGCGTAAGTAACCGAACACAATTATGAGTGAAGACATAAAATTAAAATTTAGCCGATGTTTTTATATCGAATTTTTCTCATCCTTCGTTATTGCATTTTTGCTACCTACGGCTGTTTTCTATCTTATAAATCTGTATGCTATAAGTCATCCGGAATCGTGGTTAACGCACATTATATTTTTTGATCTTACTGTATACTGGGTATTCCCTTTATTACTAATCGCAATAATCTCTTCTGCATTCTGGAAGTTCCTAAAAAATGCTGTGCCCATATATTCCAAGCTTTTAAATACGCCACCTAATCTAATATTTTCCCTTCATGGATGGTGGTTTGGTTTTACAGCTTCAACAATATTTATTTTAACAATGTATTTTTGTGATTTGCAAAGTGTACTTTTCTTCAGCGGGGACTATGTTGCTTTTGCCATAGTAATCGGACTAATCCTGTACTTATTGGATAAATCCATTCTATCTAAACCCGCCAAAAATAAGTCTATTGCCACGCAAGGAAGTAATCCCCTATATATCCTTGACGAACAACCCATAGAAGACATCGAGTCAGATCAATTACAGCATGATAAGGTCGTTGAGGAGATCAAGCGCATTGTAGATGGCGAGACTGGACAATGCGGCAAAGTAATTGCGCTTTATGGCAGGAATGGGTCAGGAAAAACGTCGATATTAAAGCTGCTTAGTAAGACGCTTAATGAATCTGGGGAAGTCAAAGTTGTTCAGTTTGATCCTTATAAATATAAATCTGATAGGGAAATGACGAAAGGATTTTTCGATGCTCTAACATCGTCTTTAAACGAGAGTGCTTTACTTCCTGGAATTACAAATATTAGGGAAGATTACCTTTCCCTTATCTATGGCCTTAAAGGAACAGCATCCTTCTTTGAGCTTACATTTAAACATTTAGGAGAAATGCTGTTTAAACCCAAAACACATGATGATCTGAAAAAAAATATTGAGTGGTATCTGTCCAGGTTTAACCTTAGGATGGTCTTGATAATTGATAATTTGGACAGATGTAGCATTAAGAATCGTCAGTCGGTGTTTCAGCTTATTAATACGGTAGGTAAAGTAAATAACCTTTATTTTATTATTGCAGCATCTCATAATGAATTGCTTGCATCTCAAGAAACAACTCTCGTTTCGTTAGTGGAGTAATATGTTTACAAAAGATGAACAAACCTTAGAAAAATTTATTGATTACCATGTTCTTATCCCTGATTTGGATGTAGAAAAATGGCAAACATACTTTTATAAAATTGTTAATACCGTTTTGGCGAGCTTGGCAAGTCGCATTGATGATTCGGATATCAGATCTTTATCTGAAATGTCTTTTGAATTTAATGGCAAAATAAGACACATATTACCTACACCACGTTTAATTAAATCATTCGGACGTCATTTGAGGGAAAAACTTAACTCACCGGCGGTAACCGTAAATATTATTGACTTGATGTGCCTCACAGTTATTCAAACTGCAAATCCCCGATTATACAGTTGGATCTCAAATAACAGAGACCTGCTCATAGATCATGCCTCAAATGTAATAAGGGTGACGGCTAAATTGGAAAGGAAAGATTCAGATAAAGAACACGCTGATGAGGTTAAAAAACATCTGGAAAATACCGGCTTTTGTAGTGAACATGAAATTGATCTTGTCAAATTTATATTCTTTAGACCTGATCAAATAATGAGCACTGATCATATAGCAAAAGATAAGATAAGCAGGAGACGAGTTAGTGAGAATCAGTTTTTCTGTAACTATTTTTATAGAGACACGCTTCCTGAAATTGCAACGCCAAGTGGCGAACAGGCATTAATTTCTCAGCTTCAATCAGCTAAAATTCCAGTTGAGGAAATGACTAAAAAACTCAAGGATGCACTTGAAAAAGAAGAGCGGGGTGATATTCGTACACTGATAATTACGACGATCGAAGAGCTAATAATGTCTATTGAAGATATCGAGGCAGCATACAAGTTGTTAGTTACTTATGGTTGTTTAGCGAAGGTTTTTAGCGACAAAAAGGAAATTAGACTTCTAACTGAAAGGGAATATGCCCGATTTATAGTTTGGCGGTTTATAAAGCGTATAGAAAACACAGATAAGGTTTGCGAAATACTCATTAAATTACTACAGGAACCAATTTCGGATGACTTTCATGCCAGCATAGTATTCTATTCGATGCATCCTGAGCGAAATCAATACATACAGCTTAATAAAGAATGTATTGATAAAATTAAAAAAACGTTCAATGAAAATTGTGAAAAACGGCTTTACAAAGACAGAATACCGCTAAATATTTTTTTACCGGAAATCTCAGATTCACCTTGGGAGCTTCTCTTTATATGGACCGATTCTCAAAGTAAAAAGAATACCGAAAATTATCTTGAATCTCTTTTTGATAAAGACCCTGATACAATAAAAAATTTCTTGAAGTATTTCTTACCTAATGAAGTATTTGGATATGAAGAGAAACGCAAAGGACTTACGGCATTAATTTCGATTGAAAAGCTCAAAAGTATTCTTAAACAAGAAAAAATCAAATCTTCTATTTCAGAAGAAAAAGGACTAACAGAATTGGTTGAAATGATAATGAAGGATGAATAAGAAGATATTTGCCCAATCCACTAATGACGGGCTCTAAGGGTAGCGCTTACTATTTACAAAATAGCAAGGGCCTCAAATCAGGAGAACCTATGCCAAAGAAAGAACTGGCGACAATAGGAAGCAAGTCCTTTGAAGACTTGAAAAGGACAAACGAGCATGGCGCGGAATATTGGAGCGCCAGGGAACTACAACCGCATTTAGGATATACGCAATGGAGACGGTTTGAAGACGCCATTAAAAGAGCCATAACATCCTGCGAACAATCTGGAAATGAACCTGAAAACCATTTTGCCGGCGCCGGCAAAATGGTTGAACTTGGATCTGGCAGTTCACGTGATGTATCTGATTATAATCTTTCCCGTTTTGCCTGTTATTTGATAGCTCAAAACGGCGATCCTCGTAAACCGGAAATTGCCAATTCACAAAAATACTTTGCCGTCCAAACCCGGCGTCAGGAGGTATCTGACGCTTTGACTGCGGATGTAGAAAGACTGGAACTTCGCAAACAGGCAGCAGAGGAATTCAAGGCATTGTCAGGTGCGGCAAGGGACGCAGGAGTGCATGACAAGATGTTCGGCGTGTTTCACGATGCCGGTTACAAGGGGATGTACGCAGGAATGGGAAGAGACTCTATTAAAAAACATAAAAACATCCCCGAAAAAGAAAACCTTATGGACCGCATGGGAACAACCGAACTCGCTGCAAACCAGTTCCGCATGACACAAACCCGCGACAAACTGGCGCGTGAACGCGTAAAGGATCAACAGATTGCGATAAGGACCCATGAAAACGTTGGGAAAGAAGTTAGAGACGCAATAAAGCGCATTGGTGGTACACTCCCTGAGCATATCCCACCGGCAGAACATATAAAGCAAGTTGAAAAAAGAGTAAAAACTACATCACCTAAGTTGGAACTGGATGATAAAGACGCAAAGGGTCTAATCGGAGATTCGGAAAGTGAATAAGAATACCTGAAATGCCTTTTTATGAGGGAAGGACTTTAAGGCGATAGGTGGTTCGATAAAAGCAGGAGATATTTTTTAATGCGTTCAGTGGACGTCATAATAATAGGTGCAAGTCTTTCCGGCGCTGCGGCGGCCAAGAGGCTGGTGGATGCGGGACTTGAGACCCTAATTATAGAGAGGGCATCTCTTCCCCGCCACAAGATATGCAGCGGCATCCTTTCACCGCGCGGGCACAGGTTCCTCCTTGAAAACTTCGGCCCCCTGCCGAGGGAGGTCCTTCATGATCCCACATCGTGCAGGGGCGTTACATTCCATTTCCCAAGCATGGTATCTTTCCCCATGGATTTTTTCGGAGGGACAACGCCGCACCTCTACAGGAAATTCTCGGACTACTGGGCAGTAAAGAGGAGCGGGGCCGAGGTCCACGACAGGACTACATTCACCGGCCTCGAAGACAATGGAGATCATGTAATAGTCCACACCCGCGACAGAGAGGGCGGATCCGTGAGTTACAGGGCGAAATACCTCATAGGGGCCGACGGGCCAACCTCTCCAGTCGTCAGGGCCTTATACCCCAACTATCCAAAGCAGATACCGTGGTTCTTTGTTGGGCAGAAGCTGCACGAGATAATAGAATGCCCATTGGATGAGGAGTATTTCCACTTCTGGTTCCACCCCGGGCTTGGGCATTACACCTGGAGCCATGCCAGGGACGGGAAGCAGATAGTTGGAGTCGGGTTCAAGGTAGGGGAAAGCTTTGACCGGAAGCAGGCGAACGTTGTGAGGTATCTGGAGGAGAAGCATGGGGTCATATTGAATCCCCAGCCGGAGCCTGACGGTACGGCTGAAAACTTCGGCCCTTCCCTGATAAACCGCTATGTCTTCGGCAAAGGCAACGCCATCATTACAGGCCAGGCAGCCGGTTTCTTGAACATGATTGGCGAAGGGATGAGCTGTGCCCTTCACTCCGGTGCCATTGCAGGAGAGGCTATAATAGACTCTAATGTCAGGAACCGTTCGCTCCAGGAACTGTACAGGAAGATGATCGCCTCCGAGGTGCGCCGGACATCGGACCAGTGGAACCCCTTTAAGGTTGCCCTTGGACGCCCCCACGAGGCCGACTTCCCAGAGGCGTTCCTGAAGCTTAGCATGAAGGATAGGGCCAGGGTGCTCAAGGACACATGGAACTTCCTCCTCCTATACAAGGAGTTCAAGTGGGGCCGCCAGATCATCGCTGCAGGCGCCGAAAGGATGCTCAAGGGCGGATACTCGATGAAGGAATGGAAGTGATTTAGGTAATCAAAAGGCTTGGAAAAATAATCAGCGCACATTATCCGTCTCCAGTTAAGGTTACTGCAAACAGCGACTCGGAGGCGTATGCGGGGATTAACGCCAGCGAATTAAGGGAGATGGTGGCGTAAGATTTTTTCAAGTTTTTTTCGGGCCATATCTGCCCTTGCGGGGTCTGTCTTCTTGAAAAACCCCAGGATATCATAAGCAATCTTCTTATAATCAAAAGGTTTGACTATATACCCCTGAATCCCTAATCGTTCAAATTTGCTGACTTCATCGATGTCATCTATTGAGGTAGAGATAATTACTGTTGTATTGCCATCTTTAAGCGCCTCACGTATCTCCTTTAGTGCCAAATACCCCGTCATAACCGGCATAACTATGTCCAGCACAAGGATGTCAGGGTGCCACGTTTTATAAGCTTCCAAAGCCTTATCTCCGTTAATGACAAGCTTTTTGTCGAAGACGAGATCAGGAAGGGCCTTATCGTAAAGGGCCAGAAGGTCCACATCGTCTTCGGCAATAAGTATCTTGAGCTTAGCTTTCTTATTCATAAACCACCTCAACTCGCCCTATATAAACTGCAAGTTCGTCTATTCTTCTCCTTATCTCATCTGTACTGTTGTGCTTCGCAGCCTGCTCCAGTGCCGTGCCTATCTCTGAAATAGCGCTGAATCCATAACCTTCTCCTGAGCCTCTCATGCTGTGTCCAATAAAGTTGATAGTCTCATAATCACCTTTGCCTAAAGCCTCCAGCATCCTGGCGATATCCTTTTTCCTGTTTTCGAGGTACCCCGGAATCAGGTTCGCTATCTCCGGGTCTGCCTGGATGACGATTTTTTCACTGCTACCTGCCATAATTATCCTTTCTTAGCATATTTGGCAATCACCTCCAGTAGGTTTGCCTTCTTAACGGGCTTTGAGATATGGGCCGTGCAACCTGCCTGAATACTCTTTTCCGCATCTTCTTTCAGGGCATAGGCAGTGAGGGCTATGATAGGCGTCTGACTTTTCCCGGTTTCCATCTCCCACTTCCTTATCTCCCTCGTCGCCGTGTAGCCGTCCATTACCGGCATCTGCATGTCCATAAGGACAATGTCGTATCTCCCTTTCCTGAACTTGGCTACTGCTGACTCGCCGTTTGCCGCTGTCCTTATCTTGTGAGACGATTTCTTGAGATAGGACTCTATCAGCATGCGGTTGTCCTCCGAGTCATCTACCAGAAGGATATTTAGAGGCTTTTGTCCTTCCGACATGCGAACTTCCCCTTTTTTTACAACCTCCCTTGCTGCTATACTGAACCTTGCTGTAAAGTAAAAGATGCTTCCTTCTCCAACCTTGCTTTCCACCCATATTTTACCGCCCATCATTTCAACAAGCCTTTTGGCAATGGTGAGGCCGAGACCTGTCCCGCCATATATCCTTGCAGTTGATGAGTGGGCCTGGCTGAAGCTCTCAAAGATTCTATCCAGCTTTTCAGGTTGAATACCTATCCCTGTATCGCGTACAGAAAAAAGGAGGTCGACTTTATCCTTCTCCTGGCCGCTGGCTGCTGACCGTTGACCGCCGACTGTCAAGACCACTTCCCCCCTGTCTGTAAACTTTATCGCATTTCCGATCAGGTTAACAATGATCTGGCGCAATCTGGCGGGATCGCCATTTAAAAAATTTGGCACATCTGGACTTATGTGGTAGGAAAGTTTAAGACCCTTTTCACGGGCATTTAACCCGAACATCTCCACTGTCTTTTCGATTGTGCTATTCAGGTCGAAGTCCGCCTTTTCGAGCTCGAGGCGCCCGGCTTCCACCTTGGACAGATCAAGGAGGTCGTTGATGAGGCTCAAAAGATTTTCCCCTGCCCTCCTGAATATATCCACATACTTCCGCTGCTCCTCGGTCAGAGATGTCTCCGAAAGAAGGTCTGACATGCCGACAATGGCGTTCATGGGGGTCCTTATCTCATGGCTCATATTGGCCAGAAAGATGCTTTTTGCCTGGTTAGCAGCCTCCGCCTCTTCCTTGGCTTGTTGTATCTTTTCTTCGGCCTTATTGCGCTCCGCAATGTCACGGTTTATTATAATGATTGCGAAGATAACGATGCTCAAAGCCAGGACGCTTCCAAAAATGATTATATAAACGGCATTCTGTGTACTTGTCTTGACCTTCTCTGACCGTTGCAATAACAACGCATATTCTTCACCTTCCATCTCATGAATAATCCCCCGTATCTCATTCATGAGATACGTTCCTATATCGGTTTCTATGGCCTTTTTTGCAGCCTCATATCCACTGTTTCGTCTTAGGTCAACTAGCTCCGCCTGAAAAGCCCTGTTTGCATGAATTAACGGCTCAAGGTTATGCAGCATCTCGTGTAGATTCGGGTTGTCTGCGGTTAACGCGAGAACACCTATGACTTGTTCATCTATAACCATAGATGCTGCATAGTATGGTTCGAGATGGTCCTCGTCCCCGGTTATGACGTATCCGCGGCTTCCGGTTTCGAGATCCTTGATTAGTGAAACAATGTCTTCAAGGTCTGCAAGGGTCTCATAAGTATGCGTCTTCAAGACGCTGTCCCCGACAAGCCTTATTATGCTCCGGAAGGAAACTATACTGACTAAGAGCAAAAGTAACAGCGCGAACCCGAAACCCACATTCATCTTTTTTGCTATAGAAAGTTTCATAACTCTTATTTGTTCCTTATCATTACCTTTTACCCGATATAAAGCCTTATCGCCACACCAGTATATGCCAAACCCTTAAGCTAAGCCGTCGTTCAAAATTAACCTGGACATCAGAATGGCGGGAACGGCATAAGGGGCCGTAAAGGCTTAACCAGAAAAGCACTGGTTATTCCTTAACGACTCCTAAGTTTGCATATGAAAATATACCTTTAACGACTACATCCTGCAACCAAAATTAGGATAATTGCCGGAGTTGACGATTTTCGCATCCTCGTATAACCTTTGGAACATGGAAAATCTCGACATAGCAAAGGTGTTTTACGAGATAGCGGACCTCCTTGAGATAAAGGGGGAGAACCCTTTCAGGATACGTTCCTACAGGAATGCAGGACTTGTCATAGAGGGGCTGCCTGTGAATATTAAAAGCATAGTTGAAAGGAACGAGGAGGAGTTGGAGGAGATACCGGGGATTGGCGAGAGCCTCCATGAGAAGATAGTCGAGATACTTAAGACAGGTAAAAGTCATTTTCATCAGGAACTATTAAGGGAGCTTTCGCCAAGTCTCCTTGATCTCCTGAAGGTTTCCGGCGTTGGTCCGAAAAAAGTGAAGCTTTTCTATGACGAGCTTGGAATAAAGTCTATTGAAGAGCTTGAAAAGGCGGCTACTGCTGGGAAACTCCGAGGTCTTCCGGGAATGGGAGAGAAGAGCGAGGAGAAGATCCTAAAGGGGATCAAGAGCTTCCAGGCCACCGTCGGGAGGTTCGGACTGGCTGTCGGGCTTTCTTATGCAGACCAGATTGTTGAATACCTTAAAAAGACACCGGGAGTGATAGATGCAGTTCCTGCCGGAAGCCTCAGGAGATGGAAGGAGACAATAGGGGACTTAGACATCCTCGTGACGGCAAAGAAGGCGAGTACTGTCATGGACAGATTCGTTTCATTCCCTGATGTGGCGAGCGTTGTCGCAAAAGGGGATACTAAAACTACGGTAATGCTGAAGAACGGGATGCAGACTGATGTTCGGGTACTGGATAAGAAGTCCTTCGGCGCTGCCCTTCAGTATTTCACTGGCTCAAAGGCCCATAACGTGGCGTTGCGAGACAGGGCGAACAGGATGGGGCTTAAGATAAGCGAATATGGAGTATTCAGGGAGAAGGACGAGAAATGGATTGCTGGCGAAAAAGAGGAGGATGTATACAAGGCAGTGGGTCTTCCCTACATCCCGCCGGAGCTTCGCGAGAACAGGGGCGAGATTGGGGCCGCAGAAAAGGGAAAACTGCCGAAGTTGATCGAGGTTGATGATATTAAAGGCGACCTCCATATCCACACAAAGGCGAGCGACGGCGGGAACACCATCGAAGTGCTGGCGGAGTATGCCGTTAAGAAGGGATATGAATACATAGCAATAACAGACCACTCAAAGGCCGTTGGAATCGCCCACGGGCTTAATGAAGAAAGACTTCTTAAACAGATTGAAGAGATTGACAGGTTCAATAAACGTCTCACTTCTCACGGCTCACCTTTCACGGTTCTTAAAGGCACAGAGGTTGATATTAAGGGTGACGGGACCCTTGACCACAGCGAGGAGGCATTGAAAAAGCTTGATGTAGTGGTCGCCACCGTCCATTCCAAGTTCAACATGACCGAAGAGGATATGACGAAGAGGATAATAAACGCCATTGAGACCGGCTTAGTGCATGTCATAGCCCATCCCACGGGGAGGCTCCTCACGGGAAGGGAGCCTTACCCTGTGAATATGGAAAAGCTCCTGGAGGCTGCTAAAAAGCATAATGTCGCCATGGAGGTCAACGCATATCCCGACAGGCTTGACCTGAACGACGTCCATTGCAAGATGGCAAAGGATATGGGGGTGATGCTTGTCATATCAACGGACACCCATCATTACCTACAGATGGATTATATGAGGTTCGGGGTCAATAACGCCCGGCGTGGATGGGTTGAGAAGAAGGATGTATTGAATACAAGACCGTTAAATGAGCTATTGAAAATGATAAACAGGTAGGGTGAATTTGGCGACCACTTAACCTTATGTATTTTTTTAAACTTCCCTGATATAATGCCAGGATCAAGAGTATCCGGGTTATAAATCTCGTGTAGGGGGGTATATATGGCAATTAAAAACATGAGGGTCCTTGCAATGGTTATGGCTGGGGGAAAAGGGACGAGGCTTTTCCCGCTGACACAGGAGAGGGCCAAGCCCGCTGTGCCGTTTGGAGGGAAGTACAGGATCGTGGATTTTGTCCTGAGCAACTTGGTAAATTCCGGCATCTACTCGACTTATGTGCTGACACAGTTCAAGGCCCAGTCCCTCATGGAGCACCTTAAGGACGGCTGGCGATTCGGGACCATGCTGAGAGACCAGTTTGTGACCATAGTCCCCGCCCAGATGAGGACAGGAGAGGAGTGGTACAAGGGGACCGCTGATGCCATATACCAGAACGTCAACCTCATAAAGCGTTTTGCCCCCGACATAGTCCTCATCTTCGGCGCAGACCACGTATACAGGATGGACATCAGGCAGATGATTGATTTCCATATTAAGAATAAGGCTGATGTGACCGTTTCAGCCCTGCCAGTCTCATTGGAGGAGGCCAGCCAGTTTGGGATCATCCAGACCGACAAAAAGGGGAGGATTGAGGGGTTTCAGGAAAAGCCGAAAAAACCCATCCCAATGCCCAATGACCCCACAAAGGCGCTGATCTCCATGGGGAACTACATATTCAACACCGACTTCCTGATAGACGTTCTTGAGAAGGATGCAAAGGAAGACACTGAACATGACTTCGGGAAATCAATCTTACCGAGCATCTACAAGAAGTCCCGCCTATTCGTCTATGACTTTATGACCAACAATGTCCCAGGCGCATCTGAAATAGAGAGAGGATACTGGCGGGACGTGGGTACCATAAAGACATACTGGGAGACCAATATGGACCTGAGGAGGATAGATTCCACATTCAACCTTTACAACACTAAGTGGCCCATCAGGACTGCCAGCTACGGAGCGCCGCCGGCCAAGTTCTGCTATGACAAAAAAGGTAAAAGGGGAAGCGTGATAAACTCCGTGGTATCGGAGGGATGCATTGTGACAGGCGCTAATGTCCAGGATTCTGTCCTTGGGAGAAACGTTCACATCAACAGCAGCGCCAGTATAATCAACTCGATAATCATGGATGGCGTGGAGATAGGCGAAGGGTGCAAGATCAACATGGCTATTATAGACAAGAACGTAAAGATACCAGCGGGAACAGAGATAGGATACAATTTTGAGGAAGATAAAAAGAAATATTACATGGACAAGGAGTCCAGTATCATCGTCATCCCGAAGGCGGATTGAGGCCTTCTCATCTTCTCTTTCACCTGCTATTTTTAATACATGGAGATAAATGAGGTAATGCAGAAGCTTCCCGGCAAGGACTGCGGCCTGATGAATTATGATAAGTAAGGCAAAGGATGGCGTCAAGGTGAGGCTGGAAGGGATATGGATAGAATAACCGTAACCACCTTTACATCGTAACGCTGGCCAAGCATTACTTATTGCTGCAATACTGACCAATTATTTTTCTTGACAAGAGTGCTCAATATTGGTATAAAAAACCACTTAGGTGCCAGATTTAGGCGCGTAGCTCAGTGGGAGAGCACTTCCCTGACACGGAAGGGGTCGGCAGTTCAATCCTGCCCGTGCCTACCATGAAAGAACTGTTAGCCGTCAGGGCTAACATAAAAAAGTGCCGGTCTGTTCATGACCGGCCGCCTACGCCCGTCTTGGGCTCGGGCCGTTTATCCAGAGTGGAGATGTTTTGAGTACAGAGGAAATTGAAGTCTTACGTCACAGCTCGGCGCATATCCTTGCCCAGGCCGTGAAGGAGCTTTATCCTAATGCTAAGCTTGCCATAGGGCCGGCCATTGAGGAAGGCTTCTATTACGACTTTGATTTTGACAGGCCTTTTACCCCAGAAGACCTGGAGGCCATAGAGAAGCGTATGGCCGAGATAGTAAAGCGCAATCTCCCAATCGTCAGGAAGGAGCTTTCCAGGGATGAGGCCATCGGGCTTTTCAGGGAGAGGGGAGAGGATTACAAGCTTGAGTTGATAGCTGGTTTCCCTGATGAGACCTTTTCCGTCTACGAACAGGGGGATTTTATTGACCTGTGCAGAGGGCCTCATGTTCGGTATACCGGCAAGGCGAAGGCGTACAAACTCTTGTCCATAGCAGGTGCCTACTGGCGCGGTGACGAAAAGAACAAGATGCTTCAGAGGATCTATGGGACTGCATTTCCTACCAAGGACGAACTGAAGGCCCATCTTGATAAGCTTGAAGAGGCAAAAAAGAGGGACCACAGGAAGCTTGGAAAAGAGCTTGATCTGTTCAGCATACAGGATGAGGCCGGGGGAGGCCTTGTCCTCTGGCATCCAAAAGGGGCCAGGGTCAGGAAGGCGATAGAAGACTTCTGGAGGGATGAGCATTACAAGGCCGGTTATGAGCTGGTGTTTTCTCCTCATATAGCAAGACTGGATATCTGGAAGCAGAGCGGTCACTGGGATTTTTACAGGGAAAACATGTATTCCCCCATGGATGTTGAAGGGATTGAGTACGAGCTCAAGCCGATGAACTGCCCCTTCCATATGATGATATACAACTCCTCCCTTAAGAGTTACAGGGACCTTCCTGTAAGGCTGGCAGAGCTTGGCACGGTTTACAGGTTTGAGAGGTCCGGTGTCCTTCACGGCCTGATGAGGGTGAGGGGTTTTACCCAGGATGACGCCCATATATACTGCACCCGTGAGCAGCTTGGAGAAGAGATTGACAGGGTCATTGACTTTGTCCTCTACATACTTAAGACATTCGGGTTCACCGAATTTGAGGCCTTTCTTTCCACCAGGCCGGAGAAGTTTGTCGGGGAGCCTGCTGTGTGGGACGAGGCAACGGCGGCTCTAAGAGGAGGGCTTGAAAGGCATAATCTGGCATACAAGGTGGATGAAGGCGGCGGAGCCTTTTACGGCCCTAAGATTGATTTAAAGATAAAGGATTGTTTGGGGCGTTCCTGGCAATGTTCGACCATACAGGTAGATTTTAATCTCCCAGAGAAGTTTGATGTAAGTTATGTGGCAGAGGACAGCAAAAAGCACAGGCCAATAATGATACACAGGGCCCTAATGGGCTCCCTGGAGCGGTTCTTCGGCGTCCTTATCGAGCATTATGCCGGGGCCTTCCCGACATGGCTTGCCCCTGTTCAGGCAATGGTCATGTCCATAACCGACAAGCATGTCCCTTATGTAAATAAGGTCGTAGACAGGCTCAGGCAGGCTGGAATGAGGGCAGAGGCCGACAAGAGGAATGAAAAGATAGGTTACAAGATCAGAGAGGCCCAGATGAAGAAAGTCCCATATATGCTGGTCATAGGGGACAAGGAGATGGAGAAGGAAGGCGTTGCGGTGAGGAAGAGGAGCGGGGAAGACCTTGGATTTATGGATATAGACGGCTTTATATCTATAATTAATGAGGAAAGCAAAAAACAGTAGGTAGTTGACGGCAGACAGTAGACGGAAAATCCGAAGTAGTTTTTCTCTGCATGCTGTCTACTTAATTTAATGAACGGGAGGTAACTAATATCGCTAAGGAAACTGTAAGAATCAATAGGATGATCAGAGGGACTGAGATAAGGGTAATCGGAAACGATGGTGGTCAGCTTGGGGTCATGAGCGTAAGGGACGCGCTGGCGCAAGCTGAAGCCGAGGGACTGGATCTGGTTGAGATATCTCCCCAGGCAACCCCTCCTGTGTGCCGTATCATGGACTACGGGAAGTTCAAGTACCAGCAGAGCAAGAAGGCCCATGAGGCAAAGAAAAAGCAGAGCGTTATACTGGTTAAAGAGGTCAAGCTGGGGCCAAAGACCGAGGAGCATGACTTCCAGTTCAAGTTTAAGCACGTCCTCAGGTTTTTGGAAGATGGGAATAAGGCCAAGGTCAGCGTATTTTTCAGGGGTAGGGAGATGGCCCATACCGACATAGGCAGGGTGCTGTTAGACAGGATGGCGGAGATGGTAAAGGATTTCGGCGTTATCGAACAGTCGCCAAGGCTGGAAGGAAAGAATATGACCATGATTATTGCACCGAAAAAATAATAAATGCCGTGAGGCGTTAGGAGTGAGGAGTGAATTTACACCTTACACCTTACGCTTTACGAATAATAAAGGAGGTAACATGCCAAAGTTAAAAACACATAGGGGAGCAGCAAAGAGGTTCAAGTTGACTGCCTCTGGTAAGGTTAAGAGGAGTAAGGCCTTCAGGAGGCATATCCTTACAAGTAAGTCAACATCAAGGAAGAGAAGCTTGAGAGGCGGAGCTCTTGTATCCCCAGCTGATCAGAAGAACATGAAAATGTTGATACCATATCTTTAATAGTAATGTAGGGGTGGCCCTATGTGGCTACCCAAGATAGGGCAACCACGCAGGGTTGCCCCTACGGAAAATAAATCAAGGAGTCAGATATGCCCAGAGTAAAAAGAGGACCTAAAGGGAAAAATAAGAGAAAGGCAGTACTGAAGTTAGCTAAGGGTTACTACAGCAGCAGAAGGATACGTCTGAAGACTGCTCAAGAGACCATTGACAAAGGTCTTAACTATGCATTCAGGGACAGGAAGGTCAAAAAGAGGGAGTTTAGAGCCCTCTGGATCACCAGGATAAACGCGGCAGTCAGAATGGCAGACCTTTCATACAGCAAATTCATTGCAGGTCTCAAAAAAGGCGGCGTGGATCTTGACAGGAAGGTCCTTGCAGACCTTTGTGTGAACGACCCTGCCGGCTTTGGTAAACTTGTGACCATCGCCAAAGAAAACATTCAGTAATATGAAAGAAAGGCTCGAAAGTCTGAAGGAAGAGGCAGAGGCCCTTGTTAATAAGGTATCTGATGAGCAGGGGCTCCTTTCCATTAAGGCCCGTTATCTCGGGAAGAAGGGTGAGATTACGTCGATCCTTAAGGAGATGGGCTCTCTTCAGCCATTAGAGCGACCGGCCTTCGGTCAACTCGTAAACCTTGTAAAAGACAGTCTTGAGAAAGCGGTCGAAGAAAGGCTTATCTTTCTAAGAAAAAGAGTCACTGAAGAGGCGCTCAAGGGTGAGAAGGTCGATGTGACCTTGCCGGGAAGAAGGATGCCGGTTGGGAAGAGGCATCCTCTGACCCAGGTGATGGATGATGTTGTAGGTATATTCACAAGGATCGGGTATTCCGTGGCGGATGGTCCTGAGATTGAGACGGATTATTATAACTTCGAGGCCCTGAATATCCCCAAGGACCACCCTGCCAGGGATATGCAGGATACCTTCTACATATCTGAGGAAAAGGTCCTAAGAACCCACACATCCCCTGTTCAGATAAGGACCATGGAAAGACAGGCGCCTCCAGTGCGGATAATAGCCCCAGGCTCTGTTTACAGGTGCGATTCAGATGTTACTCATTCGCCTATGTTTCACCAGGTAGAAGGGCTTATGGTCGATAAGGGGATATCGTTCGGCGACCTCAAAGGGACATTAAAAATCTTTGTCAGGGAGATGTTCGGAGAGGATATCTCAATTAGATTCCGGCCCAGCTTTTTCCCATTTACCGAACCTTCCGCTGAGGTTGATATCCAGTGTGTAATGTGTAAAGGTAAGGGATGCAGGGTCTGCTCGGGATCAGGATGGCTGGAGATAATGGGCTGCGGGATGGTAGACCCAGCGGTTTTGGGTTTTGTCAACTATGACCCCGAACTGTACACGGGGTTTGCCTTCGGTATGGGAATAGAGCGGATTGCCATGCTTAAATACAAGATAAACGACATAAGACTGTTTTTTGAGAATGACGTACGATTCTTAAACCAATTTTGATTTTTTAAAAAAGGAAACGCCCCCATGAAAATCCTTAAGTTTGCAATATTAATGATGCTTGGACTACTCTTCTTTATTCCAACACCCTCATCCGCCTACACCTTGCAGGATGTTCAGAACTATCTCGATACCCATCCAGCGCCTTCTGGCTGCTCCAACTGGACGGAAGAATATACGTCAAATGGCCAAAAAGGGGTGAAGGTGTGGAAGAGGTGCGGGGATTGGACTGTGGCAAGCTATGAAGTAACCGCGACCGGTCCCCAGGATAATTGGGGTTATTACGGTGGCGCACGATTTTGTGATGGAACTCAGAATACAGGTGCTGGTTGGCCGGTTTATAAACTCTGTGATGTTACATCAAAATACACATACTGTAATGGCGCTGTATGGGAACGTCATCAAAATAGCTGTGTGTCTAGTTGGACGTGGGGAATTGCCAGCCCATGTCTTCTTGAAAAAACTGTCTATTCTGACTGTAAGAATTTAGACACCCTTCTCACCACCTTCTTTCCAATAACAAATTGCGTCGACGGCGATTATGACGGTTTTTACAAATATGACGCCGTATGGTGTTCCCAAGGTAATGACTGTGACGACGGTAACTTAAAAATCAATCCAAATACTTACTGGTACAAGGACGCCGATAATGACGGCTATAGTGATGGAACAACGACAGGTCCACAATGCCAGAGGCCGGCTGGATATAAACTTGCATCAGAGCTTAAATCTATGGAAAACGACTGCGACGACACGCAATCGCAGTTTAACCCCGAACACCCGTGCTGTGATTTAAAGATCAATATGGACAAAAACGCAGTTACGATCAGTCCAAGCACAGGAGGGGGAATACAAATTACGGGTAGCATAAGCGACAGTTCAAACAAAGCCGTTGAATGGGAAGTTGCTTTGCCCAATGGTAAAACAGAAAAAGGGACTGGAAAGACCATATCCGTTACATGGGACGGCAAGGGGAGTGATGGCAAGGTCATCAAGCCTGAGCCTGGACAGACGATGGAATTGGCAGCAAGCGTCAATGCAAAAGAAACGGATAATCCCGATTGCAAAGACTCAAAGAGCATACCAATAAAGATAGAATGGGTGAAAGATGCTTGTATGCTCAAGGTGACGGTCGGCTCTTCCGCCAACGTTGCCAATGGCAATCTCTCCCATTCCCAAGAGTTGTTCTCCACAAAAGGGACAGGATTGACCATCTATTACAACAGTCTCGACTCATACACCGGCCCCCTTGGTAAAGGATGGAGCCATAACTATGATATGGAGATCGGGGAAAGCATCGACGGGTATGTAATCGTTAGAGAAGGGGACGGGGGAAGAAGAGTCTACACAAATAACGGCGGCAGCTACACAAGCCAGCCGGGTGACTATACCGCCCTTATCAAGAACGCGGACGGCACATTCATAATAACCTACAAAGAAGGCACAAGGTACGACTACAACGCCATAGGGAAAATTGCTGCAATAGCCGACAGGAACGGCAACGCCGTCTCGTTTACTTACAATTCAGGCAATGACCTTGCATCAATAACTGACTCCGCAGGAAGGACAACGAGCCTTAGCTACAACGCAGACCATCGTATAAGCACGATCAACGATCTCAACGGCAATATTCACAGCTTCACGTATTCAGGAAGTGATCTTATAAGCGTCACAACGCAGTCGTCAGTCGTCAGTCAGCAGTCATGGAGTTACACATATTACGAAAACTCTTTCATGCACACAAAGACCGACCCCAACGGATACACGACCACATACACATACGATGAAGACCACAGGGTGGCAACCTCGACAGACCCGGAAGGGAATGTAAAGAGCATAGCGTATCCTCAAGCAGATGACACAAGCCAGACAAAGACGACAACAGTAACGGAAAAAGACGGAGGAAACTGGACATATACATACGACACTCAGGCAGGGACACTTACATCAAAGACAGACCCGGAGAACGGCACAGCCAGCTATACATACGACGAAAACAGGAACATGACGTCAAAGACGGAGCCGGATGGCAGCGTGACAAGCTACACCTATGATTCAAACGGCAACATGGCATTACAGACAGACGCCTTAGATCAGACAACAACGTATACGTATAATGCCTACGGGCTGGTCACAAGCATCACAGACCCACAAAACAACACCACAACCTACGAATACGACACGACCGGAAACTTGACAAAGACCACAGATGCAACCGGGGCAAGCACAAGCTATCAGTATGATGCAAAAGGAAACGTTATCCAAATTAAAGATGCTGTAGGACAGACAACCTCATTTACTTACGATCAACAAAACAACCTAAGCAGCATTACAGACCCCACCGGAGCAACCATCAGCTTTACTTATGACACAGCAGGGAACATGACGAGCCAGACAGACGCAAGCGGAGCAACCACCAGGTTTGAATACAACTCCCTTGGCCGACTCATAAAGGTCATAGACCCAAGCGGGAACTCCACAAACTCGACTTATGACAATAACGGCAACAAGACCTCTGAAACCGACGCCAACGGGAATACAACGGATTACGAATACAACTACAAAGGGCAGCTTATAAAGGTAAAAGACGCCCTCGGCAATGTGACGACCTACACTTACGGCGGAACCGGCTGCTCATCCTGCGGCGGAGGGACGGACAAGCTGACGGTGATTACCGATGCTAACGGGAACACGACAAGTTATGAATACGACAAGCTTGGAAGGCTTATCAAAGAAACAGACCCGCTTGGAAATGCAATCAGCTATTCTTATGATTCTAAAGGGAATCTGCTTTCAAAGACCGATGCCAATAGTGCTGTAATAAGCTATTCATACGACAGCCTTGGAAGGCTCTTAAAGAAGGCATATCCAGACAACACAACAGAGAGCTTTACTTACGATTCCAAAGGCAACATCCTGACGGCCACGAATTCCAATACCTCCTACACCTTTGGTTACAACACCAGCGGCAAAGTCACGTCTGTGGCTGATTCAAATAGCAGGACTGTAAGTTATCAATATGATTCTATTGGAAACAAAACGAAGCTGACATATCCAGAAGGCTCAACGGTTACCTATTCCTATGACACAGCAAACAGGCTTAAATCCATCGTTAACGGCGGCGGTAGGACCTACACATATTCATACGACAGCCTGGGAAGAAGGTCAAAACTGAGCCTGCCTAATGGGACAAGCGCAAACTATTCCTATGACGCAAGTGGGAGGCTGATAGGTCTGATTCATAAGGCTTCCAATGGCTCTGTAATCACACAATACAGCTACACCCACGATAAGGTCGGCAACCGGCTATCTAAGACCAACACCGATGTTAAGAATGATTATAGCTATGATGCTATATACAGGCTTCTCCAGTCCTTACCAGCAAAGCTTCAGGGAAAAGATATAACTCAAGACAATAAGGCCGAGGCTTTTAACTATGACCCTGTAGGAAATAGACTCACAGGGCCGGAAGCAAAGGACGGCTATACTTACAATACTGCAAACCAGCTAACCAGTGACCGCATGCATCAATACGAATATGATAAGAACGGAAACCTTGTAAAGAGGGTTGAGACCGAAGACGATGGAGCGGCAAAGGTCTGGACGTATTCTTATGATTATGAAAACAGGCTGAACAAGGTTGTTAAGCAGGAAGATACCAAAATCACAACGGTCGCCTTTAGGTATGATCCTTTTGGAAGAAGGCTTGAAAAGAAGGTAGAGGAAACTAAGGACGGGAAGACCGACACAAAGACTTATGCCTATGTTTACGACAACGAAGATATAATCCTCGAATATCTCACAAAGACGGAGGACGGCAAAACTAAGACAGAAGCCACTAAATATGTTCATGGCCCAGGAATTGATGAACTTTTGGCTATTGAACGCAAAGGAGAGGTCTATTTCTATCATGCCGATGGGCTTGGCTCTGTCACTGCTTTAACAGATAAAAAGCAAAAGGTGATTGAAAGCTACACTTATTCGTCATTTGGTGAGGTTAAGAGAAAAGGAGATAAGGTAAAGAATACCTATACGTTTACTGCACGAGAGTGGGATGAGGAAATAGGCTTATACTATGTGCGCGCCCGTTATCTCGACCCCGTGACCGGACATTGGACGTCGTTTGACCCACTGTTGCATCCCGCAAATGGGGCATCAAAATTCAAAGGATGTTCACAAAACATTGGCCATCCTACTTTTGATAAGTTAATGAAAAAGCCGCAGAAACTCAATCCGTACAATTATGTCGAGGCAAACCCTATAATGCTAAAAGACCCAACTGGATTAGGTTCATGTGGCTCTGGGAAGAATGAACCATATGTGCCAGACAATTATGGATTCTATAATCTTACAGGACCTTGTGAGAACCACGATAAGTGTTACGGCACATGCGGCAATTCAAGAATTATGTGTGACCTATTTTTATTTGCGGACATAATGAAGGAATGCTCAAAACTGACCTGGGACCCAATAAATCAAGTCGGTTGTATTGAGGTTGCATATATCTATTATGGGTTCGTGGCTACTTTTGGCCAAAAACCATATAATGAAGCACAAAAAGCTGCTTGCTGTACATAAATGAAACGCTAAAGAGGATTTATGAAGAAAAAAACTTTTAAAAACGCAAAAGCATTATCACTTTTTCTGGGCATCATTCATGCTGGCGGTTTTTTTTGGTTTAGTGAGTTCTATCTATCGGAATCAGTCTTCTTTATATTTTTTACAGCATCAACAGGACTCGCTTTGCTTGTATCTCCATTGGTTTCAGATGTCTTATTAGGCTTTACTGTTGTTCGCATGTTAGTAATACTTCTTGTGAGCATAGGTATCTTAAACAATCTATATATGATGTATGGCGATTTAACGGCTCTTTATTTCCCTGACATTCATGCATTTATTATAAGAATACTTGTGTTATATGTCCTTATAATAATGTTACGCAGAATCATTAATTCAAAACTGGTATGAGAGTAAACGAGTGAAAAGTCCGTAGAGAGAAGAGATAAGGGGTCAGGTCTACATTCTTGACAGAATAAAATTCCTTTGATAAGTTTCGAGGCAAATACTTGAAACACTCAAAGGAGGCGAAGATGGCCAGGCCGTTAAGAATCGAATATCCCATGCGTTTTACCATGCGACATCGCGAGGGAATGAAAAGAAGGAGATATTTAAAAGCTCGGGGGATCGGGAGAAGTTTCTTGAATACCTGGAATCAGCCGTCACTCGATATGGAGCCGTCATTCATATATACTGCCTTATGAGCAACCATTACCACATACTGCTTGAAACGCCTCTGGGGAATCTATCTCAGATAATGCGCCACATTAACGGCGCTTACACGACATATTACAATACGAAGAGAAAAAGGGCCGGGCATCTATTCCAAGGTCGGTATAAAGCCATACTTATACAAGCGGATGAATACGCAAAAGAGCTTTCCAGGTACATACACCTGAACCCGGTAAGAGCTGGGATAACAGCCAGGCCGGAAGAATACCACTGGTCCAGTTACAAAGCCTATGCTGGTAAAGGAAAGAGACCCGAATGGCTCACGACTGACTTTATCCACGGATTCTTTGACAGGAACAAGACAAAAGCCCAGGAGAAATACCAACGGTTTACAAATGAACTGATTGGTAGTGAATACGAAAGCCCGCTAAAAGAAACAATTGCATCCACGATACTTGGAAGACAAGATTTTATAAGCGAAATAACGGAAAAACACATAGGCAAAAAAAAGAAAGACCGCAATATTCCTGCACTGAGAGAGCTTTTGAGGATGCCGACAATAGAAGAAATCATAAACAAAGTCAAGGCGGCAATGGGAGAAGATGAGTATCTGGCAACATCTGCAAGCATCTATTTATGTCACAAGCACAGCGGAGCAAGACTAAAAGAGATAGGCACCCGCTTTGGAATAGGAGAATCAGCGGTATCGCAGGCAAGCCGCAGGTTTGCGTTTAAAATAGCAAAGGATGTTAAATTGAAGAAGGCGATAGAAAGGATAGAGGGTGAGTTAAATGTGTCAAGAGTGTAGACCTGACCCTTTTAGGTCCTTTTAGGTCCCTTTGCCTTCGGTATGGGAATAGAGCGGATTGCCATAAACATTAGTCACAGAGGTCTCAGAGTAACTCCCTCCAACCCCCTCTTAAATTAAGAGGGGGTGCCGAAGGCGGGGGCGTTAGTATTTTTCTGTGTGCTCTGTGGCAAAAAGGATTTTCAGGTGAAAATTTCACTAAACTGGCTAAAAGATTTTGTTGATATAGACATCTCCCCAGAGAGGCTTGCTGAGATACTGATAACTGCAGGTCTTGAGGTTGAGGGTATTACAAGGCTTGGTGAAGGGCTTGATAATGTGGTAATGGCCCGCATCCTTTCCATGAGACCCCATCCAAATGCCGACAGGCTTACATTGTGTTCTGTGACTACAGGGGATAAGGACCATGCCATAGTTTGCGGCGCCAAGAATATGAAGGAAGGGGATATAGTCGCATTGGCTCTTCCGGGCGCCCATCTCCCCAGCGGGATGAAGATAACAAAGAGTAAGATAAGGGGCGAGGTGTCAGAGGGGATGCTCTGTTCCGAAACTGAACTCGGACTTGCCAAAGAATCCGCAGGGATAATGATCCTGCCGGAGGGGCATGGGGGGGTGACGCTTGGAAACACTCTTGCCGATGCATTGATGATGAGAGATATTGTCTTTGACATAAACCTGACGCCAAACAGGTCTGATTGTCTTTCTGTTATCGGGATTGCGAGGGAGGTTGTAGCCTTAACCGGGAAGGTGTTGAAAAGGCCGGAGATCAAACTCACAGAGGGAGATTTTGACACATCTTCCTCAGTAACTATCGAGGTTTTGGACCCGGGTGCATGTCCAAGGTATACGGCCAGGGTTGTAAAAGGTATTAAGACTGGACCATCCCCATTATGGATGAAGAGAAGGCTTGAGGCTTCAGGGATCAGGTCTATAAACAACATCGTTGACGTTACGAACTACGTGATGATGGAGATGGGGCAGCCCCTTCATGCCTTTGACCTCGGCCTCATTGGCGGCGATAAGATTAAAATAAGAAAGGCTGAAGACGGTGAGAGGATAACTACCCTTGACGGCATAGAGAGGGTTCTTGACCAAGATGTCCCGGTTATTTCCGACAATAAAAGGGCTGTGGCCGTTGCAGGAGTGATGGGAGGGACAGGGTCTGAGATTTCAGAAGCAACCGTCGACATTTTCCTTGAGAGTGCCTATTTCAAGCCGTCCGTAGTCAGGAAGACTGCCAAGAGATTTGCCATGCATACGGAATCTTCTCATCGCTTTGAGAGGGGGATTGACCCCAACGGAGTACTGGAGGCGTCGGACAGGGCCGTTCAATTGATACTGCAGGTTGCAGGAGGTTCAGCATCCTCAAAACCGATAGATATATACCCGAAGAAGATAGCCCCGGTGAATATAGAGATGAGGGTAAGCAGGGCCAAAAGCATTCTCGGTCTGGATACGGACATTGGTTCGGTTGTAGAGATATTTAAGATGCTTGAATATGGTGTAGAAGAGGTTGATGCGGACCGTATAAGGGTCACCCCTCCGACCTCCAGGGTCGACCTGACCAGGGAGATAGACCTCATAGAAGAGGTGGCCAGGCTCAGGGGTTATGACAGCATACCGACTACTTATCCGAAGGTGGAGGCTAAGGCTGGTGAAAGGGATAAGAATGGAGCCCTTCAGGATAAAATTCGGGGGTTCCTTTCAGGGAACGGTTTTTATGAGGCAGTGACATACACCTTCTTGTCTCCCACGGCCCTTTCACCGTTTCTTCCACCAGGTGTTGAACCAATAAGACTTTTGAACCCTTTGAGCGAGGACCAGTCTGTTCTAAGGACAACCATTATCCCATCATTGCTTGAGGTTGTCGGCAGGAATCTCAGTTATCAGAATGAAAACCTGCGGTTCTTCGAGATAGGGAGGGTCTTTCCCTTACCTGGCGACGAAGAGGGTGAGAAGGTTGTTGTCTCCGGGATCATGATCGGCCTGAGGTATCAAAAGGCCTGGAATCTCCCGGCTAACGAACTTGACTTCTTTGATGTAAAGGGTGTTGCAGAAAGTCTATTGGAGATGGCCGGCAGTTCAGCGACTTTCGTACACGATGAAACCATCCGATTCCTCCACCCCGGCAAGTCTGCTGTAGTCCAGGCGGACGGACTGGATGTGGGGATCTTGGGAGAGATCCATCCTGATGTTATGGAAAGGTTTGATATAAAGGGAAGGGCCTATATATTTGAGATCGAGCTTGGTGGAGTTACAGGGTTGTCAAGGGAAGCCTCCTTTACTCACATCCCTAAATTCCCTGCGGTTTACAGGGATATAGCCATTCTGGTTGATGACCATATCCCTGCCGATATGGTTTTGAAGGCGACCAAGGGTGTGGATCCGCTTATAGCAGATGTTTCTCTCTTCGACCTTTATCATGGGGAACATATCCCAGAAGGTAAGAAGAGCTTGGCCTATTCCATCAGGTATCAGGCCCAGGACAGGACATTAAGGGAAGAAGAGGTGAACTTGTTGCACGAGAAGGTTCTCTCGGTTATTAAAGAAAATGTGGGTGGAGTTTTAAGGGGGTAAAGGAGGTGCAGGATGACAAAGGCTGAGATAGTGGAAAAGGTTTATGAGACGGTAGGGTTCCCAAAGAGAGAATCATATGAGATAGTTGAATCTGCCTTTGAAATTGTCAAAGAGGAGTTGAAGCAGGGTGGCAAGGTTAAGATAGCCGGGTTTGGAAACTTCTCCGTGAAGGAGAAGAAGAGCAGGAGAGGGAGGAACCCTCAGACCGGCGAGGAGATAGAGATACCCGCCAGAAGGGTGTTGACTTTCAAGCCCAGTAATGTCCTTAGGGACGCATTGAATAAAGAGTAAATCAGGTAGAGGTAAAAGTACAGGTAAAGGTATAGCAAAAAGGCATTTTCTCTACCTCTACCTATTTTTTAGGGTTCCTATGAATTTAGAACTCCCTTCCACCAAAAGGTATTTCAGGATAGGTGAAGTCAGCAAGATAACAGGGGTGAAGCCCCACGTGTTGAGATATTGGGAGACAGAGTTCAGGATAGTTTCCCCTGATAAGACAAGGTCTAATCACAGGATTTATGACAGGGATGACCTTGCACTCATAATGGAGATCAGGAGGCTCCTTTATGAAGAAAAGTATACCATTGCAGGTGCCAAGAACAGGGTAAGGGAGATAAAAAGGGAAAAGAAGCAATTAGATATTCCATTTTCTGAACAAGCTGATATAATGACCTCGATTAAAGGGGAGCTTGAACGGATAAAAGAGATGTTAAATGTCGGGGCGTAGCGCAGTCTGGTAGCGCACACGCTTGGGGTGCGTGGGGTCGTGGGTTCGAATCCCGCCGCCCCGACCATAAAATTTATACCAGGTTGCTTTCAACCAATTATTGCCATTACTGAAAGCTTACTTGGTATTATGCACGGGCATTCAAATGTTTTTATTTGAATGCGAATTGGTATAAGGGCCGGTGTTCGGATAAAGGGCACTGGCCTTTTTTATAAAAAAGGAGCAGAAGTGGTGAACGTCAACCTTGACAAGCTTAATGAGACATTAGAGAACTTCTCTGGGGCCAGCGTCCTTGTCATCGGCGACATCATGATGGACGAGTATATATGGGGGAAGGTTTCAAGGATATCACCTGAGGCCCCTGTTCCCGTTGTAAACGTGACAAAGGAGACTTTACTTCTGGGAGGGGCTGCCAATGTCGTAAATAATATAAGGTCTCTTGGCGGGAAGGCCTATCTGGCCGGTGTTGTTGGGCCTGATGATATGGGGAGAAAGTTGATCAGTGAGCTTAGGAGTAAAGGGATAGATGCTGACGGTGTGATTGTTGAGCATGACAGGCCGACTACTGTAAAGACAAGGATAGTCGCCCACAGCCAACAGATGGTACGATACGACAGGGAGTCGAAAGGCCTTATAGCACCTGACAGCACCCAGAAGATAATTTCTTATCTTATTTCTATTTTGGATGCCATAGATGCAGTGATTATTTCCGATTACAGTAAAGGGGTCATCTCTGGACAGTTACTTAAAGAGGTTTTGAAGGCAGCGGGAGGAAAGACAATAGTTGTAGACCCAAAGATGGGGAATTTCCCTTTTTACACAGGGATTACGGCTATGACACCAAATCATCATGAGGCCGCGGAAGGTGCGGGAATAACGATTTCCAATGAAAATGACGTCATCACAGCCGGTCGGATACTCCTTGAAAAGCTCAAATGCAAGTCGATCCTTATAACCAGGGGTGAGGAAGGGATGAGCCTGTTTGAAGCGAATGGCGATGTTACCCATATCCCTACGGTTGCCAAAGAGGTCTATGATGTAACAGGCGCAGGAGACACTGTCATAAGTGCCTTTACCCTCGCACTGGCTGCTGGAGCAGGATTTAAAGAGGCTGCCTATCTTTCAAATTACGCTGCCGGGATAGTGGTTGGAAAGGTCGGGACCGCCGCTGTTACGGCGGATGAACTAAGAGAAGTGATCAAAGAATCGTGAGAAGCACTTACGGTATTTAGGGGCCGTTAAGGAATAATCAGTGCTTTTCTGGTTACGCCTTTACGGCCTCTTATGCCGTTCCCGCTATTCTGATGTCCAGGTTAATTTTGAACGACGGCTTAATATGATAAAAAGCATGACTGGTTACGGAAAGGGTGAGGCCGAGGGGGATGGCCGCAGGTTTAGCGTAGAGATAAGGTCTGTAAACCATCGTTACTGCGATATAAGCGTGAGACTTCCCAGGCGCTATGCCTCACTGGAAGGTGAAGTAAAGAAGGCGATTTCCGGCAGGATATCAAGAGGAAAGCTGGATGTAACCATTATGGCAGAGGAGGGCGAAGGAACATCTGCGACCCTTGAAGTAAATATACCACTCGCAGATAGTTATTATTCCGCCCTTTGCAACCTTAAGGAGCGGCTCGGGCTTGCCGGAGACATAACGGTGAAGGAACTGAGTTCCGTCCCCGACATCATAACATTCAGGGAGGAGCCCTTAGATGTAGAAAAGGACTGGCCCTTCATACGGTCGGCGATAAACAAGGGTATGGATGCCTTAGACGAGATGAGGAGGGCAGAGGGTGACGCCCTGACATCAGAGGTATTAGGTAGACTTGACAGGCTAAGCCTGGCCATAGACAGTATCGAGGAGCGTGCTCCGGCTACGGTGCAGCTTTATAAGGACAGGCTGGCGGAGAAGATCGGCAGCCTCGGATATGAATTAGATCAAGGACGTTTGGCCCAGGAAGTAGCCTACTTTGCTGACAGATGCGATATATCTGAAGAGTTGGTGAGGCTCAAGAGCCATCTCGAACAGTTCAGGATAATCTCGCGATCCCCTGAGCCTGCCGGAAGAAAGCTTGATTTCCTTTTACAGGAGATAAACCGCGAGGTTAACACGATAGGTTCAAAGGGGAATGACGCCCTGATATCTCAGAAGGTTATAGAGGTGAAGGCGGAGCTTGAAAAGATCAGAGAACAGGTACAAAATATAGAATAAATGGTGATAAAGGTTTTGAACATAGGTTTTGGAAATATAGTTTCTGCTGCAAGAGTTGTGGCAGTTATATCACCTTCTTCTGCGCCTATGAAGAGGTTGAAGGAAGAGGCCAGGGAGAGAGGCAAGCTCGTGGATGCCACCGAGGGAAGGATGACACGTTCAGTAATCATTACAGACAGCGACCATGTCATACTTTCTGCCCTTCAGACGGAGAGGCTTGCAGAGAGGCTTGCAGAGGGAAAGGTTGCTGATGCGTAAAGGGCTTATCTTTGTTGTGTCTGCCCCTTCGGGGGCAGGAAAGACATCTTTGTGCAAAAGGGTCGTTGACCTTTTCACAGACCTTCGCCATTCCATCTCATATACAACAAGGGCTCCGAGGGGAAGTGAGAGGGACGGGGTTGATTATAATTTTGTATCTGAAGGCAGATTCCTTGAGATGGTAGAGAATGATGAATTTGTTGAGTGGGCATTTGTCCATGGAAACAGATACGGGACTGCCGAGGATTCGTTAAGGAGATGTGAGGAAGAAGGGATAGATGTCATCCTGGATATAGATGTCCAGGGTGCGGCACAGATAAGGAAAAAGCTTAAGCGCGGCGTCTACATATTCGTTCTCCCTCCCTCCCCGGAAGACCTTGAAAAGAGGCTTAAGGGAAGGGGAACAGATGGGGATGAAGTGATAAGGGAAAGGCTCTCGAATGCAAGGGAGGAGGTAAGTCAGATATCTAATTACGACTACATAATCATTAATGACCTGTTTGATGATGCAGCAGAGAGGCTTAAATCAGTCATAGTTGCGGAGAGATGTGGAAAGGACGCAGTTTTCCCGCAGATAAAGGAGAAATGGAAATTTTAAACGCAAGGCATAGGGTCGATTCACCAATTAACCGTTTTTAAAGGAGGAGTAATATGGCAAGAATAACCGTTGAAGATTGTTTGCAGAAGGTAGAAAACCGGTTTGCGCTGGTGATGCTGGCAACCAAAAGGGTCCGTCAGCTCAAGCATGGGGCCCACCCGCTGGTCAACCCGAGGGAGAATAAAGATATCGTGATTGCTCTTAGGGAAATTGCCGAGGGGAAGGTCAAGGCTGTAGCTCCTGGTAAATAATACTCAAGGTTAATAGGCTAAGAGGTTAAGAGGTTACTCCCTTTTGACCTTTTAGTTTTTTCTGTTCCTTCTCCTCATTTTTTTCTTCTTTTGCCGTCCGTGGATGGTATCTCAATTATCTTTGCGCCAGACCTGGCTATTTAGATTGTTTTGTTATGTCAAAATGTGCTATTTTTTAACTTAAATTTTGATAATAGCAAATATGAACTTTACCCCATACCACGCCAAATACTTTGCTTACGAACTCACAAAGAGGAGTTCTTCTGACAGCATCCAAAAGCTGGCTGCGACACTTCTGGATGCTCAGGTTGACCTGAACCCGCATCAGGTCGAGGCTGCACTTTTCGCCTTTCGTTCCCCGTTGTCCAAGGGGGCTGTTCTGGCAGATGAAGTTGGTCTGGGAAAGACCATAGAGGCCGCGCTTGTGATCTCCCAGAAGTGGGCGGAGCGTAAGAGAAAGATACTTGTCATAACCCCTGCCAATCTCCGCAAACAATGGAGCCAGGAACTATTGGACAAGTTCTTCCTCCCTTCCATGATTATGGAAACAAAGTCTTTCAACGAGGCGGTAAAGGCCCGTAACCTTAACCCTTTCGAATCTAAAGAAATAGTTCTTTGTTCATACCAGTTTGCCCGTTCTAAAGAGGCTTATATCCACTCAGTTCCGTGGGACCTGGTCGTAATTGATGAGGCTCACCGGCTAAGGAATGTTTACAAGTCGTCAAACAAGATCGGAAAATCCATTAAAAAAGCCCTTGAACATGCCCCAAAGATATTGCTTACCGCCACGCCACTTCAAAACTCATTACTTGAGCTTTACGGTCTTGTAAGCATTATAGATGACTACGCCTTTGGAGATATAAAAAGCTTCCGGACACAATACAGCCGGGCCAACAGTACACCGGATGAAAAGGTCTTTCAGGAACTCAAGGAAAGGCTCAAGCCCGTTTGCAAGAGGACCCTTCGCAGGCAGGTCCTTGAATATATCAAATACACCAACCGCATAGCATTGGTTGAAGAGTTCTACCCTACTCCTGAAGAACAGAGGCTTTATGACCTTGTCTCGGATTATCTGCAAAGCGAGAGCCTATACGCCCTTCCTACCAGCCAGCGCCAGTTGATGACCCTGATACTCAGAAGGCTCCTGGCCTCTTCAACCTTTGCCATTTCCGGCACTCTGGCGGTATTAGCAGGGAGGCTTGATAATCTCGTTTCAACCCATACCCCCGGCAACGGTGGTGTAGATGAGACCATTTCAAGCGACTTTGAGACCTACGATGAACTAAAAGACGAGTGGGAAGAAGACGGTGAGGAGGCGGGAGAAGAGCCAAAATACACAGAGCATGACATTGAAAATATTAAGGCCGAGATAAGTTCCCTGAATGAGTTCGAGAAACTGGCAAAATCCATTAGCAAGAACTCAAAGGGTGAAAAGCTGATTACTGCCCTTGAGAGGGGTTTTACGGAGCTTGAAAGACTGGGCGCTAAGCGCAAGGCAATTATCTTTACCGAGAGCACCCGCACCCAGGAGTATCTGCGGAAAACCCTTGAAGAAAGGGGATATGCCGGGAAGGTCGTTCTTTTCAACGGTTCAAACAACGATCCAAAATCAAGGGAGATTAACAAGAACTGGATAGAACGACACAAGGGCACAGACAGGGTATCCGGCTCAAAGACAGCGGATATGAGGGCGGCCATTGTGGATTACTTCCGTGAGGAAGCAACCGTAATGATTGCCACCGAGGCAGCAGCGGAAGGGATTAACCTTCAGTTCTGCTCCCTGGTGGTCAATTACGACCTTCCATGGAATCCGCAGCGGATAGAGCAGCGCATTGGCCGTTGCCACCGTTACGGCCAGGAGTTCGATGTGGTTGTTGTGAACTTCCTGAACAAGGCCAACGCCGCAGACCAGAGGGTCTATCAGTTGCTTAACGAGAAGTTCAACCTGTTCAATGGCGTGTTCGGTTCCAGTGATGAGGTCTTGGGAAGCATAGAAAGCGGTGTGGATTTTGAAAAGAGGATCGCAAGGATATACCAGGAGTGTCGCACCTCTGAACAGATAGAAACGGCCTTTAACGAATTACAGTCTGAGCTTGAGGGGCAGATATCGGACACCATGAAGCAGACCAGGACGCAGTTGCTTGAGAACTTTGACGAGGAAGTTCACGAAAAGCTCCGTATCAACCTGGAAGAGAGCAAGGCTTACCTGTCAAAGTATGAAAACTGGCTCTGGAGCATTACCCGCTTCTATCTCGGCAACGATGCAGATTTTGCAAGTGATGAACATTCTTTCAGCCTCAAACGCAACCCGTTCCCGGACACACAAATACACCCAGGCCCTTATCGCATAGGAAAGAATATTGACGAGTCCAACGTGTACCGCATAAGCCACCCATTGGCACAGGGTATTATCGCCCGGTGTAAAGAATACAGTTTGCCCGAAAAGGAGTTGGTCTTCGATTATTCAGGTACGCCAAAGAAGATTTCCATACTTGAACCGCTTGTCGGTAAGTCAGGCTGGTTAATGGCACAGGTGCTCTCCGTCTCTTCTTTTGAAACAGAAGATTATGTCCTGCTGAGCGGGTTCGCCTCCGGTGGCCTGGCATTGGATACGGAGCAATGCCGCCGCTTGTTCTCACTGTCTGCTGCCGAAAGGGGCGCAGATATTCAAATCACGAATACCGATAATAAAAGCCTGAAAGATAACCTTGCGTCCCAGAAGAACGTCATATTGAGCGATATAAACACCCGGAATGCCGATTACTTTGAGCAAGAGCTGGAAAAGCTGGATAAGTGGGGAGAAGACCGCAGGAATTCGCTGAAAATCACCCTGAAGGAGTTGGACGACCAGATCAAGGAAATAAAGAAGCAGGCCCGTCTTGCCCCAAATCTGCCTGAAAAGTTGAAGTTGGAGAAGGAAAGGCGTAAACTGGAGGCCCAAAGAGACGAGGCCTGGAGAGAATACGATGGGGCAGCAAAGGAGATTGAAAAGAGCAAGGACGGCCTGATTGATGAGATTGAAAAGAAGCTCAGTCAGGAGATAAAGGAAGAACAGCTCTTTTTGATTAGATGGACGTTAGCGTGAGAGTCTAATAACCGGATGCCCGACAGTAGGCTTCGGGCATGACAAATTAAATGCAATGGTGATTTAGAAGATGAAAAAACAGTTACCAAAAAACTTGACACAGGTAAGCGACTGTTATAGTTTAGCATCAACAACACCTGCCACGCCTCTCGTGATAAACGATGCGCACCCCGGCGGGTTTTTTTATGCCTGAAATATGGGAACAGTCTATGTCGAAAGGGTCGTCTGAACTATGACAAAAAAAATACCGGTTCAATCACATCGGAAACTGTTCGAGAATATTAAGACTCTTCTGAACGATGCGAGAAAAGCCGTTGTCAGGAATATCAACTCCGCCATGGTGATGACCTATTTTGAAATAGGCAGAATGATAGTGGTGGACGAACAGCAGGGAAAAGTACGGGCTGACTATGCCAAGGAGACCCTGAAGAATCTTAGTCTTGATCTTACAAGGGAATTCGGCAAAGGATTTTCCGAGAGAAACCTTGAAAATATGAGAAAGTTTTACCTATCGTATGCCCCAAAGATTTCGCAAACACTGTCTGCGAAATCCGAGACAGTGTCTCGTATCTCAGCGCAGGCCTTACCCCTTGGCTGGTCGCACTATCTCCTTCTGATAAGGATAGCCAATGAGGAAGAGCGGCGCTTTTATGAGATAGAAGCAGCCAGTCAGAACTGGTCAGTTAGAGAGTTGGAGCGTCAGTTTAATAGTTCTCTATACGAACGGCTGGTATTAAGCCGGGATAAAAAGAAGGTTAATGATCTCAGTGAAAAAGGGCATATCCTTGCAACAGCGCAGGATGTCATTAAAGAACCGTATGTTTTAGAATTCCTGGGCATAAAGGAAGAGAGCGCCTACTCGGAAAACGATCTTGAATCCGCAATTATCAACAGGATAGAACACTTCATGCTGGAATTGGGCAAAGGGTTTCTTTTTGCGGGGAGACAGGTCAGATTTTCTTTTGATGAGGAGCATTATTATGTTGATCTGGTATTCTACAACCGCCTGCTTAAATGCTTCGTGCTCATTGACCTGAAGATCGGCAAGCTTAAACATCAGGATCTGGGACAGATGCAGATGTATGTCAATTATTACGACCGCTATGTGAAATCTGCGGATGAAAACAAGACTATCGGCATCATTCTATGCAAAGATAAGCACAAGGCATTGGTTGAAATAACCTTGCCTGAAGACAATGAGCAGATTTTTGCCCAGAAATACCAGTTGTATCTGCCAAGTAAAGAAGAACTTAAAAAGCAGTTGGAGGAATGAAGTAATAGGTGTTCCGGGCGACAAAAGGGGGTGTCATTCCCGCAGTTTTTAGGCGGGAATCCATAGGAGTTTTCTGGATGTCCGACAGAAGCGACAATAGGCATGAGGAGATGTAAAAATGGCAGAGATAGAAAAACTGGACCTGACTTCTATGGACATAAAGGAGCACCAGATTGAAAAGCTGAAAGAGCTTTTCCCTGAAGCGTTTACGGAAGGGAATAAGATAGATTGGGACAGGCTCCGCCGCACCCTTGGAGAGCAGATAGACGCCGGGAAGGAACGCTATGGCATGAACTGGCCGGGAAAGGCCGATTGTTTCAGGACCATCCAGCAGCCAAGCATCGCAACCCTTGTCCCTGCCCGTGAGGAGAGCGTTGATTTTGATACCACGCAAAACCTGTTTATAGAAGGCGATAATCTGGAGGCGCTGAAGCTGCTGCAAAAATCCTACCTCGGCAAGATCAAGATGATCTACATAGACCCGCCGTATAATACAGGGAACGACTTCATTTATCCCGACAACTACACAGAGAACCTTGATACATATCTTGCCTACACTGGACAGGTGGACGCGGAAGGCCGCAAGTTCGCTACCAACACCGAAACAGATGGACGCTTCCACAGCAAATGGCTGAATATGATGTATCCAAGGCTGTTTCTGGCAAAAAACCTGCTGAGAGAAGACGGGGTGATTTTCATTTCTATTGATGATAACGCGGTGCTGAACCTGCGGACAATTTGTAATGAGGTTTTTGGGGAAGAAAATTTCATCGCTGAACTGGTGTGGCAGAAAAAAACTGGCGCAGGGGCAAAGAGCAAGGGATTTATTAGACTTCATGAATACGTACTTTGTTACGCTAAGTCAATTAGTCCAACTTGGGATATAGCGGCTCCCATGTCCGAAAAGACAAAGGCCATGTATAACAAGAAAGATGAGTACTTTGATCAATTAGGGCCTTTCGCAACATGGCCACTTGATACTACCAGCATGGATGAGCGAGCTAATCTTAGATTCCCGATTTTCCACGAGGGGAATGAGATTTGGCCGAGAAAGCAATGGCTCTGGTCACGGGAACGAGTGGAGCGTGCGCAACAACAGAACAAACTTGTTTTCAATCATAATGAGAAGGACAACAGCTGGAGTGTTAGATTTAAGGGATATCTTTATGACGAGGATGGAGAAGAGAAGTCGGGCAAGCCGACTTCAGTAATGATTGGCCCTTATACCCAAGAAGGTACTAAGGACTTCCAAAAATATTTCGACCGCGACGTTTTTCCTTTTCCGAAGCCGGTCTCTCTTCTGAAGCAACTTCTGTCAATTCGGGTAGAAGGGGTGGAAGCTACTGAAGAAGATATAGCGCTGGATTTTTTTGCTGGTTCGTCAACGACAGGGGAGGCAGTACTCCGTCTGAATCAGGAGTGCCCAAAAAAGACAAAATTCATACTGGTACAGCTCCCTGAGCCCTGCACCGAAGACAGTGAAGCCTACAAAGCAGGCTACAAAACCATAGCCGATATTGGCAAAGAGCGCCTCCGTATGGTTATCAAGAAGATTAAAGAGGAACATTCGGAAAAGACCGATATGTTCAAAGGAGATATTTCCTCGCTTGACCTGGGCTTCAAGGTCTTCAAACTTTCCAAATCTAACTTCAACATCTGGGATTCCAACGTGGAAAAGACCCCGGAGGCCCTTGGCCGACAGTTGGAGCTTCATACCAGCCATATCTCAGCAGAGGCTTCTCAGGAGGCCATTCTCTTTGAACTGCTTTTAAAGTCCGGGTTTGAGCTTACAACGCCCATCGAAAAGCTGACGTTGGAGGGCAAGACAGTTTACAGCATTGCGGAAGGGGAACTGCTTATCTGCCTTGATAAGCATCTGACAAACGAGGTGATTAAGGCAATGGCCGAAAGGAAGCCAAGCCGGGTGATATGTCTGGATGAAGGGTTTCAGGATAATGACCAGTTGAAGACAAATGCAGTGCAGATAATGAAGAGCAAAAACGTTGTTTTCAGGACGGTGTAACAGTGGATATGTCTCAGCATATTTCTGAATATATCGAGAAAATAGGGGAAGAGGTTCTGCTGGATTACAGCAACTACCCTTTTCTTTCGCAGCAAGATTACGATTTTGGATATAGCATTGCGGCCTCCGCCGTCTTTTCATCCAATATCGAGGGAAACACTGTTGACCTCAACTCTTACATGAATTGGCGAATGGCCAAAAAACCCTCAAAACCAACCAAAGAGATTGAAGAGATTGAAAACCTTATCCGGGCGTATGAGTTCTGCCGACAGCATCCCCTGACGGAGGACTCTCTTTTAAAGGCCCATCGGCTCCTGTCGCAGACGCTGCTGATCAAATCTAAACGCGGACGTTACAGGCAGGAGCGGACTGGCGTATTCAGCGAGAAAGGGTTGGTCTACCTTGCAGTAGAGCCTGAACATCTGGAAGGCGAAATGACCCTTTTTTTCAAGGAAATTACCGGCCTTCTCCATCAAAAAATGAATCCGGCAGAGATTTTATATTATGCAGCCTTCATCCATCTGCAGTTCGTTCATATTCACCCCTTTGCCGACGGCAACGGCAGAATGGCCCGGCTGCTGGAAAAGTGGTTTCTGATCGCCCATCTCGGAGATAAACTCTGGACTCTGCCTTCGGAAAAATACTACAGGGAACGACAACAGGAGTATTACCGCAACCTGAATCTGGGGGTGAATTTTTATGAACTCGATTATGGACGGGCATTGCCATTTTTATATATGCTCCCCCGCACACTGAAGAGGTAAAGTTGTGAAGATAAAATTCGACAGCACCCAGCAATATCAGATAGACGCGGTTCACAGCATAGTGCAACTGTTTGATGGTCAGCCCATTGAAAAAGGGGATTTTACCATCATAGAGCAGCATGACTTCATGGGCAGCCGGATACAGACGGAACTTGGGCTTGGGAACAATCTTGTTTTGAATGAAGAAGCCTTGCTCAAGAATCTTAGAGCTGTCCAGGAGCGTTACGACCTTGACCATATCCCTGAAAATGAGTTTAAAAAGAACGGCCTGAACTTTTCTGTGGAGATGGAGACGGGGACAGGCAAGACTTACGTTTACCTGCGCACTATCTTTGAACTGAGCCTTAAATACGGTTTTAAGAAGTTTATAATTGTGGTGCCAAGCGTGGCCATAAGGGAAGGCGCTCTGAAGAACATAGAGATTACCGGGGACCACTTCAAGGCCCTTTACAACAATATCGAATTTGAACACTTCGTATATGATTCCAAGAAGGCCAACAGGTTGAGGCAGTTTGCAACAAGCAATCAGATTCAGATAATGGTGATAAACATTGACGCCTTCCGCAAGGACTTCTCGGACAGTGAAGACGAGAAGAAGAGCAACGTGATATTCAAGGAGAATGACAGGTTGTCAGGCCGCAAGCCTATTGAATTTGTCCAGGCAACAAACCCGATAGTAATAATTGACGAGCCTCAGAGTGTGGACAGTACCCCTAAATCTCAGGATGCCATTAAATCGCTCAATCCCTTATGCATCTTCCGTTATTCCGCAACCCATAAGAACCCCTACAACCTGGTCTATAAGCTGGATCCAATCAAGGCGTATGGCCTGCGCCTTGTGAAGCAGATTGTGGTTGCCTCCGTGACAGGGGAGAATGCCCAGAATAATGCATACGTGAAGCTATTGGCGGTAGACAACAAAAACGGAATCCGCGCCAGGGTCAAGATACATGTTCAGACCAAGAGTGGGGTGAATGAAAAGGATATTTGGGTAAAACAGAGCGCTGATTTATTTACTCTTTCCAATGAAAGGGAGGCTTATCGGCACGGCTTTGAGGTGCTGGACATAAGCGCTGAGCCTGGAAATGAGTTCATTGACTTTAATACAGGACGCATCTACCAGGGGCAGGAGCGCGGAGGAATCCAAGAAGACCTGATGGAAATTCAGATCAGGAACACGATAAAAAAGCATCTGGAAAAGGAGTTGCAGCTAAAGGACAAGGGTATAAAGGTCCTCTCCCTTTTCTTCATTGACAGAGTGGCTAATTACCGTACTTACGACGAGTCGGGACAACCTAAGAAGGGGACTTTTGCAGAGTTATTTGAACGGCATTATCTCGACTTGTTAAAGATGCCGCAATACTTGGGACTTGATACCCACCCGGTTGATAAGATACACGACGGGTATTTTTCGCAGGACAAAAAAGGGGTCATCAAAGACACCAACGGAGCAACGCAGGCGGACGACGATACCTATGCAAAGATCATGAGAAACAAAGAGCAGCTTCTTTCTCTGGAGGAGCCGCTGAAATACATCTTCTCCCACTCAGCATTAAGAGAAGGCTGGGACAATCCAAACGTCTTTCAGATATGTAACCTTAGAGAGATGAGGGTTGAGACGGAAAGGCGGCAGACCCTAGGGAGGGGCCTAAGACTTCCGGTGAATCAGAACGGCGAGAGGGTCTTTGATGACAATATTAATAAGCTGACAGTTATAGCAACCGAAAGCTATGCAGAATTTGCTTCGGGCTTGCAGACAGAATATGAGAAGGACTGCGGCGTTACCTTCGGCAAAATTCCTATGATCGGATTTGCCAGGATCGCCCGTGTCATAGAAGACCGGGAAGAGCTTATCGGCAGGGAACAGTCTGAAAGGATTTGGGCGGAGCTGGTTGCAAAGGGATTTATTGATGGAGGCGGAAAGATTCAACCTTCCTTTAATCCACAGAAAGAAGGCTTTACATTAGGCCTGTCCGGCGAGCTGAAGGACATCGAAGAAGAAGTAATGGCCGTTCTTCAATCATACCAGCTTGACCGTCATATCAAGAAGGATGAGGAACCTAAGCGCTTACGCATCAACAAGCATGTTTTCCTCGACCCGGAATTTGAACGGCTCTGGAACAAGATCAAGCACAAGACCACCTATGAGGTGAAGTATTCCACTGATGAACTCATGGTCAATACAGTCAAGGCCATAAAGAAGATGGAAAAGATCGAGCCTGTGAAGGTGTCTTACAGGGAAGACCTCTTAAACCTGGAAAACAAGGGAGTTACAACCAGCCATATCAGAGGGAATGAAATAAAGCTGGACTACATAGGGACATTGCCGGACGCTATCGCTTACCTGCAAAAAGAAACGGAGCTAACCAGAAAGACCCTTGTTAGGATACTGACCGGAAGCGGGCGGCTTGATGAGTTTGCTGTCAACCCCCAGCGGTTCATGGATGCAACGGCAGCCATTATGAACCGGGAGTTGCACAGACTTATGATTGACGGCATCAAGTACGAAAAGATTGCCGAACAGGAATGGAGTATGCGCCTGTTTGAAGATAAAGAGGTCTTGAGCTACCTGAACAATAGGCTGGAGGTGAAGAATTCCATCTATGATGCTGTAGTATACGACAGCGACATAGAAAGGAGATTTGCGCAAGAACTGGATAAGAGGGAGGATATAAAGCTGTTCGTAAAGCTTCCAGGCTGGTTCAGGGTTGAAACACCGATAGGAGAATACAACCCGGACTGGGCCGTTGTTAAACACAATGATGAAACCATTTACCTTGTAAGGGAAACCAAGGGAACAAGAGACTTTGAGAAACTACGTAACAGTGAGGCGGATAAGATCAGGTGCGGCAGAAGACATTTTGAGGCCCTTGGAGTTGACTTTAATGTGGTTGTAGAGGCGGGGGAGGTATGAGCCAGACAGATAGCGAAAAAAGCTGTTGTATTTCCATGTTGAGAAATTAACGGAAACAGAATTCGGAAAATCCTCCTCCAAAGTACCGACCTTCTAAAACCGATTTCCCTGTCAATATTAGGATTGCTTCCTCTCGGATGTTGATTTCCCACCATTTTTAAGCTATCATAAAAAAATGATAAGGCTTGACGATATCATAGAAAGGGTTTCTACCTATAATCCCACAGGCGACCTTGACATCATAAAGAAGGCCTATATTTTTTCAGCCAAGGTACACAAGGGACAGCTGCGTCTTTCCGGTGAGCCTTACCTCAACCACCCCATAGAAGTGGCGATGCTTCTGGCTGAGCTTAAGCTTGACCCTCAAACAATTGCAACAGGACTGCTTCATGATACGGTGGAGGATACCTTTGCCACTATTGAGGAGATCAGGGAGTTTTTTGGCCCTGAGGTGGCCGACATGGTTGACGGCGTGACAAAGATAGGAAAAATTGCCTTTGCCACCTCTGAAGAAAAACAGGCCGAGAACTTCAGGAAGATGGTCCTGGCCATGGGAAAGGACATAAGGGTCATCCTGGTCAAGCTTGCCGACAGGTTACACAACATGAGGACCCTGGAGCACCTATCACGGGAGAAACAGCTTTCCATCTCCCAGGAAACCCACGACATATACGCCCCAATAGCCAACAGGCTCGGCATAGGATGGGTGAAGTCCGAACTTGAGGACCTTTCTTTAAGGTATTTAAAGCCGGACCTCTTCAATAAAATCTCCCGGATGGTGTCGGAGAAGTGGGCTGAAAGAGAAAAGTTTATAACTGACTTCAAGTCCGTTATCCAAACGGAGATGGAGAAGAATGGTATCCAGGGCGAGGTAACAGGGAGACCAAAACATATTTACGGTATAAGCAAGAAGGTGAGTGGAGAGCATATTGATCTCGACCAGCTAAACGACATCATGGCCTTTAGAATCAAGGTGGACTCCGTAAAGGACTGTTATGGCTCTCTCGGTATGATACATTCTCTTTGGAAGCCTGTCCCCGGTCGTTTTAAGGACTTCATAGCAATCTCCAAGGCTAATGGGTATCAATCGCTGCATACTACCGTTATAGCTCCGAACGGCGAGAGGGTTGAGGTGCAGATAAGGACCAGGGAGATGCACAGGGTTGCCGAGGACGGGATTGCTGCCCATTGGAAATATAAGGAAGACAAGGCCTTCAGTCAGAAAGACGACAAGAGGTTTTCTTGGCTCAGGCAGCTTCTTGAGTGGCAGAGAGACCTGAAGGACCCTGGTGAATTCATGGAAACGGTAAAAGTGGACCTGTTTTCTGAGGAGGTCTACGTATTTACCCCAAAAGGCGAAGTAAAGGAGCTGCCCAGGGGTGCAACCCCACTTGATTTTGCATATAACATCCATTCCGACATAGGCCACAGGTGCGTCGGGGCAAAGGTCAACGGAAGGATAGTCCCTCTGAAGTATCAGCTAAGAAACGGCGACACGCTCGAAATACTAACATCCCCTACACACCATCCCAGCAAGGATTCGTTAAAGTTCGTAGTTACTCCCAAGGCCAAGGCCAGGATCAGGCAGTGGATAAATACCGAGGAGCGGGAGAGGAGCATTTCTCTGGGAAGGGAGATGATAGAAAAGGAACTTAAGAAGTATTCCTTTGAGTTAAGAAATGAGGACATCGGAAAGGTCGTGGCGGATTTGAGTATCCCTTCTGCTGAAGACCTTTACGCCAGGGTAGGATATGGGAAGCTCCCGGTTCATAATGTGTTGTCCCGCATAGTTCCAAAGGACAGACTTGCCGAATTTCAACAGAAACCTAAATTGGGACTGGCCAGTGTTATCAGCAGATTCAGGAAGAAGCCGGAAAGCGCCATAAAGATCCAAGGGTTGGAGGATGTCTTGGTCAGGTTTGCCAACTGCTGCAACCCTCTTCCGGGAGACAAGGTAATAGGGTTCATAACGAGAGGGAGAGGGGTTACAGTACATAGAGTGGAATGCCTTCTGGCTAAGGATATAGACCCTGAAAGGAAGGTAGATGTACAGTGGGACAGTAAGGCTGCCGGATCCAGGCCTGCAAAGATAGAGGTTGTTTGCGTTGATAAAAAGGGACTCCTGGCCGACATGAGTTCAACCATAACCTCTGCGGAGGCTAATATAACAAGCGCCCAGATAAGGACCACTGAGGACAAGAAGGCCATAAGCGTCTTTGAGCTTGAGGTAGGGAGCGTTGAACAGCTTCAGAGGGTTATGGCGTCACTTAGCCGGGTCAAGGGTGTGTTAAAGGTGGAGAGGCTGAGGGCGTAAGAAGCAGTGGTCAGTGGCCAATCGTCAGTTTCGAGTAGGGTGGGCTGTGCCCACCATTTGGAGGAAATTTAATGAAAAAAGAGATTATAATAACTGACAAGGCGCCGAAGGCTATTGGCCCTTATTCGCAGGGGGTAAAGGCCGGAGGTTTCATATTCGTTTCAGGCCAGATCCCGCTTGAGCCGGAAACGGGAATTGTCGTAACTGGCGACATAGATGTTCAGACCGAGAGGGTATTGAAGAATATCGCTGGAGTGCTTGAGGCTGCCGGTTCATCCCTGGAAGGCGTTGTGAAGACGACGGTATACCTGAAGGATATGGCGGATTTCCCGAAGTTCAACGAGTGCTATGCGGGATTTTTCCCTGTGAATCCGCCTGCCAGGGCCACAGTCGAGGTCAGCCGTCTTCCGAGAGATGTAAGGATTGAGATTGATGCCGTTGCAGTGGCAGGCTCTTAGACAGCCTTGACCACTGACCCTGTGCGGATGCAGCGGGTGCAAACCTTAGTCTTCCGGACTGTACCGTTCTGGATGACCTTTACCTTCTGTACGTTGGGATACCAGACCTTCCTGGTCTTATTGTTTGCGTGGCTAACATTGTGGCCGAAAACCGGTCCCTTGCCGCAGATGTCACATGCTCTTGACATGGTTAATACCTCCGAGTTGAGTTGAAATAAACCTTTTACCATGAAGCATGGTTTTTTGCAAGCATTTTTATCGCAGGAGATAAATAGCGTTGAATAAAAAAGGGATTACATTGTTGTCGATTGCTATAGCTATGCTGGCGGCCGTATCCTTGTCCTTTTTACTTTTTCTGAGAGGCTTGGGTTCGCCTGCTGATGAGGTATCTTATGCCGATGCCATTGTTGTCCTGACAGGGGGTTTTGGGAGGGCGGAAGAGGGGTTTAATCTGTTTAAGGAGGGGAAGGGAGGGTATCTCGTAATATCTGGCGTCGAGGGCAGTAGTAGGCTTATTGAGATATTCCCAGGCAAGGACTTGAAGGCTACTGTAGACACCTCCAGGATTCTTCTCGATGTAGAGTCGAGAAGTACGGTTGACAATGCGGTCAATGTGAAAAGGATTGTCGATGATAAGGGTTTTAAATCAATGGTCCTTGTGACCTCCAACTACCACATGAAAAGGGCCTATACTATCTTCAGCAAGGTCATGGATGGGGATGTGAAGATCTACAGGCATCCTGTTAAGGGGCCAAATTTCAGGGGCGAGTGGTGGAAACACCTTAAAAGCTCGAAGCTTATTTTGAATGAATACTTTAAATACTGCGGGTTTTATGCCTGGCAGAGATGGGCGAAGCTGTAAGTTATAAAATGAGAAAGATAAGACTTAAAACAATCATACTGTTCCTTTTTTCTGTAATCGTTCTGTTTCTCGGCTTCTATCTTCTATATCCTAATGTTTCGAAGCTTAAAAAAGAGAACCCCAAGAAGACCTCTTTTATGGAATACCGGGAAAGGGAATGGGAGAGGAAAGGGAAAAAGATAAAAATAAGGCAGGCATGGGTTCCCCTTTCTCGTATATCACCTTATCTTATGAAGGCCGTCCTGATTGCGGAGGATGACAAGTTCTGGTCCCATGAGGGTTTTGATTTCGATGCTCTTCAGAAGGCCGTTGAGAGGGATATAAAACAGAAGAAATTCAAGTTCGGCGGAAGCACCATAAGCCAGCAGCTCGCTAAAAACCTCTATCTAAGTCCAGCCAAAAATCCTGCAAGAAAGGTAAAAGAGGCGATCCTTACCTGGAGAATAGAGAGGAGCCTTTCCAAAAAAAGAATACTCGAGCTGTATCTGAATGTTGCCGAATGGGGGGAGGGGATATTCGGGATAGAGGCCGCCTCCAGACATTATTACGGGAAGCCGGCATCTGGCTTAAATCCTGAAGAGGCCGCAAGGCTTGCGGCCGTCCTTCCGAATCCGAGGAGATTTAATCCATTAGGGAATTCAAGGTACGTGGAGAACCGCTCCAGGATCATATACAAAATAATGGTCAAGAGGGGGATAGTTGTCCTGGAATACGAGGACGTCGCTGATGATTCTGAAATACAGGAAAGCATAATATCTCCGGGGAGCCTTGGTGTTTATTCAAGTGAGGGTAAGCTACAGTGAGAAAAGCTTGACGTATATACAATGTCGGGATATAAACAACTGCATGGAAGAAAGAGTCATAAATATCCTTTTGGACATCAAAGCCGACATCGGTGGCCTTAAAAAGGACGTTGGAGAGCTTAAAGATGATGCTGCTCATCTTAAAGAAGGACAACAGAGGCTTTAGGCCGATATTTCGGAGATTAAGACTGATATGGTAGAGCTCAAAGGCACTGTCAACGCCTTGGCTGATGTCTTATTGGAAACATCGAGAGAAGTTAAGCAGATGAAAGGCAAGTCGGTTCACATGTAAAATATACTTTAGCTATTTCCCCTTCCCACTCTCCAACACCTGTCTCAAAATCGAAGCCGTAAACCTTATGTCATCAAGCGATTGACCCTGTAAAAGCAATACAAGCTCCTGAAAGGCGGCCTTACGTTCCCTTCCTCAAACATGAACAGTTCATATACCTCAACGCCAAGGCATTCGGCGATATGCTCCAAGGTCTTGAGGTATGGGGCCTGTTTGCCTTATATTCTTGCAATATGCCAGCAAAATGATATAATCACGGTGTATTTTAGGTCGGAGATATTAAATGAGTGCATTGCAAGAGGCAGAAAAGCTTATTTCCACAATGAATCGGGCTGAAAAAGCCCAGGTGCTTCAATGGGTCGTTAATGATCTGGGAGATGCGTTCCCTGACATTGACAGCATAGAAGGTGTTTGTGGCGGAGAGCCGTGTATTGTTCGGACGAGAATTCCGGTATGGCTTCTGGTTCAGGCCCGGAAACTGGGGATCAGCGAGGCGGAACTCCTGACCTCCTATCCAACCTTGCGGGCTGAAGACCTGGCAAATGCCTGGGCATACTATCGCGCACACCATGAAGAGATAGACCGACAGATCAAGGCGAACGAGGAAGCCTGAAATATGGCTAAGCTGTACTCTAACGAAAACTTTCCCTTTCCGGTGGTCAAATATCTAAGGGAACTTGGCCATGATGTTTTGACCATCCAGGGAACAGTTAGAACAGGTCAATTGCTTTCCGATGAGGAGGTTCTTTCATTTGCGGCTTCGGAGGGAAGATGTGTGCTAACCTTGAACCGCAGGCATTTTGTTAGCTTGCATAATGATAAGCCGCAACATGAAGGCATTATTGTATGCACATTTGACCCCGATTTTGCAGGTCAGGCTAAAAGGATACACGATGCAATCGGGCTTAACTCCAATCTTTCCAACCAGCTAATCCGGGTCAACCGACCTGCGAAATGATAGGCCCTGCCGAATTAGGTTATACGAGCGCTTAATGTTTCCTCCCCCTCTCCAACACCTGCCTTAAAATAGAAGCCGTAAATCTTATATCGTCCGGTGATTTGTCATGCATGAGTAATACAAGCTCCTGAATGGCGGCCTTCCGTTCAGACCTTCGAGGCGCTTCTTCAAACATAAACAGTTCATACACTTCATCGCCAAGCCTTCGCTTCGGCTTTTTTATTGACTTGATGATGTTTTTTTGTTAAATGTGATACAGGTTTAGTCATTAGGTGGGATAACGTGGCATTTCAAGCTGTCAAAAAAGAGATCGTCAGGTGAGGACGCCGGAAAAGGCGCTGTCAGTAAATGGCGTCCCGATAAGACTCGGCAATGAACGATGGCGGCACATAGTAGAAAACCATATTGAACTTGCCGGACATTTTTATGATGTCCTTGAGACTGTTGAATCGCCCGAGTTCGTTGTTAAAGGACACCAGGATGAATTGATAGCTGTAAAGCGGTTTGATGACGGGAAATACCTTCTGGTTGTTTATAAAGAAGTGGCTGATAACGATGGTTTTATAATAACTGCCTTCTTTACGTCAAGAATAGAGCAGGTAAAAAAGCGGGGGATTCTATGGAAAAGGGATTAGCAGTCAACAATATCATGTCAGAGGTTATGACTGCCATGCCTCATCTGATGAAACTTAAGGCAAAGCATATATGGATGGATTATGATGAAGAAGCCGATGTCTTGTACGTTAACTTTGATCGGCCCCAAGCCGCGACAGACAGCGAACTACTTGAAGATGATGTAATAGTCAGATACAGAGATGATGAGGTCATAGGCCTTACTATTTTGCACACGAAGACTAGGTTGCATTAATATCAGCTTTTATCTCGTCCCTTCCCCCCTCTCCAGCACCTGCCTTAAGATAGAAGCCGTAAACCTTATCTCATCCGGTGATTTATTTTGAAGTAGCATGACCAACTCATGAATGGCAGCCTTCCGGGCCGCTCTACTATCCACTTCCTGTGTTTCCATTTTCCACTCTTATTTCAATACTTGACTGCAATGAGCTTAAAAAGATATTATCAGGCATTATTTTTAAAAACCTCAACTTATGCCATTATCGTTAAATGAAATCAAAGATCGGGCGCTTGCTTTTTCACGCGAGTGGGAAGGTGAACGCGCCGAAAAGGCCGAGGCCCAGACCTTCTGGAACGAGTTCTTTAATGTCTTCGGCGTGTCCAGAAAAAGGCTTGCGAGCTTTGAGGAGCCTGTGCGCCGCGCACAGGCGCAGTACAAGGAGAAAGGCGGGAAGGGCGGATTTATAGACCTCTTGTGGCGCGGCACCTTGATAGCGGAGCACAAGTCCCTTGGCCGTGATCTCGACTCTGCATATAAACAGGCGCTGGAATATTTTGACGGCCTCTCCGAACGCGACCTCCCTCGCTATGTCATAGTATCCGATTTTGCGCGTATCCGGCTCTATGACCTGGAAACCAACACTCCCACAGAGTTCAAACTCAAAGACCTTTATCGCCATATCAAACTTTTTGGTTTCATAGCCGGCTATACCACCCAGCGCATCGAGGCTCAGGACCCGGTCAACATCAAGGCCGCCGAGCGCATGGGGAGGCTCCATGACCGTTTGCGCGCCTCCGGTTATGACGGCCATACGCTGGAAGTGCTGCTGGTGCGACTGCTCTTCTGCCTCTTTGCCGAAGATACTACACTCTTTGAACCGAAGGGATCGTTCAAGGATTTTATCGAAAACTCCACACGCGAAGACGGCTCCGATCTCGGACCGCAACTTTCCCTTCTCTTCCAGGTGCTGAACACACACGAGCAGAGGCGTCAAAACAACCTGGATGAGACCCTTGCCGCCTTCCCTTATGTGAACGGGCGGCTCTTTGAAGAAACGCTGCCGATTTCGTCTTGTGACAGGACCATGCGCGAAATGCTTCTGGACTGCTGCGCGCTCGACTGGGGACGCATCTCGCCCGCCATTTTCGGGGCATTGTTTCAGTGCGTCATGGACGAGGACGGTTCGGCCCGCCGCCGCAACCTCGGTGCGCACTATACCAGCGAAGAGAACATCCTCAAGCTCATCAAGCCGTTGTTCTTAGACGAACTATGGGCCGAGTATCATGCAGCAAAACGCAGCAACAAGAAGCTCTTTGAACTGCTGAAAAAGATATCCCGCTTGAAGTTCTTCGATCCCGCGTGCGGGTGCGGAAACTTTCTTGTTATCGCGTATAGGGAACTGCGGCTCCTTGAACTCGAAATTCTCCGCGCCGCCAGTGGAACGGGACAGATGCACCTTGATATCTTCCAACTCGTGCAGGTCAATGTTAACCAGTTTTACGGCATAGAGGTCGAGGAGTTCCCGGCACAGATCGCCCAGGTAGCGCTATGGCTGACGGACCACCAGATGAACATGCTGGTGTCCGAGGAGTTCGGCCAGTATTACCGCCGCCTGCCGCTTACCCAATCGGCGTCAATACACTGCGGAAATGCGCTGCGGATGGACTGGAACAATGTCATCTCAGCTGAGCAGGTTGATTATATCCTCGGCAATCCGCCGTTTGTGGGTCATCAATGGCGCAACTCTGAGCAAGCTGCTGATATGACAGCGGTGTGGGGCAGCGAAGGCCGTTTTGGAAGGCTGGACTATGTTACGGCCTGGTATCTGAAGGCAGTCAAGTATGTGAAAGGCGATGATCGGATAGCCGGACTACTCGATAATCTTCCTAATATGCCGGCACACCCACGTGAGCGGGTCAAGATGGCATTTGTTTCAACAAATTCCATCTCACAAGGGGAGCAGGTAGGAATTATGTGGGCAGAACTCCTACGGCTCGGGGTACGAATCCATTTTGCGCATAGGACGTTCCGATGGAGTAATGAAGCTCGTGGACAAGCAGCTGTTCATTGCGTCATCATTGGATTTGCATTGCACGATACCGCTCGGAAAACTATCTTTGATTATAGCGATATAAATGCTGAACCTCATGCGCGCGCAGCAAATAATATTAATCCATATCTTGTGGATGCGCCTGATATGCTGCTTCCTTCTCGTACTGACCCACTACAGGGCAATCCACAAATGAAGAAAGGCAGTCAACCGACTGATGGTGGTTTCCTTATTCTGGATGAGGAACAACAGAAGGAGTTGCTCAGTAAAGAACCTGGTGCAAAGAAATGGATTCATCAATACATGGGCGGCGAAGAATTGATGCAGGGAACGACTCGATGGTGTCTGTGGCTCAAACAGATTAGTCCGACCGAATTAAAGGCGCTACCGCTTGTTCGTGCAAGAGTTGCCGGTGTTCGCACCGCGCGGCTGGAGAGTCCTACAAAAAGTGTTCGTGAGTTTGCTGAATATCCTACGTTGTTTACTCAGGACAGGCAACCTAACAAACCATACTTGGCTGTACCAGAGGTATCTTCTGAGAACCGCCGATACATACCGATCGCTTTTTTATCATCGTCAATCATAGCCAGCAATAAACTTCAAATCGTTGTAGGAGCGACCCTTTACCATCTCGGAGTTTTATCCTCGAACATGCATATGGCCTGGGTCCGAACTGTGGCAGGTAGACTTAAAAGCGATTATAGCTATTCTCCAGCAGTCTACAACAACTTCCCCTGGCCAAGCGAACCTACTGAAAAGCAGCGTGCGGCCATCGAGCAGGCGGCCCAGGCCGTCCTTGATGCCCGCGCCGCGCACCCTGACGCCTCACTCGCCGACCTCTATGACCCTGTCGCCATGCCGCCCGATCTCAGGCGGGCGCATCAGGCGCTGGACAAGGCCGTGGACGCAGCCTACGTAGGGGCAGGTTTCAAACCTGCCCCTACAAAATCCGATGCCGAACGGGTAGCATTCCTTTTTGAGCTGTACCACAAGTACACAAGCATGCTGCCAGCGCCGGAAGCGCCAAAACGGCGGAAGAAGAAATAGAACAACCTATAGTTCCAAATACCTGTTGATAAATGATTGTTTCACCTGGAAATACCCTCTTTACCCCATCCCCACCCTGACCCTCCCCTTGAAAGGGAGGGAGAAAAATATCTCCTCTCCTTCAGGGAGAGGATTAAGGTGAGGGTGGGTTAATTTTCATTCCCCTTTGTGACCGAAGGTCATGACAATTTCGTTTGCTTGACACTGACAGAAAATTCCTGATAAAGTCGAGTAAATTATAGAATCACTGGTAAGACCTCACAACCATTCGAGCGCATAGCCTATGCCATTTCCCAGAGACGTCAGAGACCTTGCCCTAGTCAAATCGCACCGTCGGTGTTGCGTGTGTCACGAGTTCGGTGGCCGAAGCGTCAACGTTCATCATATCAACCAAGAGGCCGATGGTGGTGAGAACACCATCAATAACGCGATATGCCTTTGCCTTAGATGTCACGCTGAGGCTGGACACTTCAACCCTCGCCATCCACTTGGAACAAAGTATTCCCCCAACGAGCTTAAGGCGCATCGCGATCAATGGTGGGAACACTGCTTGAGCCACCCAGAAGAACCGCTCGGGCTCTTCCTCGATGTTCGATTCAAGGCTCTGTCAAGAACAGCCAAAGTTCATCGCTACCGGCTCGTCGTTACCTATACGAACACTATGAGGGAAGCCCAAGACGGCTGGAAGTTGAAAATCTGCTTCCCCGCGTTCCTACCACTAAGATATGACGACTACGACCGCTCCGAAATTAGCTTTGACAGAAAGCCATATGTTCAACTCGAATCGTCGTCGAGTGACCGCATCTTTTCGGGTGAATCAGTTGACATTGTTCCGTTTAGGGCTCATTTCATCGAGTACGAAGTAAACGACGAGGTATATCACAATATTAGGGAGCAGCACAAAATTGCGTGGAAGTTCTACACGCCTAATGCGCCAGTAATTGAGGGAGAGAAATCACTTGACGAAATGCAGGAGTTTTGAAGCCAGGTAGGTCGGGTAGAGCGAAGTCGCGAAACCCGACGTTTTTGTAAAAGGTACATTGCAAAAGGAACAGGTACGACGATATCTGCACAGTGAGATTGTAGCCTGTTGCTTGAGGTCGAGTCCTCGATGCAGGTTTTTGGCCCCTCACCCTGACCCTCTCCCCTGCTTGGGGCGAGGGGAATATAAGAATGTGGTGATTCCATTGTGGCAAGTTAACCCCCCTTTTTCCCTTGACAGCATTATGTGCCGCTATATACTATGAAGACAGTGAAATGTGTATTTTAAAGGCATAACGGAGGAATATCATGGGAACAACTGCCACGTTTACAGCCGAGCTTCTTGGTGACGGCCATCTTTCAATCCCTGAAAAGGTGGTAAAAGCCTTGTCCCTCAAAAAAGGGGAGAAGGTAAAGGCCGTAATTGAGGCTGAGAAATTCGATAAAGAGGGGTTTTTAGGGCTTTCCGGGATATGGAAGGATAAGTCGGCAGACGAGATCGGTATATACAATAAAATTCTTGAAGAGCGGGAGAGCTTCGGGCGGGGCGAGGTCAAGCTTTGATATACTGTCTTGATACCGACATACTTATTGTAAAAAGTCATAAGGCAACTCTCGTTACAAACAATTCCTTTCATTTTTCAAGGATTGAAGGCCTTCGCATAGAGAACTGGCTGACTTGATTATATCCGCTTCTCGTATTTTTGGGAATCGTTTATCCCCTCATTTTACAACCCTTTCCACTCCCCGCCATGCCGCCCTTTTCTTAATGATATTTCTCGCAAAGGGTGCAAAAAATTGTTAACGCCCTCTGGCCCCCTCTTAAAATAAGTGGGGGAATATTCATCGGCCCCTCACCCTCTACCCATCCGGGCATCGAGATCCCCTGCTTGGGGCGAGAGGAATATTAGAATGTGGTGATTCCATTGTGGGGTCGTGGGGTCAGGCTTTGTTATTTTGATATTTTGAAATAAACCCTCTGGATTCCGGCTTAAAAACTGCCGGAATGACATTATCAAAAAGACTTTTGCGGAAACTAATTCTTGAGCGGGTTTATTGTCTTTATTGTGGGCGAGAAAGGCTTAAAGTGATCGCTGTTGGCCGTATAAATTTCATAAACGCCGTTGTCTATCATGGTGGCAGCGAGAAGATAATCAAAGATAGACTGGGCTTTGGGTTTATGTTTAGCGATTAGTTCTGTAACGGTATTGAAGGTCTGAGATGTGGGGGTAATGCCTTGTATCGCTTCCTGATCTTTGTAGAAATCAATAAGCTCTTTTGCCTTCAAGGGGGATAAAGGATGTTCAACTCTTCTCTTGTCGGTTATAACGGCATAAAGCTCAATAAGGTTTTGTATGGCGATAGCTGCCCTGATTTGGCTGTTTATAGCCTTTTCAACAAGGGCCTTGCATGGGATATGGAATGGAGAGTCCTCGTTGTTGGCGTACACGAGGATGTTGGTGTCAAGCAAGCTTACGGTCAAGGTATTCTCCATAGAGAGCGCCTCTATCAATTGCGCCCTTTTCTATATGACCGAGATGGAAGGTCGGAATTGTCACATGGCGCGGCGTCTTCTTTGCCTTTGCCGGTATCTCTTTTGTTTTCAGGTATTCAGCAAAGTCAACTACCTCATGGAGTTTATCAGGTGGAAGCTCTTTTAGGATATTTAATATCTTTTGTTGTTCGGTCTGTTGCAGCATGTTTATCCTCCTTTATTTGTTTTAAATTTATCAAAGGAGCGGGGCGTTAGTCAAGGATATTGTGGATTAGTGTGGTAGCAAAAACGCAGAGCGCAAAAAAGGGGAGAAGGTAAAGGCCGTAATTGAGGCTGAGAAATTCGATAAAGAGGGGTTTTTAGGGCTTTCCGGGATATGGAAGGATAGGTCGGCAGACAAGATCGGTATATACAATAAAGTTCTTGAAGAGCGGGAGAGCTTCGGGAGGGGCGAGGTCAAGCTTTGATAAACGGAGAAACGGGGACGCAACCCTTTGAAGGGGATCGTGGGGTCAGGCTTAGGGAGCCGAAACTGACGCGGGGTCAAGTTTTTGATCTTGAATATTTATAATATTATTGAACCGGTTCCCCGCCACAGATTGCCATCCGCCAAGCCCCTAAATCCAGATTCCCGACCACACCAATCCAATCTCATTCAAACAATTGCCACCCATTGAAGAACACAACTTCTTTAACCCTCCCTTAATCTCTCCCCCTTTATAATCGACCCATACTTAACATTAAAGGAGGCGTTTATGTCTGAGGAGATTAAAAAGAATGGAAGCAGGAGTGGCAATTATTTTAGCCATTGACTTACACAGACTAAAAACCCTTCTTTTAAATTCCTCGCTTAGAAACACCTACTTTTGATTGTCCGTGGCCAATTGCCGAATTTAGGATTATGCATAAAACCCCTTGCAGTCACACACTTCTTTTGATAATATTCAGCAAAATATTTCAGGAGGCTGCAATGACTTTAATAGAAGATATTTACGCCAGAGAGATACTTGATTCGAGAGGAAATCCTACTGTTGAGGTAGATGTTGTCCTGGAGTGCGGCGCCATTGGAAGGGCTGCGGTCCCTTCAGGGGCCTCCACAGGTGAGCATGAGGCAGTAGAGCTTAGAGATGGTGACAAAAACAGGTATCTCGGCAAAGGGGTGCAAAAGGCCGTTAACAATGTGAATGATGTCATTGCCCCTGAGCTTATGGATATGGATGCCCTGGATCAGGCTGCCATAGACAGGGTCATGATAGAGTTGGACGGGACGGCAAACAAGGGGAATCTGGGAGCCAATGCCATCCTCGGTATCTCCCTGGCAGTTGCAAAGGCGGCTGCCAATGCCTTGGACATACCTCTTTACAGTTACATCGGCGGCGTAAATGCCAGGACCCTTCCGGTCCCCATGATGAATATCCTTAACGGAGGAGCCCATGCAGACAACAGCGTGGACCTTCAGGAGTTCATGGTTATGCCTGTCGGGGCAAAGACATTTTCAGATTCCTTGAGGATGGGGACAGAGGTGTTTCACTCCCTCAAGAAGGTGTTGGCAGCCAAAGGATATGCCACATCTGTAGGCGACGAAGGCGGGTTTGCGCCAAACCTTAAATCCAACGCCGAGGCGATTGATGTGATCCTTGAGGCTATTGAAAAGGCAGGTTACAAGGCTGGAACGGATGCCATGATAGCATTGGACCCGGCTGCCAGCGAATTCTATAAGGACGGGAAGTACGTATTTAAGAAATCCGATGGTTCAAAGAAAAGTGCCGAGGAGATGGTCAGGTTCTATGCAGAGTGGGTAAGGCAGTACCCTATTATCTCCATAGAAGACGGTCTCGCTGAGGATGACTGGAACGGGTGGAGCCTACTTACAAAGGAACTGGGCGACAAGGTGCAGCTGGTGGGGGACGACCTGTTTGTGACAAATACAGAAAGGCTTTCCAGGGGCATTAAGGAGGGGATAGGTAATTCCATTCTCATCAAGGTGAACCAGATAGGGACCTTGACAGAGACCCTGGAGGCGATTGAGATGGCCAAGAAGGGGGGATATACTGCTGTAATATCCCACAGGTCCGGGGAGACAGAGGACACAACCATTGCTGATATAGCTGTTGCCACAAATGCAGGTCAGATAAAGACAGGATCTGCCAGCAGGACGGACAGGATTGCCAAATACAACCAGCTCCTGAGGATAGAGGAGGAACTTGGTACAATGGCAAAGTTCCCAGGGAGAGAGGCGTTTTATAATTTAAGATAGTAACCCCACCCTCACCTTAATCCTCTCCCTGAGGGAGAGGAAATTTCCCTCACCTTCAAGGGGAGGGTAAGGGTGGGGATGGGGTATAAAACATTTTCGGAGCTAAATGTCCCAACTCTTTCCAAGATTGCTAAAGATAGTATTGCCCATTGTTATAATAACCGGGCTCCTGACCGTCTTTGGTGAAAGGGGGCTTGTAAAGGCCTACCGTCTGTCTAACGAGAGGGATGAGATCAGGGCCAAGGTCGAAAAACTCGGAAGAGAAAATCAGTACCTGAGGGGAGAGCTGGTTGCCCTGAGGAGTGACCATCATTACATAGAGGATATGGCACGGAAGGAGCTTGGGTTTGTAAGGGAAGGTGAAACGGTTTACCGTTTCAGGGACGAATCGATGAAATGAGAGAGGGGTTCTTTGTGAAAAAAAGTGCAATATCGATAATAGGCATACTTATTATAGCGGCAATTGCCGCTATTTTTTTATTCAAAGGAGAGAGTAATAAAGAAAAGGGATTTAAGACGGAAAAGGCTGCCAGGGGCGAGATAGTTTCGACTGTTACTGCTACAGGAACCGTTAATGCAGTTACTACGGTCCTCGTGGGGACCCAGGTCTCAGGGACGATAAAAAGCATCTATGTGGACTTCAACTCGTCTGTTAAAAAGGGCCAGATTATAGCCCAGATAGACCCTGCCACCTTCGAGGCGCAGGTGGAACAGGCGAAGGCGAACCTCCTTTCAGCCAGGGCAAGCCTGGAAAAGGCAGAGGCAGCATTTCTTGATGCAAAGAGGACAATGGACAGGAACAGGGAGCTCTTTTCACGGAATCTATCTGCAAAAAGTGAACTTGATACGTCAGAGACGAATTATGAATCGGCGAAGGCCCAGGTGAGCGTTGCGAAGGCCCAGATAGCCCAGGCAGAGGCTTCATTAAGGCTTTCAGAGACAAATCTCAGATATGCGAAGATAGTTTCTCCGGTAGATGGAACCATTGTCTCAAGAAATGTGGATGTGGGCCAGACCGTTGCCGCCAGCTTCCAGACCCCCACTCTTTTTAATATAGCCCAGGACCTGACGAAGATGCAGATAGACACGAACGTTGCCGAGGCGGACATCGGGAAGATCGAGGTCGGTCAACCTGTGGAGTTTACTGTGGATGCCTATCCGGAAATCACATTTAAGGGAAGGGTATCTGAGATAAGGAATGCCCCGATAGTAGTCCAGAACGTGGTAACCTATGATGTTGTAGTCAAGGTGGATAATCCTGAACTCAAGCTGAAGCCGGGAATGACTGCAAATGTCTCCATAATAGTATCTGAAAAGAAGGGCGTCCTTAAGATACCAAATGCAGCATTGCGGTTCATGCCTTCTGAGATGCGTAAGAAGGATGCGATGAAGGAAAAAGGGAGCGCGGTCTGGATAATAGAGGGAGGAAAGCCGAAGCGGGTTAAGGTGTCGACCGGCATAAGCGACGGTAGCTTTACTGAACTGGTCCTGGGCGATATAAGGGATGGGCAGGAGATCATAGTGGAATCCCTTGCTAAGCCAAAGAATCAGACCAGGCAGACCGGTCCGAGGATGTTCTGATGGCCCTCATTGAAGCTCAAGAGATTGCCAAGATTTACAGGCTCGGCGATATCGAAGTCTGCGCACTCTGCGCCGTTTCGGTCAGTATTGCGAGAGGCGAGTTCATAGCCATTATGGGGCCGTCCGGTTCCGGTAAGTCCACCTTTATGAACATCCTGGGCTGTCTTGACAAGCCTTCAAGCGGGAGATATTCCATCGAGGGGGTCGATGTCGCAGGGCTTCCAAGGGATGCTCTCGCAGTGATCAGGAACAAGAAGATAGGTTTTGTCTTCCAGGGGTTCAACCTCCTGCCGAGGACATCCGCCCTTGAAAACGTCGAATTGCCCATGCTTTACGACGGCTTACCTGCGGGGGAGAGGAGGGAGAAGGCGGCGGCGGCCCTTACGAAGGTCGGGCTATCAGGCAGGGAGAACCACCACCCCAACCAGCTTTCAGGCGGCCAGCAGCAGAGGGTGGCTATAGCAAGGGCACTCGTGAACAATGCCCCCATAATCCTCGCGGACGAGCCGACCGGGAATCTCGACACAAAGACCAGCGCAGAGATAATGGAGCTTTTTGTAAGGCTGAACGAAGAGTCGAATATAACGGTGATACTCGTCACCCATGAACATGACATCGCCGCATACAGCAAGCGAGTAATAAGGTTCCTTGACGGCAAGGTAGTCAGCGACGGACCGGCAAGGGGTTTATGATCAATATACCTTCCACAATAAAGATATCTCTCAGATCAATAAGGGTAAACAAGATGCGCTCGGCCCTTACCATGCTTGGGATAATAATAGGGGTAGGGGCCGTCATCACCATGCTTGCCGTAGGCACCGGGGCCCGCCAGAAGATAGAGGAGCAGATAGCGAGCATGGGGAGCAACCTCCTCATTGTGCTACCCGGTGCTACAACAGCCGGGGGCGTCAGGATGGGCGCTGGGACCCAGTCTACCCTTTCGATGGGTGATGCAGAGGCCATACAGAAGGAGTGCCCGGCTGTGCTTTATGTGGCCCCGGTTCTTGGCGGGGTCGCCCAAGTGGTTTATGGAAACCAGAACTGGTCAACGGGGGTCACAGGCACGACCCCCGGCATATTTGACATCAGGGATTGGCGGTTTTCTGAGGGGAGACCCTTCACCGATGACGATGTCAGGAGCGCCTCAAAGGTCTGCATTTTGGGGCAGACCGTAGTTGACAACCTCTTCGGAAGCATTGACCCCATAGGCCAGATCGTGAGAATAAAAAATGTCCCTTTTACCGTGATCGGCGTCGTTGAGAGAAAGGGGCAGTCCGCTACCGGGCAGGACCAGGATGACACTATTTTCATACCGGTGACGACGGCCCAGAAAAAGCTCTTTGGAACAGCATTCCCCGGCATGGTAAGGATTATTTCAGTGAAGGCAAAGAGCGCCGAGGATTTGTCGTCCGCCGAAAAACAGATAACGGAACTGCTAAGGCAGAGACATCGTATCGGCCCTAAGCAGGATGACGATTTCAGCGTGAGGAACCTCACGCAGATGATGCAGGCAGCCGAGCAGTCAACAAGGGTCATGGGCTGGCTGCTTGGCTCTGTTGCCTCAGTTTCTCTCCTGGTCGGCGGTATCGGGATAATGAACATAATGCTTGTTTCTGTTACGGAGAGGACAAGGGAGATAGGAATACGGATGGCTGTGGGGGCTAAGACTTGGGACATCAGGCTTCAGTTCCTTATTGAGGCCCTTATCCTGTCTTTAATCGGAGGCATTTTCGGGATCATTCTTGGGATATCAGGTTCACAACTGCTGTCAATGATGGCAGATTGGCCTACCATTGTTTCACCGCTATCCATACTCCTCGCATTCAGTTTTTCCGGCATTGTGGGAATATTTTTCGGGTATTATCCTGCAATGAAGGCCTCAAGGCTTGATCCGATTGAGGCTTTGAGGTATGAATAAGGAATTGTGGCCGTGTGTAATGCAGTTTTTACTAAAAAATCATTGACACGAAGGTCGATATTAACTATCATAAACAAAATGCGGGCGTAGCGCAGCTGGTAGCGTAGAAGCTTCCCAAGCTTTTGGTCGCGGGTTCGAATCCCGTCGCCCGCTCCAAGGAATTAAGAAGGCGGCATATGCCGCCTTTATTTTTTCCTTGCATGGTGCTTAACTTTGTGCTAAAAGAACAGAATCATTCGCATCAGGTTATTACAGAAAGTGGGCGTCTGCCCACTTTTTTTTTAGGATTTTACATGGAAAAGGAAGAAAGCGTTGCAGAGAAGGTTTCCTCCATTGTCATGCCGATCCTTGATAAGGCAGGAATGGAGCTTGTGGACCTGGAATATCGGAAGGAAGGGAGCGGCTGGGTCCTTCGGCTTTTTATAGACAGGGAAGGCGGGGTTACCCTTGACGATTGCGCCGATATAAGCCGGGAGGTGGATGCAGTCCTTGATGCCGAGGACATAATCCACCGCGAATACAACCTTGAGGTATCTTCGCCGGGTTTGAACAGGCCCTTGAAAAAGGAGGCCGATTTTAAGCGGTTTGCCGGGAGGCTGGCAAAGATTAAGACATTTGAGGCGATCGAGGCAAGCAAGAACTTTAAGGGAAGGATAGAGAGTTGCGAAGAAGGGATGGTCGCCCTTAACGTGGATGGGGTGACACACCGGATCCCGTTATCAAAGATAGCTAAGGCAAATTTGGAAATCGAGTTTTAATACGGAGGTAGGATATGATCCTTGAACTTAACCGGGTTCTGGAACAGGTAGGTAAGGACAAAGGGATAGACAAAGGTGTTCTTGTAGATGCTGTTGAGCAAGCGGTGCTTATCGCATCCAAGAAAAAATATGGCATAAATAAAGAGATAGAGGCCCACTACAATGAAGAGATGGGGGAGGTTGAGCTGTTCCAGTTCAGGACGGTAGTGGAGGATGTGGCCGACCCGGACAATGAGATATCCATTGATATGGCCAGGGAAGAGGATCCCGGGGTTGAGGTAGGGGACAGCCTTGGCACGAAACTTGAGGCGTCCGGCTTCGGAAGGATTGCAGCCCAGGCCGCAAAGCAGATCATTGTCCAGAAACTGAGGGATGCCGAAAGAGACAATATATATAACGAATTCAGGGAAAGGAAAGGGGAGATCCTTAACGGGATAGTAAAGAGGTTCGAACACGGCGATATGGTGGTTGACCTCGGAAAGACAGAGGCAATTCTTTCTCATAAGGAGCAGGTTCCAGGGGAGAGTTACAGGCCTACCGAGCGGGTGAGGGCCTATCTCGTTGATGTGAAAAAGACCTCAAAGGGTCCTCAGATAATCCTTTCAAGGACCCACCCCGGCATGGTTGCAAAACTCTTTGAATTAGAGGTGCCGGAGATACACGAAGGCATCGTGAAGATAAAGAACGTCGTCAGGGAGCCGGGCAGCAGGGTAAAGATTGCCGTCGTGAGCGAGGACAGGGACATAGATCCGGTGGGAGCATGCGTGGGGATGAAGGGTAGCCGTGTGCAGGCCGTGGTCCAGGAACTGAAGGGCGAGAAGATAGATATAGTTGAATGGGTGGACGACCCTGCCAGGTTTGTATGTAACGCCCTGTCCCCGGCACAGATAGCAAAGGTTCTCGTTAACGATGCCGAAAAGACGATGGAGGTCATAGTCCCTGACAACCAGCTTTCTCTTGCCATCGGAAAGAGGGGGCAGAACGTGAGGCTTGCCGCCAAGCTGACCGGGTGGAAGATTGACATATTCAGCGAATCCAAAAAGGCCCAGCTGATGGAGGTCGAGAAGGCCTTGTGGGAGATACCGACGGTTTCGGAAGAAGAAGGTACTGAAGAGGGTGCCGAGGAAGAAAAGACAATGGAGGAGAATGAGTAGGGCTGAAGATGATGCCGGTAATGGGGAGACAAAGGGACAGCCGCCGGAGGGTCATAGCTGTGCCCGGGAACCGGACAAAATCAAAACCAGGACTTGCCTGGGCTGCAGAGAGAGTAAGGATAAGGGGGATCTTGTCAGGCTTGTAGCAGGGCCGGACGGAGTTGTAGTTATTGACTATAAAGGTAATCTCCCTGGGAGAGGGTCTTATGTTTGCCCAAAGGAGTCGTGCATAAGGGGGGCCTTTTCAAGGAAGCAGTTGCAAAGGGCATTTAATGGTGCACGAACAGAGGGAGTGGAAGAGTTTCTAAACCACTTGAGGAAAAAGGTTCTGGAGAGGGTCCTTTCCATGCTGTCCATTTCCAGAAAGGCTGGAAAGATAGTTGATGGAAGGGAGGCCGTTGAAAAGGGGATGGAGAAGGGAAAGATAGTTCTTCTCCTTTTGGCGCAAGACCTTTCAGCCGGAAGCATGAAACAGATGACGGAGAAATGTCTCAGCAGAGGGATAAAATATTATATATGCCTTTCAAAGGATGAGATAGGCGACTTCCTTGGGAAAGGGGAGAGAGTCGCCGTTGGTATAACGGATAAATCCCTTTCCGCATTGCTGGAGAAGGAGTTTTGTAGGCTGAGGAGTCTGGGGAGTATGGCTTTAGGGGGGAATAAATGTCTAAGATAAGGGTCCGCGAACTTGCGAAGGAATTGGGGGTTGAGAACAAGGAACTCATTGACAGGTGCAAAGAGCTTGGATTTGGTGATAAGGGGCCGTCTCACGGTCTTGAAAACAGTGAGGTAGATAAGCTTAGGAAGGCCTTCAAGCCACGTGAAGAGGCGCTCCCGGAAGATAAGCAGGTTGTTGTGGAAAAGAAGGTTACCCTTGACGACAGGGAGATGTCTGTAGAAGAGAGAAGGGTAAAGTCTACAGTTATCAGGAGGAGGACTAAAGAGGTTGAGGTTAAACCACAGGTGGTTGAACCGCCTAAGCCGGTGATAGTGGAAATGGCTCCAGAGGCAGAGGTTACGGCCCCTGTCGAGGCAGCTCCTGTTCCGGAGATACCTCCTGCCCCTGTAGCAGAAGAGGAGAAGCCCAAGGAGGAAGTTAAGGGAAAGAAAAAAGATAAGGCCCTGAAAAAGGCAGAGTTATTGGAGCGCAAGGAGCGGGTATTTAAGCCGGTCCCGACCTTCAGAGGGAAGAAGAGAGGGGCAAGGGTAGCGCTTCCTGCCGGGGCCAAGAAGACGGAGATCACGGTTCCAAAGGCCATAAAAAGGGTCATAAAGATTTCTGATGTCATACAGGTCGCCGAACTGGCCAAGAGGATGGGGATAAAGGCCGGAGAGGTCATAAAGAAGTTGTTCAGCCTTGGTATCATGGCCACCATAAATCAGGCTGTAGATATAGATGCGGCATCCCTTGTGGCCCATGACTTCGGTTACGAGGTTGAGAGGGTCGGGATGGAGGTCGTGGAGGAGATGCTTGAGGAGACCCCCGAAGTACCGGAAAAGATGGTGCTGAGGCCTCCTGTTGTTACCGTTATGGGGCATGTAGACCACGGGAAGACATCCCTTTTGGACGCCATAAGGCAGACAGATGTGGCGGCTGGAGAGGCCGGGGGGATAACCCAGCACATAGGCGCCCACCATGTGAAACTTGAGAGAGGGGATCTGGTTTTCCTCGACACCCCGGGCCATGAGGCGTTTACTGCCATGAGGGCAAGAGGGGCCCAGGTCACCGACTTTGTTATACTTGTTGTAGCTGCAGACGACGGGGTAATGCCCCAGACCGTTGAGGCCCTCAACCATGCGAAGGCTGCCGGTGTTCCAATAATCGTGGCGGTTAATAAGATAGATAAACCTGGAGCCAACCCTGACAAGGTAAAGCAGGCTTTAAGTGATCACGGCCTTCTTGCGGAGGATTGGGGAGGGGACACGATCTTTGTCAACGTATCGGCAAAGCAGAGGACAGGTATAAAGGAGCTCCTGGAGATGATAATCCTTCAGGCAGAGGTAATGGAGCTCAAGGCCAATCCCGACAAGCTTGCCAAGGGAACCATCATAGAGGCAAAGCTTGATAAGGGGAGAGGGCCGGTAGCTACAGTCCTAGTTGAGGAAGGTACCCTTAAGGTTGGAGACCCGTTCGTTGCCGGAGTCCATTTCGGAAGGATCAGGGCCATGATAGATGATAAGGGGGCAAAGGTAGAAAAGGCAGGCCCATCAATGCCGGTGGAGGTGCAGGGTCTTCCCGGAGTGCCTCTTGCCGGGGAAAAGTTTATAGTGGTCTCCGATGAGAAGAAGGCAAGGGAGATAGGCACATACAGGCAGATGAAGCTGAGGGAGACCGAGCTCTCAAAGAGCAGCAAGGTATCCCTGGAAGATCTATACAACAAGATTAAGGAGGGAGAGGTTAAAGAACTGGGAATCATAATCAAGGCCGATGTTCACGGTTCCGTAGAGGCCTTGGCCGAATCTCTTCAGAAGCTTTCAACCGAGGCCATAAAACTAAAGGTGCTTCATGGTTCCGTAGGCGCCATAACAGAGACCGATGTCTTGCTGGCCGCAGCCTCCAATGCCATAATTATAGGCTTCCATGTCCGTCCCGATGCCAAGGTCCATTCCCTCGCAGAGCAGGAAGGCGTAGATATAAGGCTTTACAATATCATCTATGAAGTGATAGATGATGTAAAAAAGGCCATGGAGGGGCTCCTTACGCCAACACTCAAGGAAGTTGTCCTTGGAAGGGCTGAGATCAGAGAGGTATTCAGCGTCCCTAAGATCGGAAACATTGGCGGATGCTTCATAACCGACGGAAAGATAACCAGGGTCGCCAGGGTGAGACTTATCAGGGACGGGATAGTGCTCCATGACGGGAAGATGGCCTCTTTGAGAAGGTTCAAGGATGATGTAAAAGAGGTCCAGTCCGGGTATGAATGCGGTATCGGTATAGAGAACTATAACGACATCAAGACAGGTGATGTAATAGAGGCGTATATTCAGGAGAAGGTGGCAGCTAAATTATAAAGTGGCCAGTGGCCGGTGATCGGTGATCAGTTGATTGCCGACCACTGACAGCTGATCACTGACCACTGAATTTATGGTAGTCGGTACTTGTCAATTAAACCTTTCTATCCCCGGTGCTCATTCCCTGAAAGACAAGAGGCAGGTTCTGAAAAGCCTCATGGCCAGGGTCAGGGGAAGCTTCAACGCTTCCGTGGCAGAGGTTGGACAGAATGACCTTTGGCAGAGCGCAGTGATTGGGATTGCGGTTGTCGGCAACGACAGGGGATTTGTAAACTCCACCCTTGATAACATAATAGATTTTATCGAAGGGTTGAGGACAGTGGATATTGTGAGCCACGAGATCGAGATAATGAATTATTAACTTATGGAATACAAAAGAAAAGACAGGGTAGGAGACCTCCTCCACCAAGAGATATCCCAGCTCCTCATAAAGGGTGTAAAAGACCCTCGTATAGGGTTTGTTACCATCACAGGAGTTGAGGTAAGTGATGACCTTAAAGAGGCAAAGGTCTATTACAGCGTGATTGGAACAGATGAGGAGAAAAAGGCCGCTGAAATAGGGCTAAAGAGCTCTGCCGGGTTCATAAGAAAGGAACTGAGAAAGGTCCTCGCCCTCCGGCATATCCCTAACCTGCACTTCAGGTTTGACAGCTCCCTTGAGTATGGAGCCAGGATAGAGAGAATCCTTAGAGAGGTAAAGGTAGAGGAAGAGGTAAAGGAAGATGATTAGGGGACTGTCCCTATTTACGGACGAAGTGAAACGGAGTCGTAGAATGGGGACTGTCCCCGGATAGGTAACGGAGAAATGCTGTGATTGATAAGATAATAGCAGAACTAAAAAATAATAACAGTTTTCTGATTGTATCCCATATAAACCCAGATGGAGATGCCATAGGCTCGGCACTCGCCCTGGCAGCGGGTCTAAAGGCAATGGGGAAAAAGGTCACGGTATTTAATCAGGACCGGGTCCCGGATATAGTCAGTTTTTTACCAGATGCTTCAGAGATTGTTCACGAGCTTTCAGACGGAGAGTGGTTCGACGCCGCCATAGTGGTTGACTGCGGCACCCCTAAGCAGCTTGGTGATAAGTTTAACGCATTTAAGGGTTACAAGAAACTTTTAAATATAGACCATCATCTGACAAACCTCAACTTTGCCGATATAGTGCTCATGGATCCTGATGCCTGTGCAACTGGGGTCATTATCTACCGGGTCCTGAAAAAGATGGGGATTGAAATAACGAAGGAGATAGCCCTCAGTATCTATACAACCATAGTTGTGGATACCGGCTCCTTCCATTACGGGAATTCCAATCCAGAGGCATTTAAGGTAGCTGGAGAGATGGTGGATATAGGTGTTGAGCCCTGGTATGTGGCTGAAAACCTGTATGAGAGCCAGCCTGAAGGAAGGATAAGGCTTCACTCCTTGGCCTTGAACACCCTTTCCACCCACTACAATGGGAAGATCGGGTTTATCATGGTCTCAAACGAGATGTATAAGGCTACTGGAACGACGGCAGAGGATACAGATGGCATTGTCAACTATGCCAGGTCCCTGAAAGGGGTTGAGGCGGCCATCTTTGTAAGGGAGATCTCTCAGGGCAGGTATAAGGCCTCCCTCCGCTCCAAGGGAAGGGTGGACGTGACAAAGGTTGCAGGAAAGTATGACGGAGGCGGCCATGCCAATGCTGCTGGCTGCGTATTAAGCGGGAGCCTTACGGAGGTTAGGAGCAAGTTGATAGAGGCAACGGAGGAGTTACTATTACAGCAGGAAGGTATGAAGATTGGAAGTTGAGAGGCTGAGAAGTTGAGAAAATGAATCCCAACCTCGTATCTTCATAACTTCTCAACTTCGGTGTTTTGAATATGGACGGTATTCTGGTCATTGACAAGCCAAAAGGTATTACCTCTCACGATGTTGTAAGCTCTGTCAGAAGGATCGCCCTGACCAGGAAGGTAGGGCATGCGGGGACCCTGGATCCCTTTGCTACAGGGGTCTTGGTGGTTGGGCTCAACCAGGGGACAAAGGCCCTTACGTTCTTAACGGGAGATGAAAAGGAGTACGAGGCAACCTTAAGGCTTGGTATAGAGACCGATACCCTCGACAGGGACGGCAGGGTTCTCACAAAAACCCCATGCCCTGATATTAGTTATGAATACGTGGAGAAGGTACTGAACTCCTTTGTGGGCAGGCAGGAGCAGATTCCACCGAGATTCTCCGCAATAAAGAAGGATGGCGTTCCTTTTTACAAGTTGGCCCGAAAAGGGTTTGATTTCGAGGTGCCGGCCAGGGAGATAGAGATATACGGGATGACCCTCCTTAACATTACCCTCCCTGATGTCTCCTTTAGGGTGAGGTGCTCGAGCGGCACATACGTGAGGAGTCTTGCGAGGGACATAGGGATAAAGATCGGATGCGGTGGGCACCTGGAGGCCTTAAGAAGGGTTAGGAGCGGGAGATTTACGATAGGCACGGCTGTACCGTTGGACAGGCTCAAGGAGATGGGTAGTAGCTGGAGTGAAGTAGCCGTTGGTCTCAGGGAGGCCCTGTCGCTCCCAGAGGTTGAGATTGATTCAGAAAAGGCTGGGATGATAAGGATGGGAAAGAGTCTGACACTGGATGAGACCACGTCGGGCGGCATGTTCATGTTGACATATAACAAGGAACTGGTGGCTGTGGCTGAGGCGGGGGAGAATAGGAAATTGCATCTATTGAGGGTTTTTAACCCCTGATTCTGATGGATTTACCGCAAAGGACACAAAGAGCACAGAGTTAATGCCTTGGAATTTAATTTTTTCTTCGTGACCTTTGTGCGCTTTGTGGTTAAAATAAGGTTTTTGTTTCTTTACATAGCTATGAGAATATGATAGAAATAATACGCTATAGAAAAAGGGGGTGAGGAAATGGCAACAACTGTTGAGAAAAAAAGAGAGTTGATAGAGTCATATAAGCTGCATGATGGAGACACTGGTTCTGCTGATGTGCAGATAGCACTGTTAAGCGACCGTATCACTTATCTTACTGAACACTTCAAGACCCATGCAAAGGATCATCATTCCAGGAGGGGACTCCTCAAAATGGTAAGCCAGCGGAGGAGACTTCTTGATTATCTTAAGAGGACTAATCCTGGCAGGTATCAGGGGATTATTGCAAAGCTTGGGTTGAGAAAGTAAAGAATGCGCATATTCGCGCAAAGACGCAAAGAGCGCAAACTGTTTTGTCACCCTGAGTGAAACGAAGGGTCTCAGCTTCTTCGCGGAGTTTATCCTGAGCGTAAAACCGAGATTCTTCGCTTCGCTCAGAATGACATATTAGGCTTTCTTTGCGTACGTAGTGCCTTTGCGAGTATAATAAAGTTTTTGGGGTAGAGTTAATTTCATACTGGAAAAATCCAGGAAAGTGGGAGCTATGGTAAAAAGAGTGGAAGTGGAGTTTAGCGGTAAAACCCTGTCTATAGAGACCGGGAAGATGGCGAAGCAGGCCGATGGGTCTGTTGTTGTAAGGTACGGGGACACCATGGTCATGGTCACGGCTGTGGCAGCAAAGGAGCCGAGGGTGGGGATAGACTTCTTTCCCTTGACGGTTGACTACCAGGAGAGGACCTATTCTGCGGGTAAGATACCAGGCGGTTTCTTTAAGAGAGAGGGGAGGCCTTCCGAGAAGGAAGTCCTTACATCGAGATTCATAGACAGGCCCCTGAGGCCTTTGTTCCCTGAAGGTTTTTCCTGCGAGACCCAGATAATAGCCACCGTCCTTTCATCGGACCTGGAGAATAACTCTGACGTCCTGGCCATGGTAGGCGCTTCTGCAGCCATCCAGATATCCGATATCCCTTTTCACGGACCGATAGCAGGAGTGAGGGTTGCCAGGGTAAACGGGAAGCTTGTATGTAACCCGACCTTTGCCCAGATTGAAGAGAGCGACATAGAGATGATTGTGGCAGGTTCGAGGGACGCCATAGTCATGGTGGAAGGTGGAGCAAATTTTGCGTCTGAAGAAGACCTCCTCTCCGCCATACTCTTTGCCCACAAGGAGATGCAGGTTATCCTTGACATGCAGGACAAGCTGCGAGCCGAGATAGGAAAGGCAAAAAGGGCGGTTGTAGTCCCACATGTGGATGAGTGCATGGTGCAGAAAATAAAGGACATGGCAACCACCCAGATTAAAGAAGCCGTAAGCATATCAAAGAAGCAGGACAGGAAGGGCAGGCTTTCGGATATTGGAAAAGAGATTTTGGAAGCCTTGGCCGTTGAATACCCTGAAAGGGAGAAACAGATTAAGGCAGTTCTTGGAGATATTGAATACCATGCAGTAAGGCAGATGGCTGTAAAGGACAGGGTCAGGATAGATGGAAGGGGACTTAAGGACATAAGGGCGATAACCTGCGAGGTAGGAGTGCTGCCGAGAACTCACGGTTCAGCCCTCTTTACAAGGGGGGAGACCCAGGCCCTGGTGGTTCCAACCCTTGGGACATCCGACGATGAGCAGACGATTGACGCCATCGAAGGAGAGAGGTCCAAGGCGTTTATGCTCCATTACAACTTCCCACCGTATTCAACAGGCGAGACAAAGCCTTTAAGGGGACCGGGCAGAAGAGAGATAGGGCACGGAGCACTGGCAGAGAGGGCCCTTGCCAAGGTACTCCCAACAGCTGCTGAGTTTCCTTATACCATCAGGATAGTATCCGACGTGCTTGAGTCAAACGGCTCCTCGTCAATGGCCTCCGTATGCGGAGGGAGTCTTTCCCTCATGGATGCCGGTGTCCCTGTGAAGGATGCGGTTGCAGGCATTGCCATGGGTCTCATAAAGGAGGGAGATGAGTTTGCTGTCCTCTCAGATATCCTTGGCGACGAGGACCATCTGGGCGATATGGACTTTAAGGTGGCGGGAACCAAGAACGGCGTTACTGCCCTTCAGATGGACATAAAGATAGGCGGGGTCAGCAGGGATGTCCTGTTTACAGCGCTGGATCAGGCCAGGGAAGGAAGGCTCCACATCCTTTCAAAGATGGCTGAGGCCATTTCTGAGCCGAGGTCCAACCTCTCCATATATGCCCCGAGGATAGTGACAATACATGTGAAGCCTGAGAAGGTCAGGGAGGTCATAGGGCCAGGCGGGAAGGTCATAAAAGGTATCGTAGAGCAGACAGGGGTAAAGATAGATATTGAGGACAGCGGCAAGATAAATATCGCATCTGCCGACTACCAGGCCATAGAAAAGGCTTTACAGATAATCAAGGAGATAACCCAGGAGGTAGAGGTAGGGAGGATATATCTGGGTACCGTCAGAAAGATCATGGACTTCGGCGCCTTCGTGGAGGTACTCCCCGGAACAGACGGACTTGTCCATGTCTCGCAGCTGTCTCATGAAAGGGTGCAGAATGTCACCGATATCCTCAAAGAAGGGGATAAGGTCCTGGTTAAGGTGCTGGAGGTAGACAAGCAGGGGAAGATCAGGCTCAGCAGGAAAGATGCTCTGGGCCACGAAGTGGGATAGAATGACCTATATCACCCATCCCCACCCTGACCCTCCCCTTGAAGGGGAGGGATAACAGAGGTTCCTCTCCCTCAGGGAGAGGATTAAGGTGAGGGTGGGGTTGATTATCATGACTTACACCCCCCAAATACCGCCCAGTTCAGATACTTGAAATAACATTCCACATCTCTAAATCCGGTCTTCCTCATTAATCCAAGCTGGTTATCAACGGTCATAGGCTTCACATCCCTGAGAAACTTCAAGATATGGGAACCTATCTCCTCATCAGAAAAACCGTTGGAGCGCATGAAGTCCTTCCATTTATCCATATACATGTTGTAGACCTTTTCTGAAGGCGACAATACGGCCTCGGAATCTATGAACATCCCTCCATCCTTGAGCAGGGCCAAGCACTTTCTAAGTATCTCTTCTTTTTCATCCTCATTTAGAAAGTGGAGGGAAAAGGCGGATACTATGACGTCAAACCCACCCTCACAAAAAAGAGGACTCCCAACTCCTGACTCCCAACTCCTGACTTCCCTTATATCCTGGCATAAGAAATCAACTCTCCATGTGGTATGTTTCACCTTTTTCCTGGCCGCTTCCAGCATATCATGGGAACTGTCTATGCCGGTGATCCTGGCAAGGGGATACTCTTTAAGGAGTGAGATAGAGGTTTCGCCTGTGCCGCACCCAAGGTCCAGCACCCGCAGATATTCCTTTTTGGGGAATGGAAGAAGTGATGTCATAAGGGTCTGTATCTCCCTGTAAAGCGGTATCCTTCTCCTTATCGCCTCGTCGTAATTCGCAGCCTCTTCGGCCTTAAAACGGTCATCCATGTTACCCTTTATCACTTGAAAATACCTTCTTTACCCCATCCCCACCCTAACCCTCCCCTTGAAGTGGAGGGAACGAAAAAGTTTCCTCTCCCTCAGGGAGAGGATTAAGGTGAGGGTGGGGTTAATTTTCATCCTTCTTTGTGAACGAAGTTCATGAATGTTTCACTCCAGTTCGTGTTCAGGGGGCTTCTGAGGTGTCGTACCCCCCGGCGCCTCTCCTTCTGTCTCTAATCTAAAGAAGTCAGAACCTTGAGTTGGCGCGGAACTTGTCGATTCTGTGGGGGCTGTCCCCTCTTTGAAGCACTCAAAGACAGTTTCTCTGGACTTTGGTGTCGCCAGGAGCCCGGTGTCCTTATCTATCTTGACGAAAACCACATCATCGGGCACTGTAAACCCTTTAACCGGAGTTCCGGATAGGGCGCCCTGCATAAACCTCAGCCATATCGGGGCCGCTGCCCTGCCTCCGGTCTCGGTCCTTCCCAGAGGCTTCATCTGGTCATAACCTACCCATGTCCCTGCCACAAGGTCAGGGACATACCCTATAAACCAGGCATCGCTCAGGTCGTTGGTTGTCCCTGTCTTCCCGGCTACCGGCCTGCCCAAGGCCTTAACTGCCTGGCCTGTGCCATACTGGATGACCCCTTCCATGAGATTTGTCATTATGTATGCGGTCCCTCTGTCAACGACGCTCATAACCAGCGGGTAGTTTTCCTCAAGGACCTTGCCGTCCCTGTCCACTATCTTTGTAATAAATATCGGCTCAGCCCTGTCTCCCTGGGAGGCAAAGACCCCGTATGCGCTGGTCAGTTCCAGCAGAGACACCCCGCTGGAACCTAATGCCAGCGAGAGGTCCCTGTTCAGTGGAGATTTTATCCCGAGGTTGGATGCGTAATCCCTCAGATAGTCAATCCCGATCTCCTTCAGGATCTTTATGGATATTACATTCCGAGAATGGATAAGGGCATCCCTGAAGGTGGTAGGGCCGTAGAAGGTAGCATCAAAGTTCTTTGGCTTCCAGGTCTGACCTTCCAGCGCCTCCTCGAAGATCACAGGGGAGTCCACGATGATGCTTGCAGGGTTATACCCCTTATCCAGGGCGGCTGCATATATCACCGGCTTGAATGATGAGCCTGGTTGCCTCCTGGACTGTACCGCCCGGTTGAACTCACTTTTCTTGTATTCGTAGCCTCCCACAAGCGCCTTTATATAGCCTGTATATGGGTCAACGGCCACGAGGGCGCTCTGGACCTCCGGTTCCTGGTCCAGCGATACGCGTATTTCAAAGGTCTTGGGGTTTATACCCTTAACTTGCAGTAGAACCACATCCCCCGGTTTCAAAGGGTTGCTTCCGGCCCATGCCATGTCGGCAAGCTCCAGCCTTCCATTCCTGTCACCTATGCGCAGGCTTATGGACTTTCCCTTTGCATCAATCTTCTCAACCACTCCCTCGACGTTTTTCCCAGCCTCCAGCGGGTTTTTTGCGATGGCCTCCTGGAGCTTCCTTGAAAACTCGTCCGCCTCAGCCGGGTTTAGGCGCCTTAGAGGTCCCCTGTAACCCTGTCTCTTGTCTATCTCCTTCAACCCTTCGGCAACAGCCTTATTTGCGGCCTCCTGCATCTTTATGTTGAGCTGCGTATATATCTTGAGGCCGTCCTGGTATAGTACTTCGTCGCCGTATTTCTCGGATATGTAACGGCGGACATGCTCCATAAAATACGGGGCCAACTGCCTGTTAAGGTCGTCCTTCTTCCTTATCTTTACATTTTCATTCAGCGCCCTTGTCTCGTCATCCCTTGATATGTAACCTTCTTCAACCATCCTCTGCAATACATACACCTGCCTCTCCCTTGCCCGGTCAAAATGGCTTATGGGCGAGTATCTGGAAGGCGACCTCGGAAGACCTGCAAGAATGGCGGCCTCCGGCAATGTAATCTCCTCTACGTGTTTGCCGAAGTACGTCTGTGATGCAGCCTCAACTCCATACGCGCCATCTCCAAGGTATATCTGGTTCAGGTAAAGGGAGAGGATGTCCTCCTTTGAAAATTTCTTCTCCATCCTGTGGGCAAGGAGGGCCTCCTTCACCTTTCTTGTAAGGCTCCTTTCAGGGGTCAGAAGCAGCGACTTGGCCACCTGCTGCGTTATGGTGCTTCCGCCCTGCACCACGCCCCCTGCCTCTATATTTTTCAGGGTTGCCCTGAGGATGGCCGTGAGGTTTATCCCCTTGTGTTCGAAGAAACGGCCGTCTTCAGCAGCAACAAATGCGTTTATCAGGACCTTGGGAATCTTTGAGTACGGGACAACGACCCTCTTCTCCAGGAAAAACTCCCCAACGGTCTTCCCATCATCGGAATATACTGTAGATACTACATTGGGGCGGTAGTCTCTAAGGGTCTCCAGCTTTGGAAGGGAAGTTGTAACGTAAAAATATGCCCCTGAGGCGAAGGAGACGATGAGTATGAAAGAAAATATAAGGGTGATGGCAAGGAAGTTGAGAGCCTGTCTCACCTTTCCCCCTCTCTTCCTTCCCCTTCTCGGCTTAAACAACCACTTCACTATATCCCCCTTACCCCAAATAATACAATATCTGTGTAAATCTGTGTCACTTAGAAGCGCCTACTTTTGGAAATCCGTGGCTAAATGCTTTTTTTTAGGTTTAACTCATCCGGGCTTGCTATCCTCCCCAAAACAGCGGACGCGGCGGTTATAGCCGGGTTTGCGAGGTACACCTCGCTCTCAGGATGTCCCATCCTCCCCACAAAGTTCCTGTTTGTGGTGGCAATGGCCCTCTCACCCTTGGCCAGTATCCCCATATGGCCTCCAAGGCATGGTCCGCATGTAGGTGTGCTTATTGCTGCACCGGCGTCCAGGAATATGTCGAAGAGCCCTTCTTTCATCGCCTGTCTGTAGATCCACTGCGTTGCCGGTATGACCAGGAGCCTTACATATTTATGGACCTTGTGCCCCTTAAGGACACTGGCGGCAGTCCTTAGGTCTTCAAGCCTCCCGTTGGTGCATGAACCTATGACAGCCTGGTCAATCTTCACATTAAGAGTAACGGCCTCTGAAAGCCCCTTTGTGTTCTCAGGCAGGTGGGGAAAGGCGATCTGGGGCTCTATCTTCGTGCAGTCATACTCCCTGACGCTGACATAGCTGGCATCAGGGTCGCTCTGATAAAATTTATAAGGTCTTTTGGCCCTTGTCTTCACATACTCTTCTGTGGTTTTATCCGGCGCAATGATCCCGTTCTTTGCCCCTGCCTCTATCGCCATATTTGCAATGGTCAGGCGTCCGGCCATACCCATGTTCTCTATGGTCTCGCCGCAGAACTCCATGGCCCTGTAAAGGGCGCCGTCAACGCCAATGTCTCCAATGGTAAAAAGTATGAGGTCCTTCCCCTCCACCCATTTGTTCAGCTTGCCGTTAAATATGAACTTCATCGACTCCGGCACCTTGAACCAGGCCTCCCCTGTTATCATGGCTGCGGCGAGGTCTGTTGAACCGACTCCTGTTGCAAACGCTCCAAGGCCGCCGTATGTGCATGTATGGGAGTCCGCGCCTATTACCAGGTCTCCGGGCAAAACAACCCCCTGCTCAGGCAGAAGGGCGTGCTCAACACCCATCTCCCCGGTCTCATAATAATGGGTCAGGTCTTGTTCCTGTGCAAACTCCCTCAGCATCTTGCACTGCTCTGCGGATTGGATGTCCTTGTTCGGCGTGAAGTGATCCGGCACCAGGACGACCTTGTCCCTGTCAAAGACTTGAGTTGCCCCTGCCTTTTTGAACTCCTTTATGGCAATGGGCGCTGTAATGTCGTTTCCGAGGGCAATATCAACCTTGGCGTTTATCAGCTGCCCAGGCTCCACCCTTTCGAGACCCGCATGGGCGGCAAGTATCTTTTCAGTTATGGTCATTCCCATCTTTTACCCCCTGTCAAAAAAAGTTGAGAGGTTGAGAAATTGAGAGGTTAAGCTTAACTTCCCATCTTCCCAACTTCTATATTTGTAAAAGTTCTGCCGGTATATCTTCCTTATCAATCCCGCCGACTACCGCCAGGGACAGGGCCTTTTCCTTAAACATCCGGCCGGCAAGGTCCCTGACCCCTTCTGCAGTCACGGCATCTATACCGGCCATCACCTCATCTATAGGGACGTCCCTGCCAAAGTAAATCTCATTCTTTGCGAGCTTCGTCATCCAGCTGTCTGTGCTCTCCATCCCCAGGATCAGGTTCCCCTTGATCTGTTCCTTGGCTGACTGGAGTTCCTCAGTCTCGATAAGCTCATCCTTTAATTTAGTCAGTTCATCCCTGACAAGGCCGAGGACCTCTTTATACTGGCCTTCCCCTGTTCCCACATATACACCCAGATATCCCGTATCCGAGTAAGTGTTAAGGTATGAGTAAACGGAATAGGCAAGCCCCCTTTTCTCCCTTATCTCCTGGAACAGCCTGGAGCTCATCCCGCCGCCCAGGACAGTGTTCAATATATAGTTATGATACCTGAGGGGATGGGTCTGCTCAATAGACCTGGCCCCAAGGCACAGATGTACCTGCTCAAGCTTCTTCTTGTGAACCGCAACCTGAGAGGAAAAGTCGGGAGTATGGACGCCCTTTATCTTTTGCGAAGGCTTAAGAGGTCCAAAACCCTTCTTCATGAGAAGGTTGGCAAGTTCCTGATGGTTCAGGGAGCCTGCCGCAGTTATAATGATGTCGCCGGGTATGTATCTCTCCCTCATATAACCCTTCATGTCCTCCCTGAAAAGGGAGTTTATACTTTCAATCGTACCGAGGATAGGCCTGCCTATAGGGTCTTCTGGCCAGACGACCTCATTGAAGAAGTCATGGACGTAATCATCCGGGGTGTCCTCCACCATGCTGATCTCCTGGAGCACCACCTTGCGTTCCTTCTCCAGTTCTTCAGGGTCGAATACGGAATTCAGGAAGATGTCAGACAGCAGGTCTACAGCCATGGGAAGGTGTTTCTCAAGGACCTTGGCGTAAAAGCAGGTGTACTCCCTGTCTGTGAACGCATTCAGTATCCCCCCTACCGAGTCCATCTCCCTGGCTATGTCCATGGCCGTGCGTCTTTCAGTCCCTTTAAAAAGCATATGCTCTATGAAGTGGGCAATCCCGTTTACCTTCTTATCCTCATGGCGCGCCCCTGTGTTGACCCATATGCCTATGGCGACGGAGCGCACATGAGGGACATCCTCCGTCAGGATCCGTATACCGTTGTCCAATACCGTCTTTTGGTACATTTAACCTCTTTTCTTTTTGTTAAATCTGCGTCAGTCGTGGGTGGATACAATTTTTTCAATATAGCAAATGGGCTGGTTATTTACAAGGGTTTTTGAGACAGGGTTTTTGAGACATTTTTTGTTTTTCTCCAGTTTTTCTCCTCCCAAAAATAGACATTGCCTATATACAGTCCTCTCCCTTAACTCCCTACCGAGTTTTTAAAAAGATAGATTAGGATTTTCTTCTATACGGTGATTGTTTCTCTCGCTGGTTACCTCTCTATGTTTACATAAAGGCGCC
>JAUSKU010000038.1 GCA_030646755.1 Deltaproteobacteria bacterium
AAGGTTTGTTGTATCATCTTTCTACCCCCTCTTTGTGATATTGTGGTTTCACCTAACTGGTGAGGAGTATACCTCACTGAAACCCTTTATCCAAGAGGGGTTTTTGCGCTTTTGAGAGGGGAATGTCTATTTTAAGGCCGAAGGCTCACCGGTACTGGACGCCGTTGATGCACTCTTCAAGGCCGGGGTTGACCTGATTGCCTGCGGCACATGCGTGAACTATTACAAGCTGGCAGACAAAATACAGCCGGAGCGGATCAGCGACATGCCGACCATCATCTCGATCCTTATGAAGTCTGATGTGGTAATAACGGTCTGATTTTTATTCAATCAGCTCATTTCAACTTGCTTTTGACTTTTAAAATTAACTCATGTAGCATCCGTGCATTATGGACATAAAACAACTCGATATCCTTACCAAGATAGTAGAGCTTAAGAGCTTTTCCAAGGTAATCAAGGGACACTTCCCGCATTAAATGCACCGTCCAAAAGGGTTCGATTGAAAAGATTTGAACATAAACCCCTTATGAGATAGAATTGGTAGAGATTTAGGAGGTTTTAAAATGCAGACCATATCATTAAAGAGTAGCTCCGCTGAAACAGTTATCCCGCTTCTAAGAAATGCCATAGACAGGGAAAAACGCATATTAAAAGAAAGCGTCAGGGTGGCGAAAGAGAAGGTCAACAAGCTTGCCGGGACCCTTTCTGTTGATATTGACAAACTCATGAAGGGAGAGGTTGCACACACCGATTCCAATGACATGCAGCTAATCGAGCTTGAAGGAGAGGTCGAGGTATTAAGGCACCTTGAATCCGAACTTAATGACTTTGAGTCAGTTGAGATATGCAGATAAAGGACTACCTTGACGAGATTCTGAATCTAATCGCAGAAAACCCCTTCATCCTCTCTCAAGGCCTTTCCTTTGAAGAACGTCCCCCTGATTCCGCTTTCGTCTCAGGCCTAATCACTTTTACCGATACCTCAAAACTGCATTTCAAGGAATTTGTGGTCTTTAAACAAGCTGATTTGAAAATCCTGAAATATGGCTATAACTATCTGGATAAGAATGAAGCCTTGATCTTCAGGTATGACAACGCCCTCGATCCTCAGGCGAAAAAGCTATCTACATATCCTGAACACAAACACACCTTAAAAGGTTTGCTGGCGGTTCCGAGACCGGCCCTCAGAGAGGTATTGTTGGAAATATCCAATATCATAGAGGCGGAGAAATAGCGGAGTTATTTCGGAGTCTGGAAAATCGAAGAAGTGGCAGCGACCGAGCATTGTTCGACAGGCTGGTTATGAGCTTTACGGCCTGACGGAGGAGGAGATTGGGGTTGTGGAGGTGAAGGGATGAGCAAGATACCTAAAACAGGAACAAAAACAATAGTGGCAGCAGGTCTATTGTCACCCCTTGCTGGCCGCATTACCGCCATCATCGAATCTGCCCGCGGCCGTGTGCAAACTGTGGTCAATCAGGAGATGGTATGCGCCTACTGGGAGATCGGCCGGGAAATTGTAGAGGAAGAACAGCGGGGGGAGAAGCGGGCGGAATATGGCAAAGCATTGATTGAGAACCTGTCCAATGAGTTGACTTGTAGGTACGGCAAGGGTTTTACCGCGAGCAATCTATTGACTATGCGCCGATTTTATCAGACCTACCCAATTCAGCACGCACTGCGTGCCGAATTGTCCTGGACCCACTACCGCCTGCTACTGAAAGTAGATGATGTTCAGAAACGCTCGTTCTATGAGATCGAATGTGCCAACAACAACTGGTCTACCCGCGAACTGGATAGACAGATGAACTCCATGCTCTTTGAGAGATTGGCCCTATCAAGAGACAAAAAAGGGGTCATGACTCTGGCCACTAAAGGGCAAGTTTTGCAAACACCCTCCGATATGGTGAAAGACCCCTATGTCCTGGAGTTCCTCGGCCTGCCGCAGTCCGAACGCTTATATGAGAAAGAACTTGAGTCGGCCCTGATTGACCATCTTCAGCAATTTATCCTTGAACTCGGAAAGGGGTTCTCCTTCGTCGCCCGCCAGAAACGGATCACCCTGGATGGAGAACACTTCTTTATTGATCTTGTCTTCTACAATTACATTCTGAAGTGCTTCGTCCTCATTGACCTTAAAATCGGGAAATTGGCCCATCAGGACCTTGGGCAGATACAGATGTATGTCAACTACTACACCCGTGAGATGATGAACGAGGGAGACAACCCGCCTATCGGTATACTGCTCTGTGACACCAAGAGTGATGCCGTCGTACAATACACATTGCCGGAAGGGAACAATCAAATATTTGCTTCCCGCTACAAGCTGTATCTACCGACGGAAGAGGAGCTTAGGGCTGAACTGGTACGAGACCGAGAATTGATCGAACGGGAGCGGCGTTTACAGGAGTAAGAGAATTACCGTCCCGCGCCTTGAGGCGGAGATAGACCGGTTGGTTTATGGGCTTTACGGGCTGACGGAGGAGGAGATTGGGTTGTGGAGGGGAAATGGATATAAAACAGCTTGAGATATTTGCCAGGATTGTGGATCTTAAGAGCTTTTCCAAGGCGGCGGAGGCCGTATACCTGACCCAGCCCACAGTCAGCGGCCACATCCAGTCTCTGGAAGAGGAACTTGGCCAGAAGCTCCTGGACAGGCTTGGAAGGGAGGTTGTTCCTACCAAGGCGGGGAAGGTCTTATACGAATATGCGAAGAAGATGGTTGCCCTGAGGGATGAGGCAGGACAGGCGCTTGATCAGCTTCTGGGACGAATGAAGGGCGAGATAGTGATAGGTGGCAGCACCATCCCTGGTGAATATTTATTGCCTACCATAATAGGAAGGTTTAGGGAGAAATACCATGAGATAACAGTGGTTCTAAAGATTGGAGATACAGCTGACATCGTGAACAGGGTTTTGACCGGGGAATGTGAGGTTGGGATAGTTGGCTCCAGGGTTGAGGACAGCAGGCTGGAGTACAGCGAATTTGTGAAAGACGAACTGATTATTATAGCCGCTTCTAACTATACAATGGCCAAGAAAGAGGGCATCACTGCGTCGGCGCTTGCTTCCATCCCATTTGTAATGAGGGAGAGGGGCTCAGGGTCGAGGATGACCATTGAGAAGAGGCTTTTGGAGATAGGTGTAGATCCCTCCGAGATAAATATCGTGGCCGAGATGGGAAGCACAGAGGCGGTAAAACAGGCGGTGAAGGCAGGTCTCGGCGTATCTATAGTCTCATCTGTTGCTGTGGCTGAAGACCTGCGCCACAACTCTTTGAAGGTTATCCCATTTAAGGGAAAGAGGTTCCTGAGGAGCTTTTATATCGCAACCCACCGCGGAAGGACCATGTCACCGATAGGACAGGCCTTTCTTGATTTTTTAAAAAAGGACTAACTCCGTCACGCTCTCTATATGATAGGTCTGGGGGAACATGTCGAAAGGTTTAGATGACCTCGTTGTATAACCCAGCAACTGAAAGCGCCCCAAATCCCTCGCCAGCGTGGATGGATTGCATGAGACATAAATTATCTTTTCAGGCCTTAACGATGAAATACCTTCAATCACTTCCTTAGAACATCCGTCCCTGGGCGGGTCAACGAGCGTAAAATCAAACTTTTGAGTTTTGAATTTCTTTTAAGCCCTTCTCTGCCGTTGCCTGAATGAAGGTTGCATTCTTGATATTATTTATCCTTGCATTTTCTAAGGCATCGGAGATAGATGACGGGCTGACTTCAATCCCAATGACCTTCCCGGCTCTACTTGCAACAGGAATAGTGAAGTTCCCTCCTCCTGAATAAAGTTCAAGGACGGTTTCATCCCCCTTTAAATCCGCCAGGGAAAGGATATAATCCTTCATCTTCAGGTTCTGCTGATAGTTAACCTGGGAGAAGCTTCCCTCCGAGGCGCGAAATCTGAACTCTCCCTCCAGAGAATAGAGGTATGAAGAGCCGGATATTTTTTCCTCCCTTCCATAGTGAAAAATGAGGCCTGTGACCTCAGGGATAGAGTGGGCCAATCTTCTGAAAAAGCTATTAAAGTCAAAATCTGATCTCTCACTTAAATAGATACTGACAATTCCGTTTCCATCAGACGGGGAGACGCTTATATCAACCCTGGAAATGTAAGAAGGGGAGGGCGGCCAAATTTCCCGTACTCTTTTCAGAATCCGGTTTATAAGGGGATGGGCCAGAGGGCATTCGGAAATCTCCACAAGATCGTGGCTCTCCCTTTTGTAAAAGCCGATCTTGTTTTCCAATACCTTGAACTGGACGCGGCTTCTGTAGTTTAATTCGAGAGGAGAAGGCTTGGCAGGCAGAACGATGGAAGGTCCTATCTTTCCGATCCTCCTTAGGGTGTCTTTAAATATATCTTCCTTTACCTTTACCTGTTCCTTATATGGAATATGGAGCCAATGGCACCCGCCACAGACGGAATGGTAAGTGCAGGGCGGCTCTTCCCTGAGAGGTGATGCAGAAATGAATTCAACAATATCACCCTCTGCAAATCCTTTGGTGTCCTTAGTTATCCTGACCTTGATATCATCTCCAGGAGCGGAGTAAGGGACGAATACCACCTTCCCTGAAATCCTGCCTACACCGCTTCCCCCAAATGAAAGAGAGTCAATTTTTACTGAAACATCCATATATCACAGGATACAGGATAGGAGGCGTCGTAAGCAAGTGTAGAATGGGATAATACCAAGTAAGCTTTCATTAACCGGATAGGTAGCTGTTTGAAAGCAACTTGGTATAAATCAGAGCAATAAAAATATTGACAATATCCGGCTTACATGGTAAAAAAATTAATGTTCGAAAGCAATGCTGGAGAGAGAGGGTTTCAGGGACTCTGGAATAAGCTCTTCTCCATGTTTAATATCGGCAAGGAAGAGGTCGTAAGGTCCTCAAAGGTCAGCAAGGCGAGATTGGATTTATCCTCCCTGAAAAAAGAAAGGGAACGGGTCTTTGAAAGGCTTGGGGAGGAGATATATAAAAGGTGTAAGGAGAGAACAGTATCCATCCCCGGCCTTGATTCTTTCTTTGCCGAGATAGATATAATAAACCTCAAACTGTCCTCGAAAGAGCGCGAACTGAAAGGTCTTAAGGGGGAAGAGGTTGATCTCCTCCGGTCTAAACCCTCAGATGCAGGTATAAAGCAGGAAAGAAGAGAGAGGCCATACAGGCCAAAAAAGAAAGGGCCTTATCCTTCAAAGGAAGTTCAGCAGGAAGTTGTTTCAGTTGCAGAAGGGATAAAGGCGGAAAGGCCTGGGAAGAGGCATTACAGACCTCGGAGAAGGCCTACGGAGGTCAAACAGGATGTTGATATTACGTAGAAGACAGTACATGGGGCTGTAGCGCAGCTGGGAGCGCGCCTGACTGGCAGTCAGGAGGTCACGGGTTCGATCCCCGTCAGCTCCACCAAATTTGTCAAGGGTTTGAGGGTGATTCCTTAAACCCTTTTTTTATATGAGGAGAAAAGGATGAGATACGGCGAAAAAGAGATAAAAGAGGCAAGGGTCGAGCCCTGGGAGAACCCTTATCCAGACAGGGATTACAGAATAGATATATCGTTTCCTGAGTTTACCTGCCTTTGCCCGAGGTCCGGCTACCCTGATTTTGCCACTATCAGGATAAGCTACATCCCGGATAAATACATCGTAGAGTTGAAGTCCCTCAAGTTGTACCTTAACTCATTCAGGGATGAGCATATATCCCACGAGTCTTCCACCAACAAGATATTTGACGAGATTAAAAATGCCCTGAAACCAAGGTCCCTGGAAGTCATCGGAGACTTTAACGAGAGGGGCAATGTCAAGACTGTCATAAAGGTAACGATGTAGTATGCTGCTCTGTCCGTTTTGTGGCCATGAACTGAAGGAAAAGGCATCCGGCGGCTGGAACTGCAAGTGCGGGGAGTTCGTGCCGGAAGGTTACGAAAAAAAGTCTTCCACTTGTCAATGTGATTCCTGTAACATTGTTAATGTCTGCCCGATAAAGCGCCTCGGAGGCGACCCACTAAGAAAGGAATTTGGCGTCACATAATCTGCTTTCATTCCGTAAAATGGACCATATATCTAAAGATCTGAACAGATGGATTCCCAACCTCCTGGCTGTGTGGCGAAGACACAGGCGTCATAAGGAGGGGCCATCAGACCGTTTACTTCAGCATGAGCTAAAGGAGGTAGTGACTGGCGTCAAGACACTTTCCGCAGGTCTGACAGGCAAACGGCAACTGGTTGGAAAGGGGTATATGGATGACGCTGCCCTTCTTGGCGCCTACCTGCTTTTCTACTGGCCTGTGTCATATGCCCAGGCCAGATATGCTCTGGGTTATTTACCGGCAAAGCCCCGGTCTGCCTTGGACCTTGGGAGCGGCCCTGCCCCGATGTCATTTGCATCCCTTGACCATGGAGCAAGCGGAGTTACCGCTGCGGACAGGAGCGACCTTGCCCTGAAGCTTGCTACAGAGCTTGCAGGAGAGGCCGGGGAGCCTCTGGCAGTCAGGAGATGGGACCCGTTAAAGGGAAACAAGTTACCGGATGGGCGCTTTGACCTTATAATCATGGGTCATTTGCTGAATGAACTCTGGGGCGGGGATGAGAATGAGCACGGGAAGATAAGTGATCTGATAGAGAACGCCTTCGGGAGTCTAAGTAAGGGAGGTGCGGTAGTTGTGATAGAACCTGCATTGCTCCTGACCTCCCGCAGACTCTTAAAGGTGAGGGACATCCTTGTCGAGAAAGGGTTTCCCATCCTTGCCCCTTGTCTTTTTAAGGGGAGTTGCCCTGCCCTGAAAAAAGAAGGGAATACCTGCCACACAGACCGTTCATGGGAGCCTCCGAAGATGATCAGGGAGATTGCGAAAGCTGCCGGGATTCACAAGGATGCCCTGAAGATGTCATTTCTGATAATAGCCCCAAAAGGGGCCAAGTGGCCTGAGTTGCCGGAGGGGCGCATATTCAGGATAGTTTCTGAGATACTGGAAAGCAACAAAAGGCGACGCCTTGTGGGGTGCGGTCCTGAAGGGAGGATTGGGTTATCGATCCAGGAGAAGGATCTTACGGAGGAAAACATGGTCTTCCTCCGCCTCCAGAGGGGGGATGTAATTAAAATAACAGGGGCGGAGGAACGGGAGAGCGGGATAGCACTGACCGAAAAGAGCAGGATCAGCATAGTGACTAACTCTGGCAGGCCCCTTCCTGAGCCTTGGGAATGGAAAAGATAAGTTTGATAATCTTTACAGAAAGTGTCTCCTTTGGTATAGTGGTATCTAAATAGTCTTTATCCAGAAACCCCTTTTTTCCCCTCCCCCTTGACGGGGGAGGTTTAGGGTGGGGGTGAATTAGCTTGTAATTTTAGGCTGTTACAATTTGGTTCCCCCTCCCCTTAATCCCCTCCCGCCAGGGGAGGGGAGTTTCCAGATGGGAACTAAATAATATGGGAAGCGAGGAGGCACGCAATGAAGCGCATTCAGGATATGATTCCGGAGCCTAAGATTGCCTATTTCTCTATGGAGATAGGTTTCAGGAACGATATACCTACTTACAGCGGGGGGTTAGGGGTCCTTGCCGGAGACACCATCAAGTCAGCTGCCGACCTTAATCTTCCTATGGTTGCAGTGACCCTCTTATACAGGAAGGGTTATTTTATGCAGGAGATAGACGCTACAGGCAGACAGATCGAGCATCCCGTGAAATGGAATCCTGCGGACCACATGACGCTCCTCCCCCAGAGGGTGAGGGTGCGCATAGAGGGGAGGGATGTATCTATACAGGCGTGGGTTTACTATATTGACAGCCTTACAGGAGGAAGCGTCCCTATTTTCTTCCTAGATACGGATGTCCCGGAGAACAACCAGGAGGACAGGGAGCTGACTCACTGCCTTTATGGCGGAGATGACCGTTACAGGCTTAAACAGGAGCTGATACTTGGAGTTTGTGGTGTGCGTATCCTGAAGGCCCTCGGATTCCAGATAAAGAAGTACCACATGAACGAGGGACACGCCAGCCTATTGACCCTTGAGCTGCTGACCAGATTTAAAAAGGACATTGAAACCGTCTGGGACGAGCGCGCTGTATGGGATACGGAAAAGGTGAAGGAGCTTTGTGTCTTTACCACCCATACCCCTGTTGAGGCAGGGCATGACAAGTTCTCTTATGACCTGGTCAGGGATGTGGTAGGCGAGGTCATACCATTCGACGTCCTTAAGGAACTGGCCGGAAAGGATAAGTTGAACATGACCCTTCTGGCCATGAATCTCAGCATGTATATAAACGGGGTGGCAAAAAAGCACGGGGAGGTATCAAAAAACCTCTTCCCAGGTTATCAGATCCATGCCATAACCAACGGAGTTCACTCCTTTACATGGACGTGCGAGAGCATGGCAAGGCTTTACGACAAGTATCTGCCAGGTTGGGCCAACGAGCCGGAACTCTTTGTGAGGATTGGGAAGATCCCGGATGAGGAGATATGGGAGGCCCACATGGAGGCCAAGAAGAAGCTCATAGATTACGTAAATGAGAAAACCGGGGCAGGTATGGACTGTGATACCCTGACCATCGGGTTTGCAAGGAGGGCTACCGCATACAAGAGGGCAAGCCTCCTTTTCAGGGATATAGACCGTCTATTGAAGATAGGGAAAGGGAAGCTCCAGCTAATCTATGCAGGAAAGGCCCATCCCAAGGATACTGACGGCAAGAGTAACATAGAGGAGATATTCAGGAAGAGCGAACAGCTGAAGGGCGCCATAAAGATAGTTTATCTCCAGGGTTACGATATGGACCTGGCGCTGAAGCTTGTTTCCGGGGTTGATGTCTGGCTGAACACGCCCATGAGGCCCAGGGAGGCCTCCGGAACCAGCGGGATGAAGGCCGCCCACAACGGTGTTGTAAACTTCAGCGTCCTTGACGGATGGTGGATAGAGGGACATATAGAAGGGTTCACGGGATGGTCTATTGGGCCAGCCCCTACTGAAGCGACCCTTACTGCGAGCACTGATGATATAGATGCCGAAGACCTATATAATAAGCTGGAAAACCTCGTTATTCCCACATACTATGGACAGAGAAATATCTGGGTGAGGATGATGCAGAACGCCATAGGCAAGAACGCTTATTACTTCAATACCCACAGGATGATGAGGAGGTATGTGACGGAGGCGTATATAAGGTAAATATATGGAACGACGTGCATTTCAAACCCATCCCCACCCTGACCCTCCCCTTGAAGGGGAGGAAAATTAGTCCCCTCTCCCTCAGGGAGAGGGCAAGGGTGAGGGTGGGTGAAGCAACAACTAAATAAGGAAGGAAAGACGATGAAAGATTTTACAGCGGGAGAGCTTAAGCAGTTTGACGGGAAGGAGGGCAGGCCGGCATATACGGTATACGACGGGAAGGTATATGACGTCACAGGGAACCATGAATGGAGGAACGGCCTGCACTCAGGTATCCATCCCTGCGGAGTCGACCTGACGGATGAGATGCTGGACGCACCCCACGGTGATGAGGTGATGGAGAAGGTCCCTGTCATCGGAAGGGTGGTAAGTTAAGAAAAATGACGATATCATACAGGGTCATAGAGAAAGATGGTGATTTGGAGGAGCTGGCTGGGAGACTTTCAGGGGAGGCTTCCTTTGCCATTGATATAGAAGCCGACAGTCTTCACAGTTACGAGGGTAAGGTCTGCCTCGTGCAGATATCAACGAGTGAAGAGAATTACATCATAGATGTCTTGAAGCTCTCCAACCTTGAACTGATCAGGCCTGTACTTCTCGATGCCGGGATAGAAAAGGTTTTTCATGGCGCAGATTATGACATCAGGATGCTGGCCAAGGATTATAGCTTGGAGGTACGCAACCTTTTCGACACCATGATTGCCTCCCAGCTCCTTGGATTAAAGAGTCTTGGTCTGGCCGCACTCCTGAATGAATATTTCAATCTTAATATCGACAAGGGCTTTCAAAAGGCTGACTGGTCAAAGAGGCCGTTATCAAGGGAAATGCTCAGTTACGCGGCCCTTGATACCGCTCACCTTCTTGGTCTAAGGGATATACTGGCCTTGAAGCTGGAGGCCAAGGGAAGGATGGAGTGGGCAAGGGAGGAGTTCCATCTCCTGAGTCTGAACCGTCCCAAGCCCCGACAACTGATATCACCTTTAAAGGTAAAGGGGGCACGGGAGCTCAGCGGCAGGCAGTTGGCCGTCTTGCAGGTTATACTTGAGTTCCGGGATGAGAAGGCAAAGGAGTTGGACAGGCCGCCGTTCAAGGTCATTGGAAACGACATCCTCCTGGAGATTGCCGGGGCTCATTTCTCCACAATAGAAGGCCTTAGAACGATTCCCGGGATTACGGAGAGGATAATAGAAAGATATGGTTCAGGACTCCTGGAGGCGATAAAAAAGGGGAACAGTGTCCCGACGGAGGAGTGCCCTAAGTTTGAACGGCGACAGAGGACAAGAAGGAGTGAGGCAGAGCTCCAGAGATTTGAACAATTGAAGGCTGTTTCCACCCGTATGGCCAATGAACTTGCTATTGACCCGGCGATCCTCTGTAATAATACATGCATTTCGGCAATAGCCTCGGCTTCTCCTTCTGATATCGAAGAGGTGATGGCCGGAACCCTGAAGTCCTGGCAGAGGAATATCTTGAGCCGAGAGTTCCGTGCTATATTCGGGTGATTTTATGCCAGATTATTTCATCTCAGATGTGACAGAGGCCGATTTGGCCAAAGAGAAGGCAAAGGCCAGGGAGTTACGAGCCAGCCAGTGGTGGAAGAGGAAGCTGGCGGAGGGAATTTGCCATTATTGCCACCGCGGTTTTAAGCCGTCAGAGTTGACCATGGACCATGTTGTTCCCATAATCCGCGGAGGGAAGAGCTCGAAGGGTAATGTAGTTCCCTGCTGTAAGGAGTGCAACAATAAGAAGAAGCACATGCTCCCTATTGAGTGGCAGGAATATCTTGAAGGTCTGGACTCTTGATTTTCATAAAGGATTATCGTATAAGGTAAGAAAAAATCTATTTAGTTTCCATCCGGAAACCCTAACATATTGAAATAATTATTAAAAATGGATAAATAGTTCTTTATTTTTGCGGTCTTTTATGGTATATTTCCTCTGCAACTCATTGGAATTACAGACATATTGTCGGAGGGAAGCCGCAAAAAATGAGACACAAACTGACAGAGCAGATGGACATATTTCATACTATGGGCAGAAACGAGATAGCAAAAGAACTTAAAGGGATATCAGACGTACTTGATGCCAATACTGAGGTACTTGACCCTGTATATAAAGACCTGACCAGAGAGAGTCGGACAGATACAGGAAGGACAGGCATGACTGCTGAGCAGGTTCTCAGGTCAGCCATACTGAAGCAGTATAGGAATCTCACATACGAAGAGCTTGAGTTTCATCTTGAAGATTCCAAGTCATTCCGTTCCTTCGCAAGATTGAATATGGGACAGTATCCTGTCTCTTCTGTGTTGCAGGATAATATCAAATGCATCAGCGAAGGAACCTGGGAGACTATAAACCGCACCCTGATTCGCTCTGCCGACAAAGACAAGAAGGAAAAAGGCCGCAAGGTAAGGATAGATGCAACAGCAGTAGAAACAAATATCCATACTCCAAGCGACTCAACCCTTCTCTGTGATGGGGTACGTATAATCACCCGCTGGCTTGAGAATGGACAAGGTCTGAATCCCATGCCAACGTATGAATATTCAGACCACAATCGGGTCATGAAAAAGCGGTTCAAGAAGATCCTCAATACCAAGAAGGAGGAAACAAGGAAGGCTGCATATAAAGAGATGATTCACTATGCCGGTCTTGTCTGCAAATATGCTGAAGACTCCATAGTGCCTCTCGCCCTGCTTAAAGGCGTCACGGATACCGACACTATCCGTGCCGTGGCTCTTAGAAACAGGATTGAAAAAGCCTCGGGTTTATTGAAGTGCGTAATAGCTCAGACAGAGCGTAGGGTATTCAAGGGAGAAAAAGTCCCTGCGAATGAAAAAGTGGTGTCCTTCTTTGAAACCCATACAGACATCATAGAGAAGGGGAATCGCGAGACTGAATTCGGCCACAAGGTTTTTTTCACCACAGGGTCATCAAATCTTGTCCTGGATTGCGTCATAGAAAAGGGAAATCCAGCCGACAGCACAAAATATATGGACATGTTAAACCGTCAGAAGGAGATATTTGGGCAGGTCCCCCTAAAGACTGTTGCAGACGGAGGATTTGCATCCAAAGAGAATCTCCTGAAGGGAAAGGAGGCCGGAGTAAGGGATGTTGCCTTTTCAAAGAAGCGTGGGCTGAAAGTCCTTGAAATGGTAAAGAGCACATGGGTTTACAGACAGCTCCATAACTTCCGTGCGGGTATAGAGGCAAACATATCTCACCTGAAACGCTCCTTTGGCCTCAGGCGTTGCAACTGGACCGGATGGGAGGGATTCAAACAGTACGTATGGAGTTCAGTTGTTTCCTACAACCTTCTGGCGCTGGCAAGGTTGAACCTCAAAGCCGCCTGAGTGTAATGCAAGAGACAAACAAATAGAGCTGCAACGGATGACTATTGTCCGAATTTGACCGGAGACAAGCAAAATGATCTCGGTAATGGGTTAGAGATAAAAAAGACAGGGTAGAAACATCATAACCTGACGAAATTTGTCACACAAACAGAGTCCAGGTGTTATAAATTCAGGGTTTCAGGATGGGAACTATTTAAAAGGAGAAACAGATGAATAAAGTTAGCATGCTTGCGTTACTGGTAATGGGTTTTGCAGTGGTAGGTGTTGAAGCGGGTGCAGCGGAAAAGGTAGTTACTTCTCCATCTGGTCTTAAGTATGTGGATATTGTTGAGGGAAAGGGTGAAAAGGCAGTGTCTGGAAAGGTTGTTACCGTACACTACACCGGATGGCTTGAGGATGGAAAGAAGTTCGACAGTTCCAAGGACCGCAATCAGCCCTTTGAATTCACTCTCGGCGTGGGTCAGGTCATTAAGGGATGGGATGAAGGAGTAGCTACCATGAAGGTGGGCGGAAAGCGGAAGCTGACAATCCCTTACCAGCTTGGATACGGCGAGCGCGGCATGCCGCCTGTGATACCACCAAGGGCGACCCTGATATTCGAGGTGGAGCTTCTTGGAGTGAAGAAGTAAGGGTGAAGTTTTGCCACAGAGGTCACAGAGGACTCAGAAAAGCTTTTAATTAGCTCTGTTTTCTCTGTGTTCTCTGTGGCTTTTTTATCTATCCCGCTTAAGAATGATAATGCTTGTTGCGCCAATAAAAAATGATTAAACTCTATTTCGAAACATTACCTGTTCTCCATGGTGCATTTGCGCGCCTCGAAAGCAAAATTGAAAAACCAACCTTTATAAAACGCGGAACCTATCATGTCTTCCGTTACGAGAAGCAGTCTATTGAAGCGGCCGTAATTCAGAAACTTGCTCGCGTTATCAGTGGTCTTCATGCATCCTTGATACTCCTTCGTGGCGGTTTTGTACAGGAATTAGGAGTCATTTTTAGGACATTGGATGAATTTAATGAGGATATACTTTTTCTTTGCCAGGCGATACAAACCGGTGAGGTCACTGACTTACATCGAAAGTACTTGGAATCTTTCTATCAAGAAGAATTTGATGAGCCAGATAATCCTTTTTTGTCCGAACAAAAACGGGCAACCATACCGCGAAAGAAAATTCATGCAGCTATTGCCAACATGCCTGAAAACGAAATGAATCCGAGCGACGGAAAAGAACTGCATCGAACACTAAGCCAAGCATATTCAGGATATATACATGGGGCGTCGGTACACATAATGGACATATATGGTGGAAATCCACCACAGTATCATCTTTCAGGAATGTTCAACACGCCACGAATTAATGCATCCATTGACGACGCTTGGAATTATTTTTATCGCAGCCTCATATCAGTAATGATGGTTGCATTCTCGTTTCATGAGCAGGAACTTCTGCAAGAACTCTACTCCTTCAGGCACTACTTTGAAAAACAATCTGGCCGAACAGAATGGGAATCTCCAGAAAAGATGATAAAGAAAATCAAAACTAAAAAGCCCCAACAATAAAATCAACCCGACCGGGAATAGCCTTCTTGAAAGAACATAAGGGGTCACGTCACAACATATGACATCCTCCGCGTGTCTTCTGTCCTCTTCAGAGCCCTCTTTAAGGTCTTCTCTTTCTCAATCTGTTGCGCAAATCGTGTACTTGCCTGTAAAACCTCGGCATCCTTCATCTCAAAATAGTTAGGGTTCTGAGCCAACTTTTAGTTGACTCCTTTGTTTGATAGTGTATACTTCCAAATATACACTTCGGGGGATATATGAGAACAGCCACTGCAAAAGAACTTAGGAACAGAACCTCCTCAATCCTGGAAAACATACAGAAAGGAAGGGAGATAACCATAACTCTCAGGGGCAAATCCATAGCCGTAATCAAGCCTCTTTTGAAGGAGGAAAGGGAATTCAAACCTGTTGGTTTCGGGATGTGGAAGGACAGGAAGGACATGAAAAATGTAACCGAATGGGTTGCTGAACGGAGGAAAGAACGATTCCCAAGGTAATCTTTGATACCGATGTCCTGATCTGGTATTTCAGGGGAGACAGCAGCGCTATGGAATTCATGGCGGAGGTTCCATATGAGGACAGGCACATCAGCGCTCTTTGTATGATGGAATTAGTCCAGGGATGCCTGAATAAGGAAGAACTGAAGAGCGTTAAGAAGTTCGTCAAAGAAAATATCTGCCATGTAATACACCCGGACGAACAGATATCAGAGAAGGCCATACATTTGCTGGAGAGGCACGCCATGTCCGATGGACTGCGAACAGTTGATTCTCTTATTGCCGCATCTGCTCTCGTAAAAGGCGCAGACCTTGCAACCGCAAACTACAAACATTTTAAAAACATCTCCAATCTTGAGGTCAGGAAATTTAATCTCTAATAATCTGTTCCCGACCCATTCGGACGCCGTACTGAATTCCATCCTCACTCTCTCCTTTTCAGATTACTAATTATCAGTAAGAGTTTTTACCAACCGCTAGTAAAAATGATTGATTTATAATCAACCGTCCGATATAATTTAAAATTCTAAATTAATCTGGGGGTTTGCTGGTGGCAGACTTAGGGAAACTAAGAAAAAATATAGACGCTATTGATGACAGCATCCTTGAACTCTTGAACAAGAGGGCTGAGCTTGTCAAAGAGGTGGGGAGGGTTAAGACCCATGGGAAGAGCGAGTTCTATGTCCCCAACCGGGAAAAAGAGATCTACGAACGGTTGATGAGGAATAACAAAGGGCCGTTTTCCAATGAGTCTATAAGGGCCATTTTCAGGGAGATAATATCAGCTTCCCTTTCCCTCGAGCACCCTTTGAAGATAGCGTTTCTTGGTCCCCAGGCGACCTTCACCCATCTTGCCTGCATACAACAGTTCGGGCTTTCAGCTGACTTTGTCCCCGTAAAGAGCATAGCAGATGTCTTTGAAGAGGTGGAGCGGGGCGGGGCAAATTACGGTGTGGTCCCCATAGAAAACTCCACTGAGGGGATAATTACCCATACTTTGGACATGTTTGTTGACTCAAACCTCCAGATAGTTGCCGAGGTGATGCTGGAGATATCTCACTCCCTCCTCTCCAAGAGAGGGAATATAGAGGACATAAAGAAGGTATACTCCCATCCCCAGGCCATAGCCCAATGCAGGAACTGGCTGGCTAAGAACCTCCCCAACGTACCTGTCATGGAGACCGCAAGTACCGCACTGGCAGCCCAGATGGTCGCCGAAGCCCCTGATGCAGCGGCCATAGCCAGTGAGTTTGCCGCGAATATCTACGACCTCAAGATCGTCAAAAAGAGGATTGAGGACAATGTTAACAACTTCACCAGGTTCCTGGTCATAGGGAAGAAGAGCCCTGACAGGGGCGGTTCGGACAAGACATCAGTGATGTTTGCTGTGAAGGACGAGGCTGGCGCCCTCTACAGGATGCTGGAGCCTTTTTCCGAGCACAATATAAACCTGACAAAGATTGAGTCCAGGCCGATGAAGACCAGGGCATGGGAATACCTTTTCTTCCTGGATATGGAAGGACATATCTCAGAGCCTCATGTTAAAGAGGCGATAGACGAGCTTTCAAAGATATGCCTGTTTGTGAAGGTTTTGGGATCGTATCCGAGAAGCAAATGAAACCATTAGTTCCAGACTATATATCTAATTTAGTTGCATATCCCCCCGGCAAACCCATCGAGGAGGTCGAAAGGGAATATGGGATAAAAGGCTCCATAAAGCTGGCTTCCAATGAGAACCCTCTGGGGCCGTCTCCGAAGGCTGTGGAGGCAATAAACAGGCATGTTTCAACTATCCACAGGTACCCTGACGGGAGCTGCTATTATCTTAAGGAAAAGCTAAGCGAGAAGCTTGGGGTTGCGAAGAGTAAGATAATATTTGGCAACGGTTCCAATGAAATTATAGAGCTTATCGTCAGGGCCTTTCTAAGACCAGGAGATGAGGCGGTAATGGCCCACCCGGCCTTTATCGTATACCAGTTGATTGTGCAGGCTGCCGGCGGAAAGAACGTCATTCTGCCTCTCAAGGACTTTACCCATGACCTTGAGGTAATGGCCGGGGCTGTTACGGAAAAGACAAGGCTCGTATTTATCACGAACCCCAACAATCCCACAGGGACTATCGTTAAGAGGGGCGAGTTTGAGAGGTTTCTGAGCAGGGTTCCCGAAGATGTCATAATAGTCATGGATGAGGCATACTTTGAATATGTATCGGACCCTGAATACCCTAACGGTATGGATTATATAAATGACAGGCTTGTTGTCTCGCTCCGGACCTTCTCGAAGATATATGGCCTGGCCGGGCTTAGGGTTGGATACGGTGTGGCATCCGAGGAGATAATAAACTGCCTTGAGAAGATAAGGCAGCCGTTTAATGTAAACTCCCTTGCCCAGGTTGCGGCACTGGCTGCTCTTGATGACCAGGGGCATGTAGAGAAGTCAGTAAGAACAAATAATGACGGGCTTGCATACTTATACGGCGAGCTTGACGGGATGGGCCTCAGTTATGTTAAGTCCCATGCAAACTTCTTTCTGATAGAGATGAAGGGAGACGGCGTCAAGCTCTATCAGGACCTAATGAAGGAAGGGGTTATAGTCAGACCTATGGGTATATATGATCTTAAGAATTATCTTAGAGTAACGGTTGGATTGCCTGAAGAGAATAAGAGGTTTATAGAGGCGCTGAAGAAGGTCCTGTAAACCGTATTTATAATGGTTCGACAAGCTCACCATGAACGGATTAAACACCGTTCGCCCTGAGCCTGTCGAAGGGTGATAGATGCATTTAAAAGAAATAGGGGGAGGATATAAATTATGATTGTCGTAATGTCTCCAGAGGCAACAGAAGAAGAGATAAACCATGTGGTGCAGAAGATAAAGGGCCTTGGTCTTACGCCGCATGTAGAGAAAGGCGAGGTGAGGACTGTGATTGCCATCATTGGAAATGTCGCCATCCTGAGGGAGCACTCCCCTGAGGCTTGGCCGGGGGTTGAACTCGTTATGCCTATAATGAAGCCGTATAAACTGGTGAGCCGTGAATTCCAGAAATGGGACACCGTCATAGATGTAAAGGGAGTTAAGATCGGAGGGAACAACGTTGTGGTTATGGCGGGGCCCTGCTCCGTTGAGACCAGGGAAGGTCTCATCAATGTGGCAAAATCTGTAAAGGCCTCCGGGGCAACGATCCTTAGGGGCGGCGCCTTTAAGCCCAGGACATCCCCTTATGCCTTCCAGGGACTCGGTGAGGATGGGCTCAAATACCTGGCTGACGCCAGGGAGGCGACAGGCCTTCCAATAGTTACGGAACTGATGGACCCCAGGGACATGGACATCATATACAAATATGCGGACATAATACAGATAGGCGCGCGTAACATGCAGAACTTCCGGCTTTTACAGGAGGTCGGGAAGATGGACAAGCCGATAGTTTTGAAGAGAGGGCTTTCCGCAACCATACTTGAACTCCTTATGTCTGCTGAATATATCGCATCTGAGGGGAATAGAAAGATTATCCTGTGCGAAAGAGGGATAAGGACCTTTGAGACTGCAACAAGGAACACTATGGACATAAGCGCAGCCCCTGTGCTTAAGCAGCTTACCCATCTCCCCGTTATCATTGACCCGAGCCACGGAGTAGGCAAGTGGGACCTGGTAGCGCCTATGGCAAAGGCATCCGTTGCGGCAGGGGCTGACGGACTTATTATAGAAGTGCACCAAAGTCCTGAAGATGCGCTATGTGACGGCCCTCAGTCTCTCAAACCCAATAAATTTGACGCATTGATGAAGGAGTTGAAGAGGGTGGCTGAGGCGGTAGGGAGGAGCATGTAATAATGTAGGGGCAATCCTTGTGATTGCCCTTTTTTGCCGGGTGCAGTACCAGGGCGGGCACAAGACCCGCCCCTACAGAAACAATATGGAACCTTACTTCAAAAAACTAACTATCATAGGTGTCGGCCTCATTGGCGGCTCTCTGGCCATGGTCCTCAGGAAAAAGGGGATGGTGGGGGAGATCGTCGGTGTCGGGAGGAGTATATCAACTCTTGAGCTGGCGGTGAAGCTGGATGTCATTGATAAGTTCACCACAGACCCTGCTGCCGGTGTTATGGATGCTGACCTGGTTGTAATTGCGACCCCGGTAGCATCTATTGCAGGGCTATTGAAGAAGATTGCCCCGTACCTGAAGGAAGGGGCAATTGTTACAGATGTTGGAAGCGTCAAGGGGACCATCGTAAAGGAAACAGAAGGGTTACTTCCCACTGGTATTCATTTTGTGGGCGGCCACCCCATTGCAGGAACTGAGGAATCAGGAGTAGGCGCCGCATTTTCAACCCTGTTTGAAAAACATAAGTGCATATTGACGCCGAGTGCAAAGACAGACAAGGATGCACTGGAAAAGATCAGGAAGGTATGGGAGGCGGCAGGATCAGATGTCATCCTCATGGATGCTGACAAGCACGACAGCATCCTGGCTGCAGTAAGCCATCTCCCCCATGTCATAGCTTATTCCCTGGTAAACACAGTGGATGATGTAAAAGATTTTGAGGAAAGCATTCTGAACTACTCTGCCGGCGGGTTCAGGGACTTTACAAGGATAGCCTCTTCATCGCCTGAGATGTGGAGGGATATTTGTCTTATCAACAAAGAGGCTGTTCTCGATATGATAACGAGGTTTGAGAAGAGTCTGTCAAAGTTGAAGGGATACATAAAAGAGTCGAACGGGCATGAGATTGTTAAGGAGTTTGACAAATCCAAAAAGGCAAGGGATTCGATAGTTAAAAAGTAGTATAATTACTTAAACCGCTTATGTTGTTAGGAGGTTGGTATGCAAACAAAGACCATATATGAAGAAGAGATCGTGAAAGACGTTAGGGATCTGCCGATTTCGTTCCAGGAGAAAATGGCCAAAGTTGTACATTTCTTAAAAAGGGAGATGATACACCCTGATCTTGATGAAAAACATGCAACAAAGGAATTTCTTTCTATATGCGGAACTTGGGAGGATGATAGAACCCCCGAAGAACAAATAAAAGACATATATTCGAGCCGAAAATCAACCAGGAGGACGGAGAAGATATTTTGAGATATCTCCTGGACACTAACACCTGCATCTATCTGCTTAACGGCAACCAAACGCTTGAAGATAAGGTTAGAAAGATCGGTGTATATTCACTGGCATTATCCAACTGCGTATTAGCCGAACTTTATTTTGGCGCTTACAACTCAAAAAAAGTTAAGGCTAATTTACAGCGAATTGAACAGTTCAAGAAGAATCTGACTGTATTGTCCGACAGCGATGACTCCGCAAGGTTTTTTGGCAAGATCAAAGTTGACCTTAAAGGAAAAGGTAAAATAATCGACGACTTCGATCTGCTGATAGCCGCCATAGCCCTTGCAAACGAATGTATTCTCGTAACGAATAATACAAACCATTTTGATAGAATTGAAGGTTTGCATATAGAGGACTGGCTTAAATGAATATGACCGTTGAAAAGACTAAGGGATTGAAAGGCGAAATCACTGTTCCAGGAGATAAATCCATCTCCCACAGGGCATTGATGTTCGCCTCCATAGCTGAGGGAGACACGAGGATAAAAGGACTCCTCAAGGGTGAGGACAACATGGCAACCCTGAAGGCCTTCAGGCAGATGGGGATAGTTATTGAAGAACTTGGCGAAGATGTTGTTGTCCACGGCAAGGGGCTGCACGGGCTGAAAGAGCCTGAAGACTTTATAGATGCCGGAAACTCCGGGACGACTATAAGGCTAATTACCGGACTTCTTTCAGGTCAGAGCTTTTTTTCTACTGTAACAGGGGACCAATACCTGAGAAAAAGGCCTATGAAGAGGGTTATTGAACCTCTCACTCAGATGGGGGCCAGGATATTCGGTCGCGACGGTGGGAACAAGGCTCCTCTTGCCATTGTAGGTACAAAGCTTAAGGGTATTAGTTACAACTCCCCCATTGCCAGCGCGCAGGTGAAGTCAGCCGTGCTTCTCGCTGGGCTTTACGCGAATGGAGTTACTACTCTAACTGAACCTATTCTTTCAAGGGATCATACAGAAAGGATGTTGGCTTACTTCGGGGCAAAGGTTGAAAGAAAAGGTTCCACGGTCAGCATAGCCGGCGGACAGAGACTTGTTGCCAGAGATATCGAGGTTCCGGGAGATATATCATCTGCTGCATTTTTTATCGTGAATGCGCTGATAACAGAAGATTCAGACCTTCTGATAAAGAATGTCGGAATCAACCCCACCAGAACAGGTATAATTGACATACTGGAACAGATGGGCGGCAATCTGAAAATCGAAAACAAGTGTGAAGTTTCCGGAGAGCCTGTCGGCGATATCAGGGTAAAATCAAGCAAACTCAAAGGCATAGTGATAAAAGGAGATTTGATTCCACGGGCAATAGACGAATTGCCGATAGTCGGGGCTGCTGCTGCATATGCGGAAGGAGTCACCACGATAGCTGATGCCAAAGAACTTAGAGTTAAAGAAACTGACAGGATAGCAACTTTGGCTTCTGAATTGAGAGCTATGGGGATAGAGGTTAAGGAGCTTGAAGACGGATGCGTCATAGTCGGCGGAAAACCGAAAGGCGGTGTCAGATTAAAAAGCCACGGCGACCATAGAATAGCAATGACGATGACTGTTGCTGCTTCGGGAACAGACGGCATAACAACTATAGAAGATGTAGAGTGCATAGACACATCATTCCCAGGTTTTAAAGAACTGCGTAAAAAGGTCAGCGTACAATGAAGAAAATAATCGTTGCCATAGACGGACCTTCAGGGTCAGGGAAGAGTACAGTAGCAAAGCGCCTTGCAGGGAGGCTTGGGTATATGTATATCGATACAGGGGCCATGTACAGGGCCGTGGCACTCCAGGCAAAGAGGGACAATATTGACATAAATGACAGTGCATCCTTAATCAGACTGTGCGAAAGCGTGAGGCTTGAATTCGTTCCCGACAATGGCGGTCTTCGTACCATCTTGAACGGCGAGGACGTCTCGGAGGCCATAAGGACCCCGGAGATGAGCATGGCCGCCTCTGACATATCCGCCAGGAAAGAGGTCAGGCAGGCGCTTCTTTCGCTTCAGCGCAGGATGGGTGAAAATGGGGGCGTTGTTCTTGAAGGAAGGGATGTGGGTACAGTTATATTCCCAAATGCGGAGGCCAAGTTCTTTCTCGATGCATCCCTCGAAGAGAGGGGGAAAAGGCGCTATAAGGAGCTTGCGGCAAAAGGGATGGATGTCACTCTTGAGCAGACGATAGAGGATGTGAGGAAAAGGGATATAAACGACTCTTCGAGAGAGATTGCCCCTCTGAAAATGGCCGACGATGCGGTTTTAGTGGATTCCACAAACATAGGCGTAGAGGAAGTAGTTGAAAAAATGATAGAGGTTGTTCAGGATAAAATAGGTCGGTAAATCGGTCTTCGACAGGCACAGACCGAACGGGATACAGTACTGTTCCAGCAGGTCGAAGCATAAACGGGATATGGAGATTATCTTAGCAAAGACTGCCGGTTTCTGTTTCGGGGTGAAAAGGGCAACAAGTATGGCTTTTCAGGAGGCCGAGAGCGGCAACCCTGATACTTATACCCTTGGCTCCATTATTCATAACCCACAAGTAGTTGAAAAACTGGCTTCTGCCGGTGTAGCCGTAAAAAAAGACGTTGAAGAGATTGGCCATGGTACGGTGATAATCCGTTCCCACGGCGTAACTCTCCAGGAGATGGAAAGGGCCAAAGACAAGGGATTGAGGGTCGTGGATGCTACATGCCCCTTTGTCAAAAAGGCCCAGGATCTGGCGGCCCTGCTAAAAGACCAGGGTTACTTTGTTGTAATAGTTGGCGATGAGGAACACCCTGAGGTAAAGAGCATAATAAGTTATGGCGGAAAAGACATTGTAGTGGTAAACTCGTGTGATAAGCTCAGGACTCTCCCAAAAAAGAAGAAGATAGGGGTAGTGGCCCAGACAACCCAGTCTTTTGATAACCTTAAGGCGATAGTTAATGAATGCCTGGGCAAGGCTGGAGAACTTCGCATCTTTAATACGATATGCGGCGCGACGGCCATAAGGCAGGACCAGTCAAGGGACATAGCCGAGAAGGTTGACTGCATGATAGTGGTTGGAGGTTACAGCAGCGCTAATACAAAGAGGCTTGCTGAGATATGCAAGGAGATACAGCCAAACACCCACCATATAGAGGTGGCAGACGAGCTTGATCGTGCGTGGTTTAAAGGGGTTAAAAGGGTAGGTGTAACCGCAGGGGCATCGACCCCTGACTGGGTTACAGACGAAGTTGTGGAACGGATAAAGAGCTATGAAGTAAAGTAGACAGCATGAAGGGAAATATCTCTACCGTCTACTGATTACTAAAAATAATATCAGGGGGTAATGGGTTAATGGATAAGGAAAAGGGACATTTTCAGGAAAATCCGGAGGGAAGGCCGGAAAAAGAAGGCGAAGAGGAGTCTTTTGAGGCCCTTTTTAAGGAAAGCCTGAGTGAACTATCTGAGGGAGAAACGGTAAAAGGCGAGATAGTAAAGATTACCTCCGATTCCATACTTCTGGATATAGGGTACAAGTCCGATGCAATTATACCGGTCGCGGAATTTACGGGGCCTGATGGGACATTGAGTGTTAAGGTCGGGGATAAAGTTTCTGCGATTATTGAAAAGCTGGAAGGGAAAAACGGTTTGGTCCTCCTCTCCAGGACAAAGGCCGCCAAAATGATGATATGGGATGATATAGCGAGACTCTGCGATGAAGGCGGTTTTATAGATGGAAAGGTAACAGGCAAGGTTAAAGGCGGGCTTTTTGTTGATATTGGAGGGGTACAGGCATTTCTCCCCGGCTCCCAGATAGATCTGAAACCTGTAAAGAACATGGATGAACTCCTTGGGAAGACATTTCAATTCAAGGTGCTTAACTACAATAAAAAGGCAGAGAATGTCGTTGTTTCGAGAAGGGCATACCTGGAGGGCGTGAGGGAAAAGCAAAGGGAGAAGACCCTGGAAGGGCTTCATGAAGGCGCCACTGTGCAAGGGATTGTAAAGAACATCATGGATTACGGCGCCTTTGTGGATATCGGAGGTATTGACGGTCTTCTTCATCTAAATGATATCTCCTGGAAAAGGATAGCCAATCCGGCGGAAGTTTTGAAGGTTGGCGACAAGATCACGGTCCGCATATTGAGACTTGATCTGGCTAACAAGAAACTCTCTTTAGGCCTGAAGCAGACAACCGACGATCCTTGGAAGGATGTTGCAAGTAAATACCCGGTTGGGACAAGGCTAAAGGGGAAGGTTGTAAATCTTACAGATTTCGGCGCCTTTGTTGAGCTGGAAGGCGGGGTGGAGGGTATGATCCACATATCCGAGATGTCATGGACAAAGAAGATAAAGCATCCATCATCCATCCTTTCAGTGGGTGAGATGGCAGATGCGGTTGTCCTCGATATAGACGCTTCCAGCAGGAAGATTGCCTTGGGCCTCAAGCAGGCAGGCCCGAATCCCTGGGATCTTCTGGAGAATAAGTATCCTGCGGGCAGCCGAGTCAAAGGGAAGGTTAAGAGCATAACCGATTTTGGCATATTTATAGAGGTTGAAGAGGGAATCGACGGCCTTGTGCATATGTCAGACATCTCATGGACAAAAAAGATCAAGCAGCCGTCGGAGTTGTTCAAGAAAGGGGATGAGGTCGAGGCGGTTGTTCTGAACGTTGATAAGGAGAAGGAAAAGCTTTCCCTGGGGATAAAACAGCTTTCAAAGGACCCATGGGCTGAAATACCGTCCAGATACCCGAAAGGAAGCATCGTGAGCGGGAAGGTTTCCAGCGTAACAGATTTCGGCGCCTTCCTTGAGATAGAAGAAGGTATAGAGGGCCTCATACATGCATCGGAGTTGGTAAAGGAGAAGGAGCAGAAACCTTCAGAAGTAGTTAAGGAAGGTGAGATCCTGACGGCAAAGGTCATTGGGCTTGACATTCCAGAAAAAAAGATATCTTTGAGCGTGAAGTCCCTTGAAAAGGATGAAGAAAAGGCCGCAATAAAGGAGTTCTTCCAGAAACAGGGAAGCGGTAAAACAAGCCTGGGAGATGTTTTAAAGGACAAATTAAATAATTCAGGGAAGGAGTAGATGGGTATTAAGAATATTGCAAAGAATATTTTTATAATCGCATCCGCCTTTCTGGGCCTGATCCTTCTGATAGGCGTCATCTCTCTATTCATAGGGGACGGGTTCGGAAAGGACAAAGTGGCTGTAGTGACGGTAAAGGGGGTCATTACCGATTCCAGGTCTGTCATAGAGCAACTCCACAATGCTGAGGAAAGTTCGGATGTAAAGGCCATTGTGGTGCGCATAAACAGCCCCGGCGGCGGAGTTGGTGCGTCCCAGGAGATTTATAGAGAGGTCTCAAAAATAAAGAACAAAAAGGTTGTCGTTTCTATGGGCTCCGTTGCCGCATCCGGCGGCTACTACATAGCCTGCGGCGCTGAAAAAATATATGCCAATCCGGGTACTCTCACAGGCAGCATAGGCGTCCTTATGGAGTTTGCCGATATAGAGGAACTCCTGGGTAAGATCGGGCTTAAGGGATATGTTATAAAGAGCGGGGAATACAAGGACATAGGCTCCCCTATCAGGCCCATGACCGATAGAGAGAAGGAACTTTTGCAGGGAGTGATTGACAACGTGTACAAGCAGTTCGTGGGGGTAGTTTCCAAGGGGAGAAGGCTCCCTGATGCTTATGTGAAAGGTCTCGCTGATGGCCGTATATTCACAGGGGAACAGGCAAAGGGCCTCAAACTGGTTGATGAGCTTGGAAACCTGGAAGATGCCGTAGATGGCGTGGCAAAGATGGCTGGAATAAAGGGGAAACCATACGTCAAGTATATGGAGAAGAAGAGATTTTCCGTCTTTAACCTCTTTCTTGGAGAAGAAGCGGAATCGATCTTTAACAGCCTTAGTAGTCAGATGTTTGGCCTGAACTATCTTTTTATTCCTGGAAAGACCTTTTTTAAGGGAACACCCTAAGCAAGCAATTTATAAACTGCGATGTAAACGACGCTTCCCCTTCCCCAATAAATCCCGTTTTTTTATAAAGCGTAAAAGAAGTTGAGGGTGGAGGAAAAGAGAGAAGGCTAATGGATCGAATTTGAAAATTGACAGGGATGGGATTTTGTATTACATTTGTTATAAGTAATACTTATAGATTTAGTAAGGAGTTTTTATGCTAACGACAACGGCTGTTAAAATAACATCAAAAGGGCAGGTTACAATCCCAAAAGAGATAAGAACGCTCTTGGGAAGCGATATCGTGGAATTTGAGTTAATGGAAGGGAATGTCATAGTAAAGCCTGTAAAGAGTGTCGGCGGATCTTTACAAAAGTATGCAAAAAAGCATATTCCATTAGAAAAAATCAGGGATACTGTATGGGAGCAGGTAGTGCATGAAAGAACCGACAAAAAAACTGCCTGATACCAATGTGATCCTCAGGTATCTGCTGGAAGACGACCCTGGGCTTTACAAAATAGCAAAGGAGCTATTTGAAAAAGTCAGGGTTGGCGATGAAAAGGCGATTATCCTTGAAGGTGTCCTTGTTGAGTGTGTTTATGTCCTTTTGAAGTTTTATAAGGTCCCGAAGGAAGAGACGGCGGCCAAATTAAAGGGGTTGCTGCATTACAAAGGCATTGTCAATGACGACAAAGAGGAACTGATCGAGGCGTTAACTGTTTTTACTGGAAAAAACATTGATATTGTTGATTGCATACTGTTTGTAAAAGCCAGGCACAATAAAATGGCCTTATTCAGCTTTGATGAAAAATTAAATAAGCTTTACAGGTCTTGATTTCCCCTCTCCACCCTTGCCATTTCTCTATATTTTACAAACACCGGATAAACACATTTATTACTACACAAAAGCAAATTAACAATCTCTGACCCTATGAGCCCTTGCTTTTGTTAATGAGCGCTGCCGACAAGGGGTAGCCTTGGCCCTTCAAAATTAGCCCCTTTCCTTCTTGACACAGACAAAAACTCTGTGTTACGGTCATGCAAAATTTAAATCAGAAAAGAGTTTACCATGAATTTTAAACCAAGATGGCTGGCTACCGGTATAGGGAGCCTTCCGGTTCTCGATCCCGAAGAGGGTGTATCCCTTGTACTCGAATACCTCCCTGAGATACCTATCTGGCCTCAGCTTCCACAGAGAGGACCCGTAGAGGGGATGGTCTGGCAATACAGCGAGGGGATGCCCAGGATACGGGCAGACGTCAAATCCAATAAGATATGGATTGATGCAGCCGGGGACGTTACGCCGGACCTGGAGACCTTCTATGAGCACTTCTTCGCAGGAGATGCAGATTACTTCGCCTTAAGCAAAGAATTTGCCCCCGGCTATTATGCCATGCTGGACAGGCTTAAATCAGGAGTTCCCAAGGGAATTGTGGCTTTGAAGGGCCATATCACAGGCCCTATAACCTTTGGAATGGGGATGAAGGACCAGCAGGGCGGCTACGTCATCTATAACCCCGATCTGTTTGATTCAGTCCTGAAGACCCTTCGGATGAAGGCCGTCTGGCAGATTGAAGGGTTCAGGCAGTTCAACCTCCCTGTCATCATATTCATGGATGAGCCAGCCATGACCTCTTACGGCTCCGCATATTTTAATGTAACTAAAGAGCAGGTCATAGAATACTGGAATGAGATAATCGACGGGATAAAGGATAAAAACGGGATAGTCGGCATCCACTGCTGCGGGAACATGGACTGGTCTGTCCCTTTTGAAAGCAGGATAGATATCGTGAACTTCGATGCCTATGGATATGTGGAAAAGTTGGGGATGTATCCTGAGGAGCTTAAGAAGTTCCTTGGAAGGGGCGGAATCCTGGCCTGGGGGATTGTCCCAACCGACAGGGGAGGGCGGTTGGAGGTCGAATTCCTCGTAAATCGCCTGACAGAGGCGGTTGATAAACTGGTCGAAGCAGGTGTCGACAGGCAGACCCTTTCGGAGCAGTCCATGATAACCCCAAGCTGCGGAATGGGGTCACTGACTAGAGAAGAGGCACTGGAGATATTGAAGGCCACTAAAGAGGTCTCAAGGATAATGAGGGAGAGGAGTTAGTGGAAAGGCTTTGGGCACCGTGGAGGATGGAGTATATTGAAAAATGCGATGAACCATGCGCCTGCATCTTCTGCGAGCTGCCGAAGAAGGGGAACGACAGGGAAAACCTGATCCTCTTTCGCGGCGAGCACTCCTTCGTAATAATGAATAAATTCCCGTACGCCGTTGGTCACCTGATGGTGGCGCCATACAGGCACACTGCCGACCTGAACGATCTTCCTGCCGAAGAACTCACCGATATATTCTTGAACACAAGGGAATGCGTCAATATCCTGAAGAAGGCCATGAAACCCCAGGGGTTCAATGTAGGAGCAAACCTTGGCCGCTCCGGAGGGGCAGGGATTGTTGACCACGTCCATTTTCACATTGTCCCGCGCTGGAACGGGGACTCCAACTTCATGCCTGTGATAGGCGGAACAAAGGTGGTTTCTCAGAGCCTGGAGAAGACCTACGACAGGCTGTATCCAATGTTTTTAGAAAAATAGATATGTAGGGACGCCCCTTGCGGGTACCCTGAGAACACGTCAAATAAAACCCCCAACCTTATTAATCTCCTTGCCACAATAAAAATATCGTGATAGTTTACAGAGAAATCATTGCCAGGCATAGTAATCTAAGCGGAGTTTTATAATGAACCAGGACAGACCTATTGCCCATGTATCGGAAGACGGATGCATCCACCTGCTCGATGAGCATTTGAGGGAAACTGCAAAGTTGGCAGAAAGATTTGCCGCAGAGTTTGGGTGTGGAGAGTGGGGGCGGTTGGCGGGGTTGTGGCATGACCTGGGGAAGTATTCTCCCGAATTTCAGCGATACATCCGTGCGGCAAGTGGACTTGATGCCCATCTTGAGGGAAAACCTGGGCGGGTTGACCATTCTACGGCAGGCGGTCTTCATGCTGTTGATCGGTTTAACAAGCTTGGGCGTATCTTTGCCTACGTGATTGCCGGGCACCATGCAGGGCTTCCAGATTGGCAGGGTGCGACGGCGGGCATGGCTGCCCTGGCCCAGCGGCTTCAGAACATAAAACTATTGGATACTGCATTGTCAGCCGCGATTCCAAAGGAGATTCTCGAACAGCACCTACCAACCGAACGGGCGAAATCTGGGACAGAGCTTTCTCGTTCCCTTTGGCTGAGGATGCTTTTTTCCTGCGTGGTAGATGCCGATTTTCTGGACACCGAGGCATTCTTCGAGCCTGACAAAACAAAGGCACGAGGCTGTTACCCTACATTGACAGACTTGTTGCCGCAGTTCGATGAGTTTATGAAAGGCAAGCAGGCAGAGGCCAACGCCACCGATGTCAATCGTATCCGCACGAAGATACTCGACCAGTGTCGATCAAAGGCCTGTGAAGCGCCAGGTATCTACACCCTCACCGTGCCGACCGGCGGAGGAAAAACCCTCTCGTCAATGGCGTTCGCCCTGAATCATGCCCTGATCCATAGTAAGCGCCGAATCATCTATGTCATCCCATACACAAGCATACTCGAGCAGGCCGCAGATCAGTTCCGGTCAATCTTCGGAGATGCAGTTATTGAACACCACAGCAACCTGGACGTGGAAGACGAAACACGGGAAACCTCACGCTCCCGTCTGGCCTGCGAAAACTGGGATGCGCCGGTCATCGTAACCACAACGGTTCAGTTCTTCGAGTCGCTCTTTGCCAGTCGCACCAGTCGTTGCCGCAAGCTGCACAATATCGTCAACAGCGTAGTTATTCTGGATGAGGCGCAACTCCTCCCTCCTGATTTTCTCAATCCGATTCTTGAAGCCCTGGATGAACTCCGTAAGAACTATGGAGTCACCATCGTCTTCTGTACCGCCACGCAACCGGCCTTCGGTCCGCATAAAAGCATGGGTTATACGTTCAAGGGGCTTACCGGCATGACCGAGATTATGGATGATCCTACAGCTCTCTACCGCACTTTGAAACGGACAGAGATTTCGGTCGTGGAAAACCTGCTGGAGCCGCAAGCCTGGGAAGGAATGGCTACCCGGCTGCGCGAACAGGACTCGGTGCTTTGCATCGTCAATCGTCGAGATGATGCGCACGCCCTGTGGGAGTTGATGCCGGAAGGGACGTTTCACCTTTCAGCCCTCATGTGCGGCGCCCACCGCTCGAAAAAAATAGCGGAAATCAAACAAAGCCTGAAAGATAGGCTCTCCACTCGTGTTATCAGCACTCAATTGGTGGAAGCAGGGGTGGATGTTGACTTTCCTGTGGTCTACCGCGCACTGGCAGGTCTCGATTCTGTTGCCCAGGCTGCCGGACGCTGCAACCGCGAAGGATTGCAGGATAAAGGGGAAGTCTACGTCTTTGCGCCGCCAAGCAAAATACCGGCTGGCCATCTGCGTCAGGCCGCTGAGATCGGTCGCCGTCTCCTGACGAATGCGGGAGAGGACCCTTTGTCGCCGGAACAGTTTGAGGCTTTCTTCAAGGAGTTTTATTGGGTTCGCGGCGACAGGCTTGATAAGGAGAATATTGTCGACCTTTTACGGAATGACGCAAACCTGGAGATACGTTTCAGGGAGGCGGCAAAAAAGTTTCAGCTAATCGACGAGGCGGCTCAAGGACAAGTCATAGTGCGCTACCGGAATGACGATCTGATTAAGCTGCTTGAAAAGGGACAGCCGGAACGCTGGCTGCTGCGGAAACTGCAACGGTACGTTGTCAACCTGCCGCGTTACCTGCATGGCCGGTTGGCGCAATCAGGCGCAATTCGGGAGATACACCCCGGCATCTTTATTCAGGGGCATGGCGCACTGTATCATGACGACTTGGGCTTTTGCCCGGACAAATCAATGCTCTATGAGCCGGACGAATTGATGTGTTGATGTTATTGTAGAGACGCAATGCTTTGCGTCTCTACAGCGAAGGAACGAAAGGAGGAACCATGAATGATTCAGCAATAAAAAGCCGTCTCTTACGCCTCAAGGTCTGGGGTGACAACGCCTGCTTCACCCGGCCAGAGATGAAGGTTGAGCGGGTCTCCTACGATGTCATGACGCCTTCGGCGGCGCGCGGCATCCTGGAGGCCATTCTCTGGAAACCTGCCATCCGGTGGCATGTAACCCAGATTGACGTTCTGAAGCCGATTCGTTGGGAGTCGATGCGGCGCAACGAGGTCGGCAGCACCATGTCCCCTCGTACTGACGGAATCTTTATTGAGGAAAATCGTCAACAGCGGGCCGGACTCTTCCTGCGGGATGTCGCCTACACCATCCATGCCCGGTTTGATCTGACTGACAAAGCCGGGCCGGAGGATACCACCATCAAATTCCAGGAGATGTTCCTGCGCCGGGCTGAGAAGGGTCAGAGCTTTCACCATCCGTATCTCGGTTGCCGGGAGTTTGCCGCTCATTTCGAGCCGGTCTTCCACGATCAGCCATTGCCGGAACCGATTGCCGAAAGTCGCGATCTGGGGTGGATGCTCCACGATCTTCTCCATGACAATTCAAGCGACAAGAACGGAAATATTCATTTTTGTAACGAGGTATGCCATCCCCTCTTCTTTAGGGCCATGCTTGACCAGGGACGCATGAAAGTGCCTGCTTTTGACAGCATGGAGGTGCGATCATGATTTTGCAGTCGCTCTATAACCTTTATCTCAGAAGACAGGATGAACTCCCGCCGGAAGGCTTTGAGCAGAAGGAAATTCCGTTTCTGATCATTCTTGATCATGTCGGCAACTTCGTTGGTTTGCAGGACACTCGTACTCCTTCGGGAAAGAAACTTGTCGCCAAACCGTTCCGAGTGCCTAAGGAAACAGGCAGATCAGGTAAAAATGCTTGGCAGGTTGCTAACCTGTTATGGGATCACTATGGATATGTTCTGGGTTGGCCCAAATCTGAGTCAGATTCAGACAAGGAAATGGCGCAGAAACAGCATGGAATGTTCGTTTCCAGAGTAGAGGCGATTGTCGCTGAATATCCTAATGATAGAGGGGTACAGGCAGTTCATAGTTTCCTGACCTCTGACGAATTGCAAAAGGTCTTTCAACATCCCGCATGGCAGGAGTGCAAAAAGATACCAGGTTGCAATCTGAGTTTTCGTTTGAGTGACGAACTTAGTCTGGTTTGTGAAAACGAAAATGTCCGGGTTTTTGTGGCAAATTCTTCTGAGGCAGAGGATGACGATGATGACTCGACTATCGCCCCGGAGATTGAGGGAATTTGTCTTGTTACCGGCGAGCGGACATCCATAATTCGTCTTCACCCGCGAACTCCAATTCTGGGGGCAAAAAGTAACGCAAAAATAGTCTCATTCCAGAAAAGCATGGGATTTGACTCTTACGGAAAACTCCAGAGCTACAATGCACCGACAAGTAAACGTGCGGCATTTGCTTACACAACAGTACTTAATCACATGCTTGCCAAGGGATCACGCCAGAAACTCATGGTAGGTGACACAACCACCGTTTTCTGGGCTGAGAAAAAGAACCAGATGGAAGATATCTTTGCTGACCTTTTTGGTGAACCTGCTAAAGAAAATCCTGATCAACTGAATGCCGCCGTTCAATCCCTCTTTGAAGCGCCCAAAACCGGCGCTCCACCGTTGGAGGATGATTATACCCGATTCTACGTGCTTGGTCTTGCCCCCAACGCAGCGCGGATCGCGGTCCGTTTCTGGCAGGCGGGGACCGTGGGAGAAACTGCCAGACACATCAGGCAGCATTTTGATGAGATAAACATTACCCATTCACAGCAGGCAAGAGAGCATCTTTCAATAATGACACTCCTTAAAGCTACAGTACCAACCTCAAATAAATATCCATACGGTGATCCTGATAAGATTCCACCCAATCTGGGAGGAGATTTCATGAAGGCAATTTTGGCAGGAACGTCATATCCACAAACACTTCTTGCCGCAGCAGTTCGGAGGGTACGGGCGGAGCGTGAGGTCAGTTATCCCCGCGCAGCCCTTATCAAGGCTTTTTTATCACGAGAAACGAGATTGAGATACTCAGAAAAAAACGAAAAGGAGGTAGGTATGTCACTTGATTCAGGCAACACCAACGCAGGTTATCGGATAGGGCGATTATTCGCCGTATTGGAAAAGATTCAGGAAGAGGCAAGCCCAGGCATCAATGCAACCATAAGGGATCGCTTCTACGGGGCGGCATCCAGCACCCCGGTGACAGCTTTTCCGCATCTCATGAAGCTCAAGAATCACCACCTTGGCAAGCTTGAGAATCGTGGACGGGCTGTCAACATGGAAAAGCTCATCGGAGAGATAATGGATGGTGTCAGCGACTTCCCGACACACCTGAGTCTTCAAGACCAGGGGCGATTCGCGGTTGGTTACTACCATCAGAGGCAGGATTTTTTTACAAAGAAAGAAAACCAATAACCCATATACGAAAGGAGATAAAAAATGAGCAACACAATTCAAAACCGCTATGACTTTGTACTTCTGTTTGACGTAAAAGACGGAAACCCGAACGGAGACCCGGATGCGGGGAACCTTCCGCGCATTGACCCTGAAACAGGAAATGGACTGGTGACTGACGTATGCCTAAAGAGAAAGGTTAGAAACTATGTCCAGCTTGCAAAAAGCGATGCTGTAACCTACGACATCTTTGTGAAAGAAAAGGCCATACTCAATACGCTAATAGACAAAGCCCATGAACAGGAAGAGGTCAAGAACAAGGAAAAGGGAGACAAGACAGAGGCTGCCAGGCAGTATATGTGCAAATCCTACTATGATGTACGGACCTTCGGGGCAGTTATGTCAACCGGCAAAAATGCAGGTCAAGTTCGCGGCCCTGTTCAACTTACCTTTGCCCGCAGCATTGATCAGATTGTTCCTCTGGAACACAGCATCACACGTATGGCGGTTACCACGGAGGCAGAGGCGGAGAAGCAGCAGGGGGACAACCGAACGATGGGGCGAAAGTTTACTGTTCCTTACGGTCTCTACAGATGCCACGGGTTCATATCAGCGCCGCTTGCCGCGCAGACAGGGTTCAACGAAGACGACCTGAACCTCTTCTGGGATGCCCTCCTGAATATGTTTGAACATGACCACTCAGCGGCCAGAGGACAGATGGCAACCAGAAAGCTGATAGTGTTTAAACACGATGAAAAAATGGGAAACGCTCCGGCCCACAAGCTGTTCGACATGGTTAAAGTCGCATCAGAGACGTCACCAGTACGTGAATTTGACTCCAATAGGATAAAGATACCGTCCCAATCCGATATGCCGAAGGGCGTCACGATTACTGAAATGCTGTAATAGTTTGGTCGAATAAAGGTAGATACGCATTGAATGCATATCTATAAGGTAAAAAACATGAACGAATTGCACGATCCCATCATGATCTCCGCCCTGGAGCATTACAGCTACTGCCCCAGGCAATGCGCCCTGATACATTTGGAGCGGGTCTGGGACGAAAACATTTACACAATGCGGGGGCGCGATGTGCATGAGAATGTGGATGCGGAATCGTCGCGCATGGTTGAGAGTGTGAAGTATGAGCGTGCGCTTCCTATATGGTCAAGGCGTTTAAACTTGACCGGAAAGGCTGACATGGTGGAGTTTTACGATAAAGTCCCTTATCCGGTCGAATACAAATCAGGTCGCCATCGTGCTGGCCATCATGAGGTGTTGCAGCTCCTCGCCCAAGCCGTCTGCCTTGAAGAGATGCTGGACGTGAAGGTCGAGAAGGGAGCCATTTACTGGCACGGCTCAAGGGAGCGGAAAGAAATCGTCTTTAGTGATTCAATGAGGGTGCATCTTGAAGAGGTTGTTGCCGCTGTCCACCAGATGATCGCAGGCCATACAGTCCCGCCTCCGGTGAACGACAAGCGCTGTAAAGACTGTTCGCTAAAGGAATCATGTCTACCGCATGTGGTCGGGGAAAAGGGAAGGAGCATAAAGGCTGTAAGGGAACTGTTTGTTGTAGAAGGAGGGAGGTAATGGAAACGAAGCTGGCAATATTTAAAGGCAAAGAAATCAGGCGCGTTCTATTTGAAAATGAATGGTACTTCTCAGTGGTCGATATCATAGAAGTCTTGACTGACAGCGAAAAACCTCGTGACTACTGGTACAGAATGAAGCAAAGAGAAATTGAATCAAGTGGAATCGAGTTGTCGACACTTTGTCGACAACTGAAACTAAAGTCATCTGATGGGAAAATGTATCTCACTGAAGTGGTAAACACTGAAAATGCCTTCCGTATCATCCAGTCCGTTCCCTCAGCCAAGGCCGAGCCGTTCAAGCGGTGGTTGGCAAAAGTAGGATACGAGCGAGTTCAGGAGATAGAAGACCCGGAGCTTGCCACAAAGCGGACAAAGGCCTTGTACAAGGCAAAGGGATACTCCGATGACTGGATTGAAAAGCGTATGCGCGGCATTGCCATCCGTGCAGAGCTTACGGATGAGTGGAAAAACCGCGATGTGAAGGGAGAAAGGGAGTACTCTATTCTGACCGCTGAGATATCCAAGGCCGCTTTTGGCCTCACTCCTTCCGAGTATAAGGATTTGAAGGGGCTCGAACGCGAGAACCTTCGGGACCATATGAACGATCTGGAGCTGATCTTCTCCATGCTTGGCGAAGCTGCCACAACTGAGATTACGAAGAGCAAAGACGCCCAGGGGTTTCACGAAAACAAGGTTGCTGCACACAAGGGTGGGCATATAGCCGGAGACGCCCGGAAGAAACTGGAAAAGGAATCTGGCAAAAAGGTGGTTTCAAAAGAAAACTATCTTATAACACCGCAAAAAAAGAAGAAGTTAGAGGGAAAATAATGAAACAGCTCCTGAACACCCTTTACGTCATGACACAGGGCGCTTACCTTACTCTCGACCATGAGACGGTTAAGGTAGAAGTTGAGGGAAAGGTGCAGATGCAGGTACCGCTGCACCATCTTGGGGCCATCTTTACGTTCGGAAATGTGATGATAAGCCCTTTTCTCATGCAGAAGTGCATGGAGGACGGGAGGGCAATAGTTTTGTTCAATATGAATGGCCGTTTCATGGCCAGGGTTACGGGGAAGACCCACGGGAATGTCCTTTTAAGGCAGGCGCAATATGAAGCTGTCAGAGATGAAAAGAAGACAGTTTTGATTGCCAGGAATATTGTTGCTGGGAAGTTGCAAAATTCAAGGCAGATTCTTTTGAGAGGGGCAAGAGAGACGGAAAATACAGACATTGAGGGAAGGTTACGGCACGCGGCCCAGATCCATGCAGACGCCCTTTTCCATCTTGAAAAAACGGATGACATCGAGGAGATAAGGGGATTTGAAGGGGAGACTGCCAATGCTTATTTTGATGTTTTAGATAGCATGGTCAAGGAAAGCTTAGCAGACTTTAAGATGAATGGCAGAAACCGAAGGCCGCCGCTCGACCCGATGAACGCTGTTCTTTCGTTTCTCTATACCTTGCTTCTCAATGATTGCATATCTGCTGCAGAAGGGGTAGGTCTTGACTCCCAGATGGGGTTTCTTCATGTGCTGAGACCGGGAAGACCTTCGCTTGGGCTGGACCTGATGGAGGAGTTTCGCCCAGTGCTGGCTGACAGGTTGGCCCTTACTCTTATAAACCTGCGTCAGATCACGAAAGATGATTTTGAAGAGCGACCTGGTGGCTCTGTATATCTGAGTGAAAAAGGCAGGAAAACAGTGGTTGTGGCATACCAGAAGCGTAAACAGGATGAGATTCATCATCCGTTATTAGAGGAAAAGGTTCCTTTTGGCCTTGTTCCGCACATTCAGGCAAGGCTTTTAGCAAGACATCTGAGAGGGGATATGGAAGAATACATGCCAATGCTGTATTTATAGGCCCACCCTCACCTTAATCCTCTCCCTGAGGGAGAGGAAAATTCCCTCCCTTTCAAGGGGAGGGTCAGGGAGGGGATGGGTAGGAGAACAAATGTGGATCATTGTGGCATACGATGTTAGTACGGAAACTAAGGCAGGACGAAAGAGACTCAGAAGGGTGGCCCTGGTATGTAAGGATTATGGCCAGAGGGTTCAGAAATCTATCTTTGAGTGTCAGGTTAATGAGATGAGGTTTGAGGAGTTGCGGCGGAGACTTCTGAGCGAGATCAATGAAAAAGAAGATAACCTGCGGGTTTATCGGCTTACGGAACCGCGAGAGTTCCATGTAGAGGAGTATGGTCTGGCAAGCACTATTTTCTTTGAGGAGCCGTTGATTGTTTAACGCGAACCCCATGCTTGAATAAAAATGATGGGTGATTCGCAGAAGGGGAAATTATTGATTTTAAAGGCAGAAAAGGAGGTGGTTAGTTTTTTAAAGTGGATGCAATTATGGAAAAACGTTGTGTTCGCAGAATTTGTTGTGTAAGTATTTGAAAACTGTAGCCCATTGAGGGCGACAGTAGCACCCGCCCACGTGGGCGGGTGAGGATTGAAACATACTCCTGGGTTGTGAGGTTGTCAACCTTTTTCGTAGCACCCGCCCACGTGGGCGGGTGAGGATTGAAACATATCCTCGTCAAGGATATTATCTATCTTAGCTCCGGTAGCACCCGCCCACGTGGGCGGGTGAGGATTGAAACTAAAGAGGCCGGAGGCCAAGAGAGGGCAACACGGCGTAGCACCCGCCCACGTGGGCGGGTGAGGATTGAAAC
>JAUSKU010000041.1 GCA_030646755.1 Deltaproteobacteria bacterium
TGGAAATATGGTCTGTTGTATCATCTCTTTAACCCTCCTGGATTTTTGGTTTCACCACACAGGTGAGGATTATACCTCACTGAAACCTTGGATCCAAGAGGGTTTTTGCGTTTTATGGGGCAGCTAACGCGGAATTTGGGATGGGTTATCTCGGCATCAGTCCCCTTGTCTGCATTATATATGGGATAGCTCTTTATCCCCTTGATCCATGGTTGATGGATGATGTAGTCGTTCTTGTGCCAGAAAAAGACCCAGGGGGCCTCTTCGATTACCCTCCTCTCCGCTTCTGAGTAATAGTAGAGTCTCTTCTTTTCCTCAGGCTCCCTCTGGGCATCCTCTATTAGCTTGTCTATCTCCAGATCCTTGAACCTGGCCCTGTTCCCGGCAGAGCCCCAGTTGGAGGAATGGAATACAGGGAACAGGAAATTCTCAGGGTCAGGGTAGTCTGCCTTCCACGAAAGCCAGAAGGAGTCTGCCTCACCATTGTTGATAGCTTCCTTGAACGCGCTCCATTCGAGCTGGACTATTTCTGCCCTGATGCCTACATCCTTAAGATACTGCTGCACCACCTCCATGATATCGACTGTATCCTGGTCCGAGGCCTGGTATATCCTGAATTCAAATCCATTCTCAAGGCCGGCCTCTCTTAGAAGGGATCTGGCCTTGTCGGGGTCGTATGTATATCCCACCCTCACCCCTTCCCTCTCCCTGAGGGCGAGGGTGGATGGTTTTAAAAATGGGGGGATTGGGCCTGAAGCCAGTTCCCCGCGCCCCTCCAGTATGGTTTTTAATATCCTCTCCCTGTCTATGGCATAATTCAGGGCCTGCCGCACCCTCCTGTCGTTGAACGGAGGCTTCTGGCAATTGAGTCCAAGGTAGAAGGTATTCAGGCCGTGTGACTTCTGTATCAGGCCTCCCCACCTTGGCGAATCAGAATATCTTCTGAACTCAGTGGATGGCACACCCATGACATCAAGGTTTCCCGACTCAAATTCTGCCATGGCAGTCAGCTCTTCTGGAATAATCTTGTAAAATACGCCCCTTATCTTTGGGCTTTTTAAAAAATAATCATCATTGGCTGAAAGTATGAGTTCCCTTCCCCTTTTCCACTCCTTTATTTTAAAGGGGCCTGTACCTATTGGATGAGATGAAAAATCTTTTCTCTCTTTCTTTCCCTCTACCTTTACCTCCAATTCTTCTTGCGGGACTATATATGCCGGCGGCATCGCCAGGAGACTGAGGAAGGGGCCGAAAGGTTCTTTTATCTCTATCTCAATGGTGTATTCATCTAAGACCTTTATCCCCCGGACATGAGCCGCTGTTCCATCCATAAACTCCCTGGCGCCCGAAATCCTGTCAAACAACCATGTCCTGGAAGACTTGGTCAGGGGATCCAGCACCCTCTCAAAGGAATACTTCACATCATCTGCCCGAAGCTCCCTGCCGTTATGGAACCTGACTCCTTCCCTCAGCTTAAAGGTGTATACCTTCCCGTCCTTTGATATGCTGAAGCTCTCGGCCAGGTCCGGGATTGTCTTTGAATATTCATCGAACCGGACGAGGCCGTTAAATATCTTTGCAGAAACAGCTCCTCCAGCTACATCAACTATCATGGCAGGGTCAAGGGTGGTAATGTCGGAAGAAAGCCTGAGATAAAGGAATCCGGGAATCCTTTCGGTGCGGTGGGTACAACTGGATAAAAGGAGGAAAAAAGCAATGAGCAACGAGCAATGAGCAACGAGTAATGAGGGGAAAAACTGACCCCTGACCCCTGGCCACTGGCCACTGTATTTCATTGCTTTCTCTGAAGCAGCCTTAAATACATCGCTACGGTTTTATTGCCGGGATGCTTCTTCTGCACCTCAAGCCATTCTTCCTCAGCCAGTTTGAACTTGGAAAGGGAATAGTACGTGATCCCAAGGTTAATCCCTGCTGCGGCATAGCTTGGATTTATTATCTTGGCCTCCTTAAACTCATGTATGGCCTTATCAATAAACCCTTTGTCCCTGTATGCTATACCGATCTTCACCCTTACATCAACCAACTCCGGTCGGAGGTCCAAGGCCCTGGTATATTCCGACAGCGCCTCATCAAGGAGACCCATTTCATGATATATCTCCCCTGTATTAAAGTGGAGGTTGGCAAGCTTCCCTTTCACAAAGGGGTCTATCCCTTTTGCCTCTGCCTCTGCCGTCTCCTTTGCCTTAGCATAAACCTCTCTGGCCTTGCCATACTTGCCTAATTCGTTGTATGTAACGGATAAGTTGAGAGATACCTCGGTATATTTCGGGTTGATTTTCAGGGCCTCTTCAAAGTATTTGACAGCCTGTTCGTATTCTCTATTGTCGCAGAAGATAAGCCCCAGTTTGTTATATACATCGGCAAACCTGTATCCTGCACCTATCACCTCAAGGAAACGCTCCTTGGCTCTGGCATAATCACCTTTTTGAAAAAACTCATTCCCTTCAGCGCTCAGTTCTTTCAGGTCCAAAATAAAACCTCCGTCCAAATCTTAATTAACTCCCAAGATTCCCCTGGCTTCTTTGACAAATTTGCTTTCGGGATAATCTTTCAGGAGCTTTTCAAGGTAGGCATTCCCCTTCTCCGTTTCTTTGAGTTCTATATGGGCCTTTCCAATGAGAAAAAGTACCTTGTCCATTCCTCTAAAATCAGGGTATGCCTTTATGATGACCTCAAATCTCTCTATAGCAGCCTTATACTTGCCCTTCTTGTAATAGAAATTCCCTATATAGAATACATTCTCAGCCATGTTGTTCCTGCATATCGCAAGATTCTTCCCCGCATCATCAGCATACTGGTTGTTGGGAAAACGGGATATAAACCTTGTAAATTCTGCGGCGGCATTCTTAGTTGCAGTCTGGTCCCTGTCTATAGTAAGTATCTGATTAAAGTAAGACATTCCTATCTGGAATATTACGTAAGGGATATTGTCATTGGTGGGATGGAGCTTCTCAAATTCCCTGTAAGCCGAGATGGCCTCAGGGTAGCTTTCGTCATAGAAATATGAGTCAGCTATCTTCAACTTGGCCTGGACGGCATACTGGCTCAATGGATACTTGGCATTCAACTCCTGGAAGGAAGCGCCGGCATCCTCGTAGCTTTTGCGTTCAAACAGAGCCATTCCTTCCGTAAAGATCACATCTGCCGGTTTTTCCTTCCTGATTTTTGACCCTGTGCAACCGGCAAGGGATAGAAGGAGTGAGACTATAAGGAGTTTTAGCAAGGCATTCATAGGTGTTGAGACTAATACAACGACACGATAATGTCAACCAGAAAGGGCGCTTTAGGTGTGCGACAAATTTGTTGGTACATTCGATCTGTAACCTCCCCTCCCCTTGCGGGAGGGGATTGAGGGGAGGGGGAACTAACTGGTACCACCTTGATATTACAGTCCAATTCACCCGCCCCCTAACCCCCTCCCGTCAAGGGAGGGGGGATATAAAGGTTTCAAGAAGAGGATTACCATCAAATTTGTCGTAGATCCGGGTGCTTTCCTGATTCAACAACTGCATTATCTTTTCAACTTGACCGTAACCCCTCATGATGGTAGAAATAGTCACAGTTTACACTTTATATTTGATGATATACGCGGAGGGGTGAATGAATA
>JAUSKU010000051.1 GCA_030646755.1 Deltaproteobacteria bacterium
TCATCCCCTCCCGCCAGGGGAGGGGAGTTATAGGTGGTTGCCTCTGTCAATGTCTATTCTTAGGATATCGTATCAGCGCCCCTTCTTTAATTCTGTAAGAACCAGCTTTGCTATCCCCTTCAGCGTCTCAAACACCCCTTCACCAGTAGCTGCACATGCCTCGAATTCCGTGACACCTTTAAGATTGAGGAGGCTTCTTAACTCTTCTATAGGGGCGGCATTTGGGAGGTCCCTCTTGTTATACTGGATGACATATGGAATCTTTTCAAGGTCATAACCCTGCTCTTTCAGGTTGAATGCAAGGTTCTCAAAGCTCTCTATATTGGACTCCATCCTCTCGACCTGCGAATCAGCCACAAACACAACTCCGTCAACCCCTTTAAGGATAAGCTTTCTGCTGGCATCATAAAAGATCTGGCCTGGAACCGTATAGAGGTGAAACCTGACCTTATAACCCTTTATATCGCCTAATGTGAGGGGCAGAAAGTCAAAGAATAGGGTCCTCTCCGTCTCTGTAGCCAGGGATATCATCTTTCCCTTGGCTGCTGGATTAGTCTTGGCGTAGACATGCTGGAGGTTTGTGGTCTTCCCGCACAGTCCGGGTCCGTAATACACAATCTTGCAGTTTATCTCTTTTGAAGAATAATTAATAAATGACATACTTCTCTCACCTACTCGCTGAAAAGACTATCTATATCATCATCCGTTATTTCGGCAAAGGGGGACTCAAGGTTCAGGGCCTCCTTTTGTTCCATCTTATTTAGAAGGCCGTCAAATATACCTTTCAACTCATCACTTGCCTTTTTTACCCTGAGCCTGACAAGACCTAAAGAAGACCTGCTATCAAATATAACCACCAGGATAACCCTCTGCCCCACGATGGAAATATGAATATTGTCCTTCTCACCTTCATGGAAGAGGATGGAAAATTCCTTCTCCCCTATGAGCTTGGCGAGCCCCCCTGTAGCTGCTATGTTCCCCGCAGTCAGTGAAGCGAGGGATGTGGTATCCAGGTTCTTTGTGTCTCCGCTGGCAGATATCAGCTGTCCATTCTTGTCAACAAGAAAGACAATTTTTGCATTTGCCTCCCTGTTAAGCCTCTCAAGAACAACATCAATCAGCTTGGCTTCTTCTTCATACATCACTAATTGGGGTACTGCCATAGTCTCTCCTTTACTCTCCGGCCCTCTTCTGCAAATCTTCCCAATCCCTGTCTATCTTATCCTGGAACATCTTAACAAGTCCTTCATTTTCAGGCTTCAGGAGGTGTTTGAACCTACCCTGAACCTTTAGCCATTCAAAAATAGGAACCTTCTCCTTGGGTTTATAGTTTATTGTGATCTTCCCGTTTTCAACCTCGTAAAGAGGCCAGTAGCAGCTATCGACTGCCATCTTCGCCAGGTTTACGGTCTCAGAAGCATCTGTCCTCCATCCCCTGGGACAGGGAGACACCACATTGAGGAACGCTGGGCCGTCTATCTCAAGGGCCTTCCTGAATTTCATGGTAAGGTCTTTCCAGTTATGAGGGGATGCCTGGGCCGCGTAAGGAATGTCGTGGGCGGCGGCTATCTTTGTAAGGTTCTTCCTCTCCTGCTGCTTTCCGATAATCTTCTTGCCGACAGGCGATGTCGTTGTATCCGCCGCAAAAGGGGTGGCGCTGGAGCGCTGGGTTCCTGTATTCATGTATGCACCGTTGTCGGTGCAGACATAAACAAAGTTGTGTCCTCTTTCGAATGCCCCTGAGAGGGACTGGAGACCTATATCGTAGGTTCCTCCGTCTCCGCCTACCGCTACAAACTTTACGTCCTTATCGATCTTACCCTTCTTCTTCAAGGCCCTGTACATGGTCTCTACGCCAGTTATGGTAGCTGCCGCATTCTCAAAGGCACTGTGGATCCATGGCGTCTTCCAGGATGTATAAGGATATATAGTGGTGCAGACCTCAAGGCATCCGGTTGACATTGCCAGAACCAGAGGGTATTCACTGGCATGAAGCATCTGCCTCAGGATTATAGAATGGCCACAGCCGGGGCAGAGCCTGTGCCCTCCGACAAGCAGCTCTTCTGATTTTGCAAGTTCTTTTATTGACAAAGGTTCTGCCATGTCTCCTCCCGCCTACTCTCTTACAGTAATATACTCTTTCAGACTCTTTATCTTTCCGGTATCCTTGATAGCCACAAGCTCATCGAAGACGCCCCTTACATCATCAGGACCAAAGTCCCTTCCTCCGAGACCGAATATCTTATTAATCATCTTAGGCGGGTTGGGAACGTCGTAAAGGGCGGACCTGAATTCAGGGAACAGAGGGCCTCCGGAAGCCCCAAAGGAATCAGCCCTGTCAAGTACGGCAACCGCCTTTGTGTTCTTAAGAGCATCGGCAATCTCCTCCGCCGGGAACGGCCTGAAGACCCTGGGCTTAAGAAGGCCTGCCTTTATACCCTTGCTCCTATATTCATCCACTATGTCCTTTACGGTGCCTGCTGCCGAACTCATGACCACAATGGCCACATCCGCATCATCAAGCCTGTACTCCTCAAAAAAGCCGTAGCTGCGGCCTGAAAGCTTGCCATATTCCTTTCCGACACTAAGGATGACCTTCTTTGCATTGAGCATGGCCTCGTGCTGCTGCCTCTTGTGCTCCATATAATAGTCCTGCAGGTCTATGGCCCCGACGGTAGCCGGGTTTTCCAAGTCCAGGAGAGGATTAAGAGGTTTATAATCTCCTATAAAGCGCCTGACCTCTTCATCTTCAAGTATGGTCATATTCTCAATGGAATGACTTATTATAAACCCGTCAAGGCAGCTCATCACAGGGAGCCTGACATCCATCTCTTCCGCGATCCTGAACGCCTGGATGGTATTGTCGTATGCCTCCTGGGCATTCTCCGCATAGAGTTGTATCCAGCTTGCATCCCTGGCCCCCATGGAGTCGCTGTGATCGCAGTGGATATTTATTGGTGCGCTCAGCGCCCTGTTAACGCAAACAAGCACTATGGGAAGCCTGTATCCAGCGGCTATGTAAAGCATCTCCCACATAAAGGCCAGCCCCTGGGAAGATGTAGCGGTCATCACCCTTCCGCCGCCGGCAGATGCGCCTATGCACGCGCTCATGGCGCTGTGCTCGCTCTCAACGGCAATATATTCCGTATCCACCGCCCCATCTGCAACATAACTTGAAAACTGCTGCACAATCTCGGTTGAGGGGGTAATCGGATACGCAGCAACAACATCCGGATTGATCTGCTTCATCGCAATGGCTATGGCAATATTTCCCGTTATGGCCATCGTCTTTCCCATATTAAAACTCCTTTTTTCCCAAATTATTTTATCCGCAAACCGGGCCTTTGGACTCCGGCTCCATCGTTATAGCCGTTACCTTAGGCGGACACTCCTTAGCGCATATACCGCACCCCTTGCAGTGCTCAAGGTCAAAGCCAGCCACCAGCCCGCCCTTAATTATAACAGAAGAATCGGGACAGTAAACCCAGCAGAACATGCAGTTTATACACTTCTCCAGGTCTATGACCGGTCTGAAGCTTCTCCACGAACCAGAGTTATAAGCAACAGAGCTTCCCTTGTCCTTTAGCACACCACCTATAGGTACTTCCTTCCATCCCTTTTTCTTCATTCTCCACTTACCTCCTGATAAGCCCTTTTGACGGCCTCAAGATTAGAATTTATCATCTGCTCGCTGAACTTCTTTCCAAAGCTCTTCTTAACATCATCCAGAAGGCCTTCGAGGGTTATAATCCCTGTAGCCTTGGCCAACGCCCCAAGCATAGGCGTATTCGGTATAGGCCTTCCAATAGTATCCAGTGCAATCTGACTGGCATTAACAGTAAAGACCTTGTGCTTTTCAAGTTTAAGCATCTTTTTTATATCAGCGGGACAATGATTTGTATTTATCACAAAAACAGCATCCTGGGTAGCCCCTTCGGTAACATCAACCGCTTCCAGAAGGGATGGGTCTATCACGACAATAACGCTAGGATTAGTAACCCCGGAATGAAGCCTCAGCACTGAATCACTGATCCTGTTGTATGCCCTAAGCGGCGCTCCGGTCCTTTCCGGCCCATATTCCGGGAATGCCTGAACATTCTTTCCCGTCTTCATAGCAACCTCAGCCAGTACCTTTGCGGCAGTCACTGCGCCCTGCCCGCCCCTACCATGCCATCTAACCTCTGTTAAAGCCATAAATCCTCCAAAAACCAGATATTAAAAGGTAGAGGTAAAGGTTCAGATTTTCTATTCCTCCACCTATACCTTTACCTATATTTCCTATATCTCTCTTCGTCCCTCGATGGCCTTGCCAATCGTAACGTGGTCCGCGTATTCCAGGTCACCACCCATGGGGATTCCCTGGGCTATCTTGGTGACCTTAACCCCAAGGGATTTAGTCACCTTAGTGAGATAATGGGCAGTGGCCTCCCCGTCATTGTTTGGATTTGTAGCAATTATGACCTCATCTACATTATTGCCCTTCAGCCTGTCCAGAAGCTCCCGGACCCTTATATCATCAGGCCCCCTTCCGTCCAAAGGAGAAAGGGACCCTTGAAGGACATGATATTTCCCTTTGAATATCCCTGTCTTTTCTATGGCCAAAAGGTCATGAGGCTCCTCAACAACACATATCTGTTTCTCATTCCTATTAGAGTCCCGGCATATCTGGCACGGGTCCTCTTCTGTAATATTAAAGCACCTGGAGCATATTTTAACTTTTTCCTTAACATCCACTATGCTCCTGGCAAGAGATTCCGCCTCGACCTTGGGGAGCTTAAGAATATGGAATGCCAGTCTCTGGGCCGTCTTTTCTCCTATTCCTGGAAGCCTTGACAATTCCTTTACAAGGGTCGCAACACACTTTAGAGAATTCATATTTTAAAAGAGACCGCTAAGTCCCGGCACACCAAGGCCGCCGGTAACCTTTCCCATTTCCTCACTCATCATGGCCTGGGACCTCTTGATCCCCTCATTAACGGCGGCAACTATCAGATCCTGAAGCATCTCTACATCAGAAGGGTTAACAACCTCCGGCTCTATCTTGATAGCCAGAATCTCTTGCTTTCCGTTAACTACAGCCTTTACCATCCCGCCACCGGAGGAGGCCTCAACCGTCTTATTTGCCATCTCCTCTTGAATCTGCTGCATCTGGGCCTGCATCTTCTGTGCCTGCCTGACTATATTACCCAAGCCACCCTTCATCTACCTGCCTCCTAATACCAATTCGCATTAAAATAAAAACCTTTGAATGCCCGTGCATAATCCCAAAGAAAGCCATTCAGTAATGGCAATAATTATATCTTTGAAAGCAACTTGGTGTAAATTGTATACAGTATACACCAACTCTTTAACAAGACAAGGGCTAATTTCAGGCCCTGCCCTCTTCTACAATCCTGCCCCCAAAGACCTTCAGTGCCTCCTCAATGATCGGCTGCCTCGGCGGCTGCCTCGGCTGCTCTCTTTTAACAGCTTCCCTTACCTTGTTTTCCTGGACCACAGGGATAGCGGTCACCCTTACATTTCGACTCAGATACCCGCTTAACATCTCCTCGACCGCCTTAATGTCCTCTTTACTTATCATGTCAAGATAAATAGTCTTAGTAAAACCAATCTTTATCTCCGACTCATTCAGTTCAATCAACTTCCCATGTTCAAGTTTAGACGCGAGAGGCGGCCTCTTTTTCTGGACAAACCGCAAAAAGCCTTTCCATGTCTCTTCCGGCTCCTCCATCTCTATATGACTCACTGCTTCCTCTTTTTCAACAACCTCTTCCTTATGCGATGGAAGTTGCTCCCTTTCTAAATTTGGATCCGCCTTCTGACTCCTGACTTCTGATTTCTGCACGGGTGTATTGCCATACGCCCCTACCTTCCCTTCCTCCAATCCCTTCACCCTTTCTATAAGTTCGGCTATGGGTACCAGCGGCCTCAGGGTTGCCATCCTGACCAGAGTCATCTCAAGAGAAAGACGCGGGGAAGAAGACCTCTTTAGCTCATCCTCACCCCTTGAAAGTATAACAAATAACTGCTGGAGTTCCTCCTGAGAAAAACCATCCGAAAGCCTTTTCAGCTCAGCTACCTCTCCTTCAGGGAGGTCTATCAATTGACCGGGTTCATTTATTACCTTTAGAACCGTAAGGTTACGAAGGTACTCAAGCAGATTTTTGTAAAACAACCTGACATCATAACCATAGTCATAGACCTTTTCCACTAACTCAATACAGCCGGCAGGATTTCTTTTCAGGATGTTATCTATCGTATCCTTCAGAACTTCCCGGTCGATTACACCCAGTATCTTGGTTACATCCTCGTCGCTGACTTCCTCACCAGCAAACGATATCACCTGGTCCAGAATGCTTTGCGCATCCCTCATACCGCCGTCAGCTTCCCTGGCGATGATATGAAGTCCTTTATCGCTTATCTTTATCCCTTCGCTTTCCGCAATAGACCTCAAACGCTCCTGAATAAGAAGTGTCGGGATCCTCTTGAAATCAAACTCCTGGCATCTGGAAAGAATGGTCACAGGTATCTTCTGAGGCTCTGTGGTGGCAAATACGAAGACTACATGGGGTGGTGGTTCCTCGAGGGTCTTGAGGAGTGCGTTAAAAGCATTGGTCGACAGCATGTGAACTTCGTCGATTATATAAACCCTGTACCTGCCCTTTATGGGCGGGAACTTGATATTCTCCCGGAGTTCCCTGACGTCATCCACTCCGGTATTGGAAGCGCCATCTATCTCAAAGACATCCATCGAAGACCCGCTGGATATCTCCTTACAGGATTCACAAGTATTGCATGGAACAGGCGTAGGTCCTGTGATACAGTTAAGGGCCTTGGCAAATATCCTCGCAGCCGAGGTCTTACCAACCCCCCTCGCCCCTGTAAAAAGATAGGCATGGGCCACCCTCCCGCTCTTTATAGCATTCTGGAGAGTCCTGGCAACATGCTCCTGGCCGACAACATCTTCAAAGACTTGGGGACGCCACTTACGGGCCAATACGAGGTAGGACATTAAAACTCCCGTGAGACGTGCACAGTGAACCGTAAACTGTGAATTCAAGTTGTAAGCGATTCACGATTAACGACTTACAATTCACGGCACTTTGTGGTTACTATTGATAGCTAGGCACCCCTGCGGCACCCGGAGAGGGCCGCTACCGTTGCTTCCTTCCGGACCTGGCGGGGTTTGCGGTCATCCGCTGCGCAGGACCCAGCTATCAAGACTAACCACAAATGCAGTTCTTAGTTTTAAGTTTTGAGTTTTGAATTAAAAATCTTGCAAACTAAAAGCCAAAAACTATTAACTCAAAACTGAATTTAATGGCGGAGAGAGAGGGATTCGAACCCCCGGTAAGGTTTCCCCTACAGTTGATTTCGAGGTATCCCAAACTCGACCATTGCTTTTATACCTTATTCTCCGATGCTTGTCAATGGCTGAAAATCGCCGATACAAGGTAAGGTAACGAGAATATAAAACAAAGGCATCTCATACCAGGCACAGGCAAAGCATCCCGCCCCCCAAGGGCTCAGTAAAATGAGTGGGTAGCGGCCTCTGAAACTAAGAACAGGGCTTTCTAATGGTCGCTGACCCTATTTCTCACCTTAAAATAGACATTGAAAATGTCAACACCCGGAATCTCCCCTCCCCTGGCGGGAGGGGATTGAGGGGAGGGGGAACCAGCTTGGTGATGTTTCACCCTCACCCCGACCCTCTCCCGTCAAGGGAGAGGGGGAATTAGAGGAAATCAATGTCTATTTTTGGATTCTCAAATTCCCCTTGCAATTTGTAACGTAAGAGGTTACAATTCAGGCAATGATAAAGAACTTCCGCCATAAGGGATTGGAAGCCTTTTACTTTACTGGCAGTAAGGCCGGGATACAGGCAAAACATGCAACCCGGCTGCGTATAATCCTTGCCCGGCTCGACGCTTCCTGTGAGCCTAAGGACATGAACCTTCCAGGGCTGAGGCTTCACAAACTGTCAGGGGACATGAAAGAGTTCTGGGCCGTGGACGTAAGCGGAAACTGGAGGGTGACCTTTAAGTTTGAACAGCAGGACGCTGTTGACGTTAACTATCTGGACTATCATTAAAAAGGAGGAAAACCATGATGCACAATCCACCGCACCCAGGAGAGGTTATTCGGGAGCTTTGCATAGAGCCTTTGGGGGTTACCATCACGGAAGCTGCCGCCGCCCTCGGTGTAAGCCGCAAGACCCTTTCGGAGCTTCTTAATGGCCATACCGGCATAAGCCCGGAAATGGCCGTCAGGCTTTCTATTGCCTTTGATACCACGCCGGAAAGCTGGCTTACCCAGCAAATGCAGTATGACCTGTGGAAGCTGAAACAAAGCCATAAGAAGTTTAAGGTTGAACACTTGATGGCGGCGTAAGGCTGCCCGTGACGAATTCTTTGACACCAAACACAGCAATGAAGGGGCGGTTGTTGATTTCCCATCACCGTTAGACCCGGAGATTATGATATGGGGGTGGGGGTTCCAGCATTACTCTTCCTGGCTTTGCCAATAATTCTTATTTAAAAGGTTGCGTCCCCTTTTCCACCCTAACTTTCGCCCGATAAGGCCCTGGCGTAAGATTTACATAATCTGACGTTATACAACCGCCTGCCTGTCAAGCTCTATGGTTGCAAGCAGTCGCATAACGCTGGATTATGTACAGGGGTTTTTGCCTGTTTTTCTCCCCTTATATTATAGTGGCGGGGAACCACCCTCCACCCCGCCCAGGGTCAGGGCTCCGGCCAGTCCTTGCAGGCCAGACCTTCACCCTTCCTGTGGTAACGAGAATAAAAGCCAAGAGCTATCCCCGGCCTTGTTGGTGCGTTCCCTGTCCCTTTTTTGGATGCAAGGGCATTCTATGTGGCGGCAACTTGTTAAGCTAATTTACCGTAAATGTGCCGGTAAGCGTATTGGAAGTGTTGCCTTTTTCGTCCCTGATATATGCGCCATATCTATATGTCGTGGCCTGTGTCGTTGGCATAGCGCCACTGTGTGTTACTGTGCCCGATGTTAGCGTACTGTCAATACGGGTAATTCTAAAAGGATCAGTATCTATTATATTCCAGTTAGAGTCGTATTGAAGCACGTATAGATTCTCAATATCACCTTCTTTGTCTTCCCAATCTACATATCCTGTAACGGTGATAGACCCTCCTCCTTCCCCAACTGTTGCCGATGATGGACTGAAGCGAAAGTTAGATATAGACGGAGCAGAGCTTATAGAAGGACTTGTCGGACTATCGCTTCCTCCGCCTCCTCCACTGCTACAGCCTACCAGCAGAACAAATCCCATCAACAATAACAACTTTTTCATGGCATGCCTCCTTAATAGTAATTATTTGGAATTTATCTATTCAAATATGACTATTGCTGGAATAATAAACCTATAAAAAGATAATTGTCAACATAAAAATAGAATTTACTAAAATTGTAAACTTATGAGATGTTTAACAGCCTGCCATTTCTTGCTATCTTTGCCGAAAAGGAGTTTTTCCTATGGATATCTTGGCATCCCTTGGCAAAAGGATTCAGGCTGTTAGAGAACGGGCGGGATTGACTCAGGAACAGTTGGAAGAAAAGGCTGGGGTAAATACCAAATATATAAGCGCCATTGAACGAGGCCAGAAGAACGTAACAATCAAGACGTTGGAAAAGATTGCAAAGGGGTTGGATGTTGACCTGTATGAGTTACTTCTACTATCGGAAGAAATAGGGTCGGAAAAGACGGCCAGAAAGGCTGTTGATTCTCTACTCAAAGATGCCGATACCAAGACCTTGCGCCTATGTTTAGATTTCTTGAAGAAGGCTGCGGCTTAACTTTCACATATGTCAACAAACCGGTTGACTTATTTTTTGTCCCTGTTAAAATACATTCATGTTATTATCCAAACAATGGAGGTAATACGTTATGGCATTCAATACAAAGACAGTTATTAAAGTGACCGGCCTTACCATGCGGCAGGTGGATTACTGGGACAGGACTCACTTTATAAAACCCTCACTCAAAGAGGCTTCCGGTTATGGGACTGCAAGGCTTTACTCCTTCAAAGACCTTGTCCAGCTTAAATCAGCTAAGACCCTTATTGACCAGGGGTTGTCCTTGCAGAAGATACGGAAGGCCATTACATACCTAAAGAAAAACTTTCCCGATATAGAGAGGCCCCTTGCAGAGATGAGGCTCTTGACCGATGGGAATACCATCTTTGTATTGACGGCGGATAAGAAGGTAATGCTTGACACCCTTTCAAGGGGTCAGTTGGTCTTTTCCCTTGCAGTTGGCGAGATCATAGAAGAGTTGAAGGGAGTGGTCGGGAAGATAAGCGAGGACAGGGAATATAAAGTCTCTGTGAAAGGAAAGCCATATAAGGTTATACTCCATCCAGACTTAGAAGACGGCGGGTTTTGGGTGGAGTGTCCGGCGCTCCCAGGCTGTTCATCCCAGGGTGACACGGTGGAAGAAGCCCTGGAAATGATAAAGGACGCCATAACAGGGCATCTTGAGGTTGAGGCTGAGACAAGCAAGAGAAAGAAGGCAGCAGCTTAATGTCAGGGATCCATAACCTCAAACCGGCGCGGGTTGTAAAGGCATTTGAAAGGGCGGGATGGACAAACGAAGGACAGAGAGGAAGCCATGTCAAGCTGACAAAAGAAGGAAACCCCGTTATCCTCTCAATCCCTGTCCATAAAGGGAAGCCTGTCAAGAAGGGGCTGATTATAGATCAGATAAAGAAGGCAGGGCTTACGGTAGAGGAGTTTTTGGGGTATTACAGGTGAACATCTACAGCAAAGGAAGTATTAGGACACAAAAGCCTTACTATGCCCCTTCGTTACTCCCACCTTGCACCGGCTCACATGACTAAAGCATTGGAGATATTAGATTACACTCTGACTGGAAACTCAACTGCACAAAAACTGCACAATTTCAGGGCGGCTTAATATGGCTATCATGTTAAATATGGCGGAGAGAGAGGGATTCGAACCCCCGGTAAGGTTTCCCCTACAGTTGATTTCGAGTCAACCGCCTTCAACCAGCTCGGCCATCTCTCCAGAACTTCAGTGATCAGTCGCCAGTGGTCAGTGGCCAGTTAAACCTTATTCTAAATTCAATTCTTTCATTCTGACCACTGTCTTTTTATGGCGGAGAGAGAGGGATTCGAACCCTCGGTACCTGTTAAAGTACACACGCTTTCCAGGCGTGCTCCTTAAACCACTCGGACATCTCTCCACAACTTCAGTTGTCAGACGCCAGTGGCCAGGAGTCAGTTATTTTTTTTAACCGACCACTGACCACCGATCACCGGCCACTGCTCTTTCTTAGCTTTTTAAAAAAGTCTTTCAGCAGGACCTGGGCCTCTTCAGCCATTACCCCAGACCTTACCTCTACTCTATGGTTCAACCTTTTATCGTTAGAGATATCGTAGAGGGAACCAACTGCTCCTCCCTTTGGGTCAAGACACCCGAACACAAGCCTCGGTATTCTTGCCAGGACAATGGCTCCTATGCACATAACACAGGGTTCCACAGTAACATAAAGGGTAGAATTAATGAGGCGCCATGAGTTGAGCTTCTTTGCCGCCTTTCTGACGGCTATCATCTCGGCATGGGCCGTAGGGTCATTCTTTGACTCTCTGAGATTGTGTCCCCTGGCTATAACCCTTCCATCGGTAACGATGACAGCACCTATGGGTACTTCACCCTTACCTCCTGCCTTTTCAGCCTCGGAAAGGGCAAGTTTCATAAACTTGATATCTAATTCCAGACGCTTAGCTCAGCTCCCGTACGGGCGGGGTCACCCGCCCCTACCTTTTTGGTGCGCCCAGAGGGAGTCGAACCCCCGGCCTACAGATTCGTAGTCTGTTGCTCTATCCAGCTGAGCTATGGGCGCATAAAACAGCAAGGAGCAAGGAGTTCCAAGCGAAAGAAACTCTCCGCTATCACTTCCATGCTCCTCGCCAACTACTTCTCGTTATTATGATGCTGGGGTGTAACCAACCAGCGTCAGGCTGTAATTTGGATGCTCAAACGGATGAGTTGATGGATAAAGTGTAAAGAGCCATCCGCTGAAGACTTCTTTTCCATCCTCAGTTACAACTATCTGGGCCGCCGGATTCTTTGGGTCATTGGAGGCAGACGTTACATTTGACCCTTCCATCTTGAACTCCGGCAAGAAATTTTCTGCCTTTACCTTCATCTTTGAGCCGGGGACAGCCACCTCGCTTCCCATAGGCACTACAATGGTGCTCTTCTGGTTAGTCTGCTTATTCAAGACCTCAATCTTTATATTCTTCCATTTTCCCTTCACTGCATCCGGCACCATCACCACTATCTCTTCCTTCTTAACCGTTATAGGCGCCTCTTCAGCAGGGGGAGCCTGTACTGCCTCTTCCTTCTTCTTGCATCCGATACCCAGAACCAATGGTACTGCCACTGCCAAAACTGTTAGATACTTGATACTCTTCATTTGTTCCTCCTTTTTTGTGATTTTTGTTGATTACTATTCACTAACTACTAACGATTATTCCCTGTTTATAAATGGCGGAGAGGGGGGGATTCGAACCCCCGGTAAGGTGTTACCCCTACGACGGTTTAGCAAACCGCTGCCTTAAGCCGACTCGGCCACCTCTCCAAATTCAGTGTTCAGCAGTCAGTGGCCAGTGACCAGTTAAAACCTTTTATTCTTCTAACCGACCACTGACCACCGGCCACCGATCACTATTTTTATTTTTCTTGGCGGAGGGAGTAGGATTCGAACCCACGGAACTTTCGTTCAACGGTTTTCAAGACCGCCGCCTTCAACCACTCGGCCATCCCTCCAAATCAGTGGCCAGTGGTCAGTTATAATCTTTTTATCCTTCTATCCGACTACTGACCACCGGTCACCGACCACTATTTTTTATTCTTTCAATTCCGCCCATATAAGGCCTTAAGACCTCGGGTATCACAATACTTCCATCTTCCTGCTGATAGTTTTCCAGGATAGCCACAAGGGTCCTACCCACGGCAAGCCCGGAGCCATTCAGTGTATGAACAAGCTCCGGTTTTGACTTTTCAGAACGCCTGAAACGGATACCAGCCCTCCTGGCCTGGAAGTCCTCAAAGTTACTGCAAGATGATATTTCTCTGTAGAGATTCTGGCCTGGAAGCCAGACCTCTATATCATAAGTCTTTGCTGAAGAGAAACCCATGTCCCCAGAACAAAGCACAACTACTCTATGCGGCAGATCTAATTTCTGCAAAACCTCTTCTGCGTCCGCCAGAAGGGTGTCTAACTCCTCGTACGACTTCTCAGGGGTTGAAAACTTTACCAGCTCGACCTTGTTGAACTGGTGCTGCCTTATAAGCCCCCTCGTGTCCTTCCCGTATGAACCCGCCTCTTTCCTGAAGCACGGGGTATAAGCCGTATATTTTATCGGCAATGCATCCACTGACAGTATCTCATCCCTATGAATATTTGTTACAGGGACCTCTGCAGTGGGAACTAAAAAATAATCAAGCCCTTCAAGCTTAAATAGATCATCTTCAAACTTCGGGAGCTGACCGGTCCCGGTCATACTGTCCCTGTTTACTATAAACGGCGGAAGCACCTCTGTATATCCATGCTTTTCTGTATGAAGGTCCAGCATGAAGTTTATCAGGGCCCTTTCGAGCCTTGCCCCAAGCCCCTTGTACAGGGTAAACCTGGCGCCGGTTATCTTGGCTCCCCTGTCAAAATCCAGTATATCGAGGGACTCGCCTATCTCCCAGTGGGGTCTTGGAGTAAAAGTAAACTCCCGTTGCCTGCCCCACCTCTTTATTTCTACATTGTCCCTGTCGCTACTCCCGACAGGAACGGATTCATGCGGTATATTGGGAATGTTGTAAAGTACGCTTTTTAATTCTTCCTCTATCAATGAAAGACGGTCATCCAGCTTCTTTATCTGGGCCGACACACCTTTCATCTCTGATGCCCTGGCCTCCAAGGCATCCTGGGGGATCCCTTCCTTCTTTAACCTGCCGATCTCCTCCGATGCTATGTTTCTTCTATTCTTTAAGGCCTCGACTTCGTGTAGAACAACCCGCCTCTCTGCATCAAGTTCCTCTAACCTTTCAAGACCGGGGATATCACCCCTCTTCAACAGCCTCTCTCTTACCTTCTCAAAGTTCTCACGTAGATACCTGGCATCGAGCATATAGGGAAACAACCTTTATTTCAAATTGAGTTTACAAACTTAACATCAATCCATATATTTCGTCAACTATTTTTTTGATGTGGAGTTGAGAGATAGGGCATCTGACCTATGCAGCATCTCAAAGGCTTATTGGGCTACCATATCCTTGATTTTATCCTACCGGCTTGCTTTATTAGTACATCAACTATGGCCTGTTCGAAGAAATGATGGTCGGCAGCAATGGAAGGCTCAATACGGCTCAGATACAGCTTCCTCCCCTCCTCTATTTCATCTTTTAAGACCTCAAAGATGTCGTCTTTCTCGATCCCTTCCTTAACCTTAGCCGGGTTGTAAAGGGCAATGTCAGAAACTATGGTCCTGGCAAGTCTCTTCGCTAGTTCCGGTGTTGCTACCAAAGCCATCTTCTACCTCCTTGTCCTAAAGGCCAGATAAAGGGTCACTCCCTCCCTGCGGATAAGGAAGGAAGTGGTTATCCCCTTTTTAATAGTTGACATCACTCTCTTATATTCTGCCGCATCGCTTATCTTTTTTTGATTTATGGCAATAATAACGTCACCAGGCTGGATACCCCCTTGCTCGGCCGGGCTTCCTCCCTTTACACCCCTTACCAATACCCCTTCCTGAACCTCCAAAGACTCCTTCATCTCCTGAGGGATGTCCCGTACGGATAAACCAATCCAATCCTCTTTCTCTTCAGCAGGTTTGGTTGCCAGGTCTTCCTCTCCCGGCATCTCACCTATCTTCACATTGAAGGAAAGGGCCTTCCTGTCCCTTATAACATCAACAGGAACGATTGTTCCTATCCCGCTGGCTCCAACCATTGCCTGAAGGCTTCGGGAATCCTCCACATTCTTTCCTCCAAACCTGATGATTATATCTCCGGGCTTTATCCCCGCCTTCTCCGCAGGACTTTCAGGAAACACTTCATTAACGAGTGCGCCCTTCGTATCCTTCAATTCAAAGGACTCTGCCAGCTCCTTTGTCAAAGGCTGTATGCCGATACCAAGCCAGCCCCTCGTCACCTTCCCCTTCTTTATCAGATCACTTATAATACCCTTGGCCATGTTGATCGGTATTGCAAATCCAATCCCCTGCCCTGAGGCCACAATTGCGGTATTTATGCCGACCACTTCTCCATGAATATTCATCAGCGGGCCGCCGCTATTCCCTGGATTTATGGATGCATCGGTCTGGATAAAGCTCTCATAGGCCGCAACCCCTACCTCCGACCTGCCTGTAGCGCTTATGACCCCGACAGTAAAGGTCCTGTCAAGTCCAAACGGGTTCCCGATGGCAATGGCCCACTGGCCCACCCTTATCTTGTCTGAATCACCGAGGACGGCATAAGGTGACTTCCCGTTGGCTGCAATCTTTATAACTGCCAGGTCTGTCTTGGGATCTGTACCCACCATCTTCCCGGCATATTCCGACTTGTCGGAAAGCTTGACCGTTATCTCTTCAGCATCCTTTATCACATGGTAATTGGTAAGGATATACCCCTCCGGGTTAATTATCACCCCTGATCCAAGACTTGTGCTCCTTCGCTCCGGCTGCGGGACATCTCCAAAATAATCTCCAAAGAAATCCCTGAAGAAAGGGTCTACCTCAAAAGGTAATCTCCCTCTTCCCCCGGCCATGTGCTGAACCGTGCTTATGTTAACCACGGCAGGGGTCATCTTATCAGCCACACTCATAAATGCCTCTTGGGTAGAGAGAAGTGTCTCCAGATGAGGGATCGGCGTCTCAGTCTTTTTCTCTGCCTTCGGCTCTTCAGCGGTATAGTATGGCTTTTTCTCTGTTTCAAACTTCTGGCAGGCAGAAAGGGTGGCAATGAACAGTATAATAACTGCGGTTTTCAGGCTACTTCGTTTATCCATTATGGAAAAAACTATATCTTATACGTATATCTTTGTCAATACTTCACATCCTCCCAAAAATAGACATTGCCTATATACAGTCCTCTCCCTTAACTCCCTACCGAGTTTTTAAAAAGATAGATTAGGATTTTCTTCTATACGGTGATTGTTTCTCTCGCTGGTTACCTCTCTATGTTTACATAAAGGCG
>JAUSKU010000033.1 GCA_030646755.1 Deltaproteobacteria bacterium
TTTTTTCTTTCTCCCTTTGGCCATTATTATGGGCAATCATTAACATAAGTATGTGAAAATGTACAGAGTTTTTTTCAACGATAACAATATTCTAACGGGTAAAGACAGGGCAGCAGGAAGCATACCGAACAGTATTGGAAGTGTCCCGGATTTTTCCGGAACGAAGTCGAGAAAAACTTGTTATATATATACCCCGAAAATATTTCTTGACAAACCTCCGTTACCTATTATATCATACGCTATCTACGTAAACGTAAGGATGTTAAAATAGGAGGGAGTCATGAGGCAGGAAACTTTAGAGCAAATCCTAAAGGTCATTTCGTTGGCTGCACAGCGCTACAGCATTGGAGATGGAATCGATCGTTCTTACCAATATGGAGTCAATCGAGTCTCTCAAGAATACAAAATTGCCTACCAGACTATCGGTGACGCTTGCAGAAGAAGGCTTGGACTCGATCATGTTGGCGAGTTCAAAACGATGCTTAAAGCTTGTCTTGAGGGAGATCCAACTCAACTACGCGACGTCCTGATGCGCAAAACGTCACGATTCTATCATGATAAAATAAATGACTTTTTTCACAAGCTGAGAAATGGTGGAGCCGCAACCGAAATCAAGGCAAAAAAAATAGACACATTTGTTCCCTACACGGTTCAGTTGAAAAAAAGTGATTCAGATATCTTAAAGGCTCTCGCTCAGCTATTGAGTGGTGAACCAGAAGAGGTTCTTGCTGATGTCGCGGTAGAGGCCATTAAAGATCGGATGAAAAAAGCTGTAAATCAATTGTAACAACAATTGCAGGGGAGGTTTAAATAGAACCATGAAATCCAATAGATTTTCCCAGGAAGAATACAGCTGGCTGCTCGATACTCACAATTCTCGGCTTCTTGGGCTTTCGCAATCTGAATGCGAACAGATACTTATAGGAGCAGGGGCAAATAGAGAGCAAGCGAAAAATGGTGCGTATGTGTATTTGCATCACGGAGCGAATATCACCTCTTCACGTAGAGGATCGCGCGGGCTGTATGATCGAATCCTAAATGATTTCAATGCCAAAACGAAAGCAGCAATGGATTGTATACGCCATTTGGAAAAGCTTGAGTTCGGATTTAGGCAGGCTCAAACGGCTGTTTACAACTATCGCAAAAGGAATGGCCTTATAGGACAATAGCGGTAATGAAGGCATAACATGCTCTTCCAGCGGGTCGCAAAAAGCAGCGTCCGCTGAAGAACGCCGGATTAGGTGTCAGCATAACTCCGGCTGTGGTCTACCTGAAAATCAACAAGAGGCGACAAAAAAGGAGAGAAACATGAACTGGTATCTTGAAGCACTAAAAAAATACGCGGTGTTTGATGGGCGAGCCAGGCGAAAAGAGTATTGGTACTTCGTCCTGTTCAATTTTCTCATCTGTTTCGTGTTGCTGATAATTGACCTTGTTATAGGCACTGCAAGTCCAAAAGCATACATGGGTCTGTTGGGGGCAATATACACTTTAGCCGTTCTTATTCCAGGGATAGCAGTATCAGTTAGAAGGCTCCACGACACTAACCGCAACGGATGGTGGTTGATGATCGGGCTAATTCCGCTTATCGGAGGAATTGTTCTCCTTGTTTTCATGATTGAGGACAGTCAGCAGGACGAAAATCAGTATGGTCCGAATCCCAAAGTAATAGCCAGTGCATCCGGCGTAGCAGCAACTGGATACAACAGCATAACTCAGCAACAAAAAAACAGACCCGCGCCAGCCGTTGCGCATGAAGGAGAGGTGAGCATTGTTCCACCAGCCGGTCGGCAACAGACGGCTGTCGACGAAGACCGCATCTACTCAACGATTGGCAATGAATTGGAAACTGGCGTCGCAGATAAAGGGCTGTGGACTCGCTTGTTTGCCGAGTGCGGCGGAGATGAGAAGCAAACTAAGGTTCTCTACATCAAGGAGCGTGCTGACCGACTTATTTCTGCTGAACGTTTACGTCTGGAGCAAGCGGCACGGGAGTGTGCTGATAAGGCTGCACGGATCGAACAGACTTATTTAAAAAAAGAACACTTGGACAAGGTACAAGCTCTTTCCGCAACCCTGCTGAACAATGTGACTCAGAATAACCTTCAAGAAGTAAGTCGCCTGCTTTCGAGAGAGCCGATGCTTATTGCTGTTAGGAACCGTGATAGGGAGACGCCTCTTCACATTGCTGTACGTGAGAAAAACCTGGCGATGGCTCGGTTACTATTAGAAAATGGGGCACTGACCGATGAGAAGAATTGCTACTGGGTGACACCCCTTGAGTATGCTGTTAATTCGAAGCAGAAAGAAATGGTGAAGTTGCTAACCGCCCAGATTCAGTAGTCTTCGACGCTATCGTGCCGGACATGACGCCCAACCCATCATTCCACCGATTCTGAGCAAAAAGTCGCGCAGGCCGGTGAATTCAAGCGTTAAACAGCTGTCTGAGGTCAACATTATGTCACAAGAGAACATTATTTTACTTACAGCTGTAATCTCCTCTCTTGCAGCTATCATTGGTGTTGTAATTGGGTCGGTAGTCTCATATTTTATCGCAAGACAGCAATTCAGAGCGACAGTCCTTTCAGCAAATAGACAGCAGTGGATCAATACTCTCAGGGACTGCATTGCTGACTTTCAAACCAAGGCCAAAATTGCTATTGTAGAGGCCAACTTGGCTGAGCACGATCAAACCTCCGTTGCCGCGAACGTAAAGAATCATTATGAAGCGCTGGAAACCATGCGTTTTATTGCCAATAAAGTGGCTTTACTTCTTAATCCTAACGAGGCCGACCATTCAGAACTAATTTCGTTGTTGAAAAAGCTTGAAGATCTCTGCATAAATGGTGGCCCAAGCGATTGGAAAAACGAAGGGAAGTTACAAGACTCAATTACATCAACAGGGCAGAGAATTCTCAAGCGAGAATGGGAAAGAGTCAAGCGTGGCAAGTGATCTGTTTAACTGTTTACCCTTGAAAAACAAAGGGACGCACCCTTTATGGGCTTACTATCGTGCAGGTATAAAGTCTCAAGCTACTATAATGAGAGGAATAATCCATGAATACCATCGGCACAACCGGTCTCGTAATGAACGAGCCGCTTATATTCGAGAGGTCTTCGGAGGGGAAGAGGGGGATTGAGGTACCTAAGTCCGATGTCGGGGATATCAAGCCTGAAGATGTCATCCCTGCTGATCTTCTCAGGGCCGATATAGAAGGCTTCCCTGAGGTATCGGAAGTAGATGTAGTCCGCCACTTTACACGCATGTCGCAGTGGAACTATGGCGTTGATACAGGGATGTATCCCCTTGGCTCCTGCACCATGAAGTACAACCCCAAGGTAAATGAGGATATTGCAAGGCTTCCAGGATTTTCAAGAATACATCCCTACCAGCCTGAGGAGCTTTCACAGGGTGCTTTGCAGCTCATGTATGAGCTTGAGCAATACCTCGCAGAGATAAGCGGAATGGATGCGGTGACGCTTCAGCCTGCGGCAGGGGCGCAGGGGGAGCTTTGCGGGATGCTGATGATATCGGCCTATTTCGCAAGCAAGGGAAGGCCGAGGAAGAAGGTTATCATTCCAGATACCGCCCACGGGACAAACCCTGCATCGGTGACATTGGCGGGTCTTACAGCTATTCCGGTTAAGAGCGGGAGTGAAGGAGCATTGACGCCTGAAGCCGTAAAGGCAGTGATGGATGAGGATACAGCAGGGATCATGATCACAAACCCGAACACGCTGGGCCTCTTTGAGAGGCATATAAAGGAGATTGCTGACATTGTCCATGAAAAGGGCGGCTTTGTTTACTGCGACGGGGCAAACATGAACGCCCTCCTCGGTGCGGCAAAGCTTGGGGATATGGGAGTGGATGTAGTACATATGAATCTTCATAAGACCTTTTCGACCCCTCACGGCGGAGGAGGTCCGGGCTCAGGTCCTGTCGGGGTAAAGAAGGAGTTAGAGCCATTCCTGCCAGTCCCTCGCGTGATTAAAAAAGATGAAACCTATTCTATGGATTACAAACGTCCTGATTCCATAGGCAGGTTAAGGGCCTTCTATGGGAATTTTGGGGTGCTGGTAAGGGCATATGCATATATAAGAGCTATGGGAGCAGAAGGCCTTAAGAAAGCAGCTCAGATGGCAGTGCTTAATGCCAACTACGTCAAGGAAAATCTTAAGAGTCATTACCATCTCCCCTTTGACCAGCCCTGCATGCACGAGTGCGTGTTTTCGGATAAGCTTCAGTTTGAGAAAGGGTTCAGTACCATGGATATAGCCAAGAGGCTAATGGATTACGGCTTCCATCCGCCGACGACATATTTCCCGCTGGTAGTCCATGACGCCATTATGATAGAACCTACAGAGACCGAGGACAAAGGAACTCTCGATAGCTTTATAGATGCGATGAAGAGGATTGCGGAGGAAGACCCTGAACTGGTCAAAGGCGCTCCTTATAATACAAAAACAAAACGCCTCGATGAGGCTAAGGCAGCAAGGAATCCGGTATTAAAGTGGGAAAAAGCCGAAAATTAATAAACCATATTTTAACCACAAAGTGCACAAAGGTCACAAAGAAGGGCTTTTTATTGCATACTTACGAACTTCTTGGCAATATCAACTTTGTGTTCTTTGTGTCCTTTGTGGTGCTAAGGGTAATTGAGGAGGAAGTTTGCTAAGGGTTAGGTTCCACGGGAGGGGTGGTCAGGGAGCAAAGGTTGCCAGCCGGGTCTTGGGGACCGCCGCATTCCTTGAAGGTTACTATGCCCAGGATTTCCCGCTATATGGCGCAGAAAGAAGAGGAGCCCCTATTGCAGCATTTACCCGCATATCAAAAGAGCCTGTCCTCGAAAGAGGCGTGATAGCAGAGCCGGATATAGTGATAGTGATGGACGAGACCCTGTTGAGTGATCCTCTGTCCAGCCCTCTGGCAGGAGTCAGGGAAGGTTGCGTTGTCTTTATAAACACTACTCACAGCCGGGAAGAGGTAAGGGCAAAGTATAAGATCACGGCGCAGGTCATAACCCTTGATATAACAAAGATCAGCCTTGATATCCTTGGAAGGCCTGTATTAAGCGCCTTGGCTGGCGGTGTAGCTGCGAGGCTTTCCGGTCTGAAAGAGGATTCTTTAAGTAAAGGTGTTGAGAAGGAGACATCAGAGATAATCACGGACAGGTCGGTTATAGAAAAGAACATCGAGGCAGCTGTTCATTGTTACAATGCCGTTGAATCCCACCCTCACCCTGCCCCTCTACCCTCAAGGGGCACCGAGGTCCCTGAGGGCGAGGGTAGAAAAACTACTGTTATTACCGTCCCCTTTGAGCCAGCCATCACCTCCAGCCCTGCCATAAATACCACCGGCAGCACACCGATGCGAAAGACAGGAAACTGGCGGCTTTTCAGGCCCGTATGGGATTATGAAAAATGCACCAAGTGCATGACATGTGTAGCCAGATGCCCTGACGGGTGTATAGCCCTAAATGAAGACGGTTTTCCTTATACGGATTATGAAAACTGCAAGGGTTGCATGATATGTGCTGAGGAGTGTCCGGTAAAGGCTATTACGGCAGAACGTGAGGTTCATTCATGGTGAATCTAAAGCCAGAGATTTCACCACAAAGGTCACGAAGGTCACAAAGAAGTAATAAATCAAGGGTTCCTTTGTGTACTTTGTGTTCTTTGTGGTTCAAGAGGATTTAAATGAAGAAAGAAATGTTGACAGGGAACTCTGCTGCTGCATGGGGAGTAAGGCTTGCGGAGGTTGATTATATCCCGGCCTTTCCCATAACTCCTCAGACCGAGATCATCGAGAGTCTGTCCAGATGGATATGCGACGGCGAAATGGATGCGAGGTTCGTTACCGTGGACTCGGAGCATTCCATGATCACAGCGGCAGGGGCAGCCTCTGCCACAGGAGTGAGGGTGTTTACTGCCACATCATCCCAGGGGCTTCTCTACGGCTTTGAGATGCTTTATACAGTGGCAGGATGGCGCGTTCCCTTGGTGATGGTGAATGTATCGAGGGGTGTATCGGCTCCGATAACCCTTGAGGCAGACCACAACGACATCCTGGCTGCAAGAGACTCAGGTTTCCTCCAGATCCACTGCGAAAATTGCCAGGAGGTCCTTGATTCCGTCCTTATGGCATACCGCCTTGCGGAAGACGAGAGGATATTGCTTCCCGTATTCGTCAATATGGACGGGTTTCAACTCTCCTTCACAAGGGAGCCAGTGGAGATCCCGGAGATAGAGGATGTAAGGAGGTTCTTGCCACAGTATCAACCCAAACACGCAATCTTCAAAGCAAGCCAGCCAATGGCCCAGGGGATTGCAGTCCTTGGCGGTCCCGTATATTCCTATTTCAAATACCAGATGCACCTTGCAAACAGAAAAGGCCTTGATGTTTATAAAGAGGTCTCTAAGGAGTTTGAAAGAGTTTTTGGAAGAAGGTACGATGCTGTAGAAGGCTATATGACAGACGATGCAGAGTATCTCCTTATCATGACCAACTCCTTTTCAACCCTTGGAAAGGCAGCAGTAAAGAGGGCCAGGGAAAGTGGGATTAAGGCCGGGCTTCTAAGGTTAAGGCTCATAAGGCCTTTCCCTGATGATGATATAAAAAATGCCTTAAAAGGAAGGAAGGCCGTATCTGTCATTGACCAGAATATCAGCGTGGGAAAGGGAGGGATACTTTATTCAGAGATTGCGGGCGTTCTCTATAATGAGAAAGACAGACCCCTTCTTCTCTCCTTCATCGGCGGCCTTGGCGGGAAGAACATAAGTCCGGGTGAGTTTGACTTCATATTTGACAGCATGAGCAAGGCTGCTGATACAGGAGAGGTTCCGGCACCTCAACTCCTTTATACAGAGGCAGAGTGGAAAGAGATGGAGAGATTGAAAAAGATAGCGGGAAAAATGTAGGGTGGGTTAAGCGGAGCGAACCCACCATTGTGGTGGATTCGGCTTTATGGCCTTAATCCACCCTACAGGTTAAAAAACAAATGGAAACGATAACCATAAAAACTTTGAAGGACTTGCCTCCTGAAGAAAATTTACTCCCCGGCACAGCCATGTGCGCTGGTTGCGGAGGACTTCTGGCCCTCAGGCACTGCCTCAAGGCCCTTGGTGATAAGACCATCATAGTCAATGCAGCAGGGTGCTTTACCCTCCTTTCGATTTATCCGTTTACCCCTTTCAGGAATTCCTGGCTTTATACAGCCATGGCCTCCGCACCTGCCGGAGCCCAGGGGGTGAGGGACGCATTGGATATTCTTATAAGAAAAGGAAGGATCAGCCCTGAGGAGAACCTGAAGGTTGTAGTATTGACAGGGGACGGGACTGCATACGACATGGGGCTTTCTTCAACATCCGGCGCCATATACCGTAACCTTGATTTCTATTATATCTGCTATGACAACGAGGCGTATGGGAATACAGGGTTCCAGTGGTCGCCCAGTTCGCCATTTGCATCAAAGACCGCTACAACGATGCCTGGAAGGATAATCCCGACCGGGGCGGAGCTTTCAAAGAAAAACCTCTTTGAGATATGGAGGAGCCACAAGCCCCCATACCTTGCCACCATCTCCCCTGCACATCCCGTAGACCTCGTCAACAAGTTCAAGAAGGCGGAGCAGTTCAAAGGCCCAAAGCTCTTTATTTCCCTTGCCCCATGCCCTCCAGGATGGGGAACGGAGCCGTCCCGCTCCGCCAACTTCGCAAAGCTTGCCGTTGATACTGGTATCTGGGCCTTAAAAGAGGCAGTTTACGGAGAAATAAGACATACCTTCATACCAAAGAAGTTCAAGCCGGTGGAAGAGTACCTGAAGGAGCAGGGAAGGTTTGCCCATCTCTTCAAACCAGTCAGGCAGGAGGAGACCATCAGAAAGATTCAGGAGATGGTGGACGGGTACTGGAAGGAGGCTCGTATCTAATGGTGGATTCGCTGCGCTTAATCCACCCTACATTGAAATAAACTATGACTAAGATTCCCTTTCCCTTCTCGCTTTCTGTTTATCTTTTTATCCTTTTCTCAGCTTTCTTACATCCCCAACCCTAATAGTGACCTTCTGGGAGTCCAGGTATTCCAAAAGTGGTATGGCAAACTTCCTCGACAGGCCTGTCATCTCCTTGAAATCTATGGGGGTCATATCGCTTTTCTTATTGAAGAACTCCCGGACCTTTGCCGTCAATCCGTCAATAGACCCCCTTGAAAAGAAGAGGTCTTTCACCTTAACAAGCTTACCTTCCTTGGAAAGCATGTTTAAGAGGTCAAGGGCCTCTTTATCCCTTATCTTTATCTTTTCCAAAAATTCCGTAAGAGTGGGCGGCGTCAGTCCCGCATCGATGTAAATCTTCTCTATCCTTTCCTTTGTTTCTCCTCCCGAAGCCTTATGAGAGGTTAATCTGAGGGCATCCCTTTCTGCAACTATGAGCCGGTCCTTCGCAAGCCTTTCCAAGACTATCCCCAGGACCTTTTGCGGAGCCTTAAGCCTTGTCCTCAGCTCTTCTCTAAGGATGCCCTCCTTCATCGGTTCCTTCTTGTGACACTCTTTAAGCTCGCAGATTGCGGAATCGCTCAACATCTTAACAACATCTGCGGATACCAGGCCATCCTCTATTTTTAAGGCATTACCAGAAGTTACAAGTTCAGAGATCACCGGTTCGAGGACCCTTGTTGCGGCATTAAGCTTCAGTGACAAGTCATTCACCGCAGTGCCATTTATCCCTCCCCTTTTTATGAAGAGAAGGGTCTTCTTCTTTATATCATTCGAATACAGTACCTTTAACTCTTCCAGGGCCTCCTTCCTGCTCCTCCTGGGAGGCGCTGCGTCCAGGATAACGCCTCCCCCTATGGTCCCTGCATCCGGAGACCTCAGGACAAACCTGTCTCCGTGTATGGCTACAAGGGGCTCTCTGATCCTGATCCTAGCAAAGCCGCTATCTCCAGGCTTTATCTCCTTTAAATCCAGTATGATGACGGTCGCTATGGTGGATGCCGAATAGATATGGAGCATCAGCTCCGCTTCATTCTTAAGAGGTCTTGGGGCTGTCGGTAGTAATGATATCTCAGCCTCGACAGTCGTTGTGGTCTTTAGTATCCCAGAAGATGAGACAGTGTCCCCCCTTTTGACAACCTGTCGTTCCACTCCCTGAAGGTTTACGGCAACCCTTGAGCCTGCAACAGCTTCTTCAACCTGCCTGCCGTGGATCTGGATACCTCTGACCTTTGCCTTTACAGCACCAGGCTCGATATCCACCTCATCCCCAACATGGACCGTTCCTGAAACCAGCGTCCCGGTCACCACTGTCCCGAAACCTTTTATGGTAAAAGACCTGTCAACGGGCATCCTGAAAATGCCCTCGGTCTTCCTCCGCTTTATTTTCCCGGCAAGGGAGTCTATGGCAAAGACAAGGTCGTCTATCCCATTCCCTGTAACAGATGATACCGGAATAACCTGGGCTCCCTCCAGGAAGCTCCCTTTAAGGAACTTCTCTATCTCTTCTACTGTCAGAGAAAGCCATTCATCATCCACCATGTCAGATTTGGTCACAGCCACAAGTCCATGCCTGATCCCTAAAAGAGAGCATATCTCCAGGTGCTCCCTGGTCTGTGGCATTATCCCGTCATCCGCGGCTATCACCAGTAGGACCATGTCGATCCCGGCAGCCCCCGCCACCATATTCCTCACAAACCTCTCGTGTCCGGGGACATCGATTATGCTTAATATGGTCCCGGAAGGGAGGGGCATATAGGCAAAACCAAGGTCTATGGTTATCCCCCTTTCCTTCTCCTCTTTCAACCTGTCTGTATTGGTTCCGGTGAGGGCCTTTACAAGAGAGGTCTTCCCGTGGTCAATGTGTCCGGCCGTTCCTAAGACTATATATTCCATAAGGCTAAGATAGCATAATCAAAGGGATTTCAGCAATGAGGAAAAGAAGAAAGAGGTTGACAAAAACGGCTTTTCCGTTTACTCTCTTCAACCATCAAAATTATTTTACAGGAGGAATAAATGGAAAGGACTTTATCAATCATCAAGCCGGACGGGGTAAAAAAGAACGTCATCGGCGAGGTGATAAAGAGGTTTGAGGCAAACGGGCTTAGGGTTGCGGCGATCAAGAAGATCCACATGACAAAGGCCCAGGCAGAAGGGTTCTATGCCGTGCACAGGGCAAGGCCGTTCTTCGGCAGCCTTACAGAGTTCATGTCTGAGGGGCCAGTTGTTACTATGGTCCTTGAGGGAAATAACGCCATTGCGAAGAACAGGGAGCTTATGGGGGCAACAAACCCTAAAGACGCAGCTCCTGGGACCATAAGGAAGGACTTTGCCGCAGACATTGAAAGGAACGTTGTCCACGGTTCAGACGGCCCGGAGACCGCTGCATTTGAGATATCTTACTTCTTTAATGCCCTGGAGATATTCTAATCCACCACAAAGACACGAAGAACACAAAGAATGCCAGAGATAGACGTTAGATTTTTCAAACCATTCTTAGGATTTTACTTTGTGACCTTTGTGTCTTTGTGGTTAAAATAAATCATGGTTGATATCAAAGACCAGACACTCGAAGAACTCTCCGCCTTTATCGCACATCTCGGGAAGGAAAAGTTCAGGGCCACTCAGATAATTAAGTGGGTCTATCAGAAGGGGGCTAAGACCTTTGACGATATGACAAACCTGGCCAAGGATTTCAGGGAGGCGTTGAAAGGCGTTGCTTTTATAAGTTCTATTCAGCCGACAAAGGTTGAGGTGTCTAAGGACGGGACGAAGAAATACCTCTTTCAACTCAAGGACGGCAACTCCATAGAAAGCGTCCTCATCCCTGACGAGGACAGGCTTACCCTCTGCATATCAAGCCAGGTGGGGTGCCCGTTGGACTGCGGTTTCTGTGTGACCGGGAGCGGCGGATTTGTAAGGAATCTGGAGACCTCTGAAATAATAAACCAAATATGCGCCGTTCAGGATGACTTGCCGGAAGACGCCCAATTAACCAATATAGTATTAATGGGGATGGGCGAGCCCCTTCTTAATTACGATAATGTCTTAAAGGCCCTGAAGATAATGACTTACGGGGACGGCCTGAGCTTCTCCACTCGAAAGATAACAGTTTCAACATCAGGGATAGTCCCGGAGATGTTGCGTTTAGGCTCGGAGACAACCGCGAATCTTGCTGTATCGCTCAATGCGACTACTGACGAGATTAGAAGCAGGCTTATGCCTGTAAATAAAAAGTACCCGCTAAGCAAACTTTTGTCTGCATGCAGGGAATATCCGCTTCCTCCAAGAAGGAGGATAACATTTGAATATATCCTGATAAAAGGGATCAACGATTCTCTTGAGGATGCCAGGAGGCTGACCAGGCTTCTCAGGGGGATTCCGTGCAAGATAAACCTGATCCCTTACAACGAGCATGAGGGGTCTGAGTTCAGAAGGCCTTCTGACGGGGCCATCCGCTCATTCCAGGAGATACTCCAGAATGTTGGATACACTGCGCTCCTCAGGACGAGCAAGGGGCTTGATATATCAGCAGCCTGCGGGCAGTTACGGGGAAAGCTCTTAAGAGATTTTCACAACAAAGAACACTAAGGACACAAAGGAACAGAAACTTTGTGAACTTTGTGGTAAGATTGGTTCAGCTTTTAAAGGAGGATTTAAAAAACAATGCCAAAAAAGAAAGACGCTTATGCGGAGGCCGGTGTAAGCATTGATGCGGGAAACAGATTCGTGGAGATGATAAGGCCCATGGTAAAGGCCGCATCAAGGCCTGAGGTCCTGACTGAGATCGGCGGCTTTGGAGGACTCTTTGGTCTAAGGAGCGATAAATACAAGAACCCTGTCCTTGTCTCATCCACTGACGGTGTCGGTACAAAGCTGAAGATCGCCTTCATGATGGACAGGCACGACACGGTAGGCATAGACCTGGTTGCCATGTGCGTCAATGACGTAGTGGTCCAGGGGGCGGAGCCGCTCTTCTTCCTCGACTATTTTGCCACAGGCAAGCTACACCCCGAAAAGGCCGCCCAGGTGATCAAGGGGGTAGCGGAGGGATGCAAGGATGCAGGCTGCGCCCTCATTGGAGGCGAGACGGCAGAGATGCCCTCATTTTACAATGAAGGAGAATACGACATAGCAGGGTTTACCGTTGGCATAGTGGACCAGGACAACCTGATAGACGGCTCCAGCATAAACGTAGGGAACAAGATCATCGGAATAGCCTCCAGCGGCCTACATTCAAACGGCTACTCCCTGGTAAGGAAGGTCTGTTTTGAAAAACTCAAGCTGAAGATAGATGACAACATCCCGGAGCTTGGGAAGAGCATAGGAGAGGAACTCCTTACTCCAACCAGGATATACGTCAAGAGCATCCTGCACCTAGTAAAGGAGTTCAAGATCAGCGGCATGGCCCATATAACCGGGGGAGGTTTTACAGAGAATATCCCAAGGGTTGTTCCAAAGAGCTGCAAGGCCAGGATAAATATCGGTTCGTGGGATATGCCCCCGATATTCACTTATTTAAAGGACCAGGGGGGACTGTCCGACGAAGAGATGCTCAGGACCTTCAACAACGGGATAGGGATGGTCATGGTAGTGAAGCAGGAGCTGGTGGACGACATAATGATCAGGCTCAACGGACTGAAGGAGAAGGCCTGGGTCATAGGTGACATAGTCGAGAGAAAGGAAGGGGAGGGCAGCATTGAATATGCCTAAACTCAGGCTTGGAGTCCTTGCATCTGGAAGCGGTTCCAACCTTCAGGCTATAATAGACAATATTGAATCCGGCAATCTCCCATGTGAGATTGCCGTTGTCATTTCTGACAAACCAGATGCCTTCGCCTTAAAAAGGGTTGAACGGCATGGGATCAAAACCGAGGCTGTTCAATCAAAGACATTCCAGAACAGGGAGGGGTTTGATACCGAACTGGTCAAGATATTAAATAGCTACAACGTTGACCTCGTTGTCCTGGCCGGATTCATGAGGGTTGTTACCGGGGTCTTGATAAGCGCCTTCCCCATGAGGATAATGAACATCCACCCCGCCTTACTCCCGTCATTCCCAGGCCTCCACGTCCAGGAAAAGGCGCTTGAATACGGTGCCAAATTTTCAGGGTGCACAGTGCATTTTGTCGATGAAGGGGTTGACACAGGCCCCATAATCATCCAGGCTGTTGTCCCGGTCCTTGATGACGACACGGAAGAAACTCTATCAGCCAGAATACTAAAGGAAGAGCACAGGATATACCCTTACGCCATTAGGCTTTTTGCAGAAGGGAGGCTTGAGGTTAAGGGTCGCAGGGTTATAGTTAAAGACCATCCAAAGGACGAAGGGGCCATGGAAAATCCGCAGGTGCTCCCTAAATAACTGCCTGCTATTACCTTATCACTTCTTGTCTGCCAACTTTGCTTATATGGATTTCTCCTGCAAATAATCAACCCGAACGTTTTATTGCAGTTGCAACATTTCATTGCAACAAAATGTTTCTTCGAAATATTGATAAAAATCTGATTTTAAAATAGAAGTCCTTTAATTTCAACGAGTTATTTGCAAAAAGGGAGTATGGCACAGACCTTGCTTTACACTTATGGTACGTATAACTCAATTACTTGTTATAGGAGGGTATCATGGTAACAGCAAATCACTTGGCAGACAACCACCACATCTATTTTTTAACAGCGCCGAACCTGGGGGGGAGGCAGCTGACTCTTGTGGAGGCGGATACATGCCTTAAACTTGCCAGATTAAAGGCCAGGACAAAATTCGGCAAGGTGTGGGTCCTGCCTACAAAGCAGACGATGTATGAACTGTTCAGCGGGAAGTTTTTTAGGGACCGTTAAGGAATAACCAGTGCTTTTCTGGTTAAGCCTTTACGGCCCCTTATGCCGTTCCTGCCATTTTGATGTCCAGGTTAATTTTGAACGACGGCTCAGCAGGAAGTAGCTGATCAGGTTTGTCTCCTGACCATATCATTTACATTAACCGGGAACCCTGCCTCCAGGATGACGGTCATCCCGGGGTTTGCTGTAAAAAGGGGTTCCCCGGATAACGCCTTTAGGTTTTCTACCTTCAGGGTGTTTGAAGATTTATCTTTACTGATAAACTCTAACGTCTCCCCTATCTTGAGGCGGTTTCTTACCTCTAACATTATTTCGCTTCCCGTAACCCTGCGGACCATGCCAACGAACTCCCTTCCGATCGGAGAGGATGAAGATGTAAGGTAGTTTTGTCCATCTGCGCCGGGCCTTTCAAAATAGAAGCCGGTGGTATATTCCCTGTTGCTCACAGCCTTTAACTCTTCCATCCATTTGGAATCAGCGCAGTAGCCAGCCGGTTCCTTGGTATACCTGTCTATTGCCTCCCTGTAAACCCTTACAACGTTTCCGACATACGATATCCCTTTGGTCCTACCCTCTATCTTAAAGGAGTCTATCCCGGCATCGATCATTTCATCCAGATGCTCTATCATGCAAAGGTCTTTTGAGGACATCATGTATGTCCCTCTGCCGTCCTCCTCAACAGGGAAATATTCTCCAGGCCTTGTCTCCTCCACAAGGGAATATCTGTATCTGCAAGAGTGAGCGCAGTCACCCTGATTGGCGCTCCTTCCAGTCATATAGCTGCTAATCAGACACCTGCCGGAATATGATATGCACATGGCCCCATGGACAAATGCCTCCACCTCTATATCAACCTTATCCTTGATCTCTCTTATCTCCTGAAGTGAAAGCTCTCTGGCGACGCATACCCTGGAAACACCCTGTTCCTTCCAGAACCTTACGCTCCTCCAGTTGGTGGTATTGGCCTGTGTGCTCAGGTGAAGTTCAACCTCAGGAAATATTTCTTTTACCGTCTCTATCACACCGGGGTCAGAGGCTATTATCGCATCCACCCCGACAGGCCCTATCTCCTTCAGGTATGACTGGAGACCGTTTATATCGGCATTGTGTGCAAATGCATTAAGTGCCAGATAGACCCTGGCCCCCCTTTTATGGGAAATCTTTACCCCTTCAGCCATCTCCTCCGGCGAAAAGTTTTCTGCAGCGGCCCTAAGGCCGTATCTATCCCCGCTCAGATATACCGCATCAGCGCCATAATGCAGGGCTGCCTTAAGTTTTTCCATGTCCCCGGCCGGGGCAAGGAGTTCCGGTTTAGTCATAATTCTACTTTCTTCCTTTTTTACCAGCTACCTGGTATTGGTATACTGCCCTGTTATGTTCTGAAAGGGTCTTGGAGAAGTGATGGGTGCCATTGTTTTTGGAGACAAAATAGAGGTAATCCCCGTCCTCAGGGTAAAGAACTGCCTTTATCGAATCAATGCCTGGATTTGCAATGGGGCCTACGGGTAAGCCTCTTTTACGATAGGTATTATACGGAGTCTCCGTGAGGAGGTCCTTCTTGGTCAGGTTTCCGTTAAAGTCCTTTATCCCGTAAATCACGGTAGGGTCGCTTTGAAGAGGGATCCCCATCTTGATCCTGTTCAAAAAAACCCTTGCTATGTGTGGTCTCTCTGAGGCCTCACCTGTCTCCTTTTCCACCACAGACGCGAGGGTAACAACATCATTGACCGACATCCCCATCTCCAGCCCACGGCTCTCCAACTCATAGGTAAAGACCTCCATGAACCTGGAAACCATATTTTTTATCATCGCCTCCTCGGTCATCCCTTTAGAAAACTGGTAGGTGTCAGGGAAGAGGAATCCTTCAGCGGATGGAGAGAATATTCCTATCGATGACAAAAAAACCTTGTCAGACACCTTGGCGATAAACAGCTCCTTCTTCGTGAGTCCCTCTTTTTCAAGCAGATCGGCTATCTCCCGGGCATTGTATCCCTCCGGGATAGTTACGGGGTGCTTAATTACCAGCCCCTTTTCTATCTTTTCAAGGACACGGACCGGCAACATGGAGACGTTGAATTCATATTCTCCTGCCTGTGCCTTTTTAGTGGAGCCCCTTAATCTGGCGAGAAGGGTGAAGGCGTTAAGGTCCCTTATGATGCCCTTTTCCTTAAGCACCGTTGCAATCCGGTTGAAGCTGATACCCGGCTCAAACTCAATCACTACCGGGACTGTGCTGCTTCCTGGAGGAACAAATAATGAGATGTAATAATGGGTAAATACTGCAATGATAAGGGATGCCGCTGCGAGGGGGAGCCAGCTGTACAGGGTCTTAATCTTACTCATTATCAGGTTTCGCGTTTCAAGACAAAGTCACAGAGGGTAAAAAGGGCCTGCCGGTATTCTGAATCCTTGAATATTTCAAGATTGTTCTTGGCCTCTTTTATATAACTATCGGCCTTATTGACCGTGTATTCAATGCCCTTATATTTATTTATTAACTCAAGAACCCTCTTGAGATCGGGCTCCTCAACTTTCTTTTCTTTTTGTACCAGCTTTATTACCTCATTCCTTTCCGAATCCTCAGTGCTCCTCAGCATGTGGATCAGGGGAAGGGTCATCTTTCCCTCATGAAGGTCCGCACCTATGGCCTTACCGAAACCTTCATTTTGGGATATATAGTCCAGGGAATCGTCAATAAGCTGGAACGCTATACCGAGGTTCATCCCGAAAGAGGACATGGCATCCTCCTCCTTCTTTGCGACCCCTCCAAGAATGGCGCCCGCCTGACAAGCTGCGGAAAGAAGAACAGCTGTTTTCTTTATTATTATATTGATGTAATCTTCCTCTGTCGCGTCGATGTCGCCTGTCTTTATTAACTGGAGGACCTCTCCCTCGGCCATCCGTGTAGTAGCAGAAGAAAGGATATCGAGTATCCTTATATCGCCATGCTCAACCATGACGGAAAAAGACTTGGCATACATGTAGTCACCGACAAGGACACTGGCCTCGTTACCCCATAAAGAATTGGCGGACGTGTTGCCCCTCCGAAGTTCCGCATTATCGACAACATCATCATGGAGCAGTGTCGCAGTATGTATGAACTCCAGGACGCTGGCCAAAGAGATCTGTCTGTTGCCCCGGTATCCGCACAGCTTAGATGAAAGGAGAAGGAGTACAGGCCGGAGCCGCTTTCCGCCGCTCATCAATACGTATTCCCCCACCTTTGATATAAGGGAGACGTCGCAACGGAGATTTTTCTTCAGTTCAGCCTCAACCAGCACAAGGTCATCGCTTATGAGGCTTAAAACTTTATCTAAGTCCATCGGAACCTCTTTGGCAAGTTCATATTAATCTACCCAAAATTCGCACCGCCGTCAACAGCATAATTGTACTCTTGCTGAAGCATGGGTCTGCGACAAATTTGTTGGTAGTCTCCATTTTGAAGCTATTGTATCCCCCCTCCCCTCAATCCCCTCCCGCAAGGGGAGGGGAGGTTAGTAGCAACATTTTTGTCGTGCACCCCTGGAGCATGGAGCATGAAATTCTTGACTTTCCCGCGAACTATATAATATAATCAGCAGCATACAATCGATAAAGGCAAACTACTCCGAAAGGGTAGGGCGCAAAGTCTCCGGCCTAAAGATGGAACAGATTTAAAATCTGTCCCCGAAACTATGGTAGCGGGATTGCCGGATATAGCATTTCATTTCGGTAGCGAGCCCACCCTTAATTAAGGGTGGGCTTTTTTGTTTTGGAGCTTCCATGAGGATACTGATAAAACCATTCGCACCGCCTTCTTTTAAGATAAATCTCTTATTCCTATTCGTCATCCTCGGAACATTTTATATATATTCCGGGGTTTTAACAGGCCCGTTTATCTGGGATGATGAACATTTTGTCCTGAGAAACCCATCTATAAGGTCTATAGAAAAACTCCCGGAATATTTTACATCGAAAGAAACCTATGCGATGGAGGGGGATTTCGCCATTTACAGGCCTTTACGGAATGTATCATACCTTATTGACTATATCCTGTTCGGCCTAAATCCTCTTGGCTTCCATGCAGTCAACCTTCTCCTGCATATACAGAACATCGTTTTGATGGCCTATCTTGTGAAACTCATGACTGGAAGGAACTTTATTCCGATAGTTGCGGCCACACTCTTCGCCTTTCACCCCGTCCAGACGGAGGCGGTATCATGGATAAAGGGAAGGGACGATCTTATCTGCACCTTTTTCTACCTTGCGTCATTAGCTCTATATATTAAAGGAAGGGATAAAAAGAGTTATCTGTATTGGGGTTCAGTCATCTCCTTTGCCCTGGCCCTTTTCTCAAAGGAAGCGGCACTTACCTTACCCCTGATTATCCTCTTATACAATCTGCACTTTCCTAAAAAGGATGACACGAAAACCTCTTATCATCCCTATATGTACATAATATTGTTATATCTTTTGTTTAGGACAATAGTAGTGGGAAGGGTGGGGCAGACCGATTATTGGGGCGGAAGCTTTATATCGGCCTTTTATACAAACTGGACTGGAATGGTTTACTATCTGAAGCTGTTGTTCTTTCCAGTAAATCTGTGCGCCGACTACCTGATGTTTCCGGTAAGGACAACTCTCTTTGACCCTTATGTCCTTGGCGCTCTGTTCATAATAGTTCTCTTCCTGGGGATAGCTGTCCTCTCTTTTATAAAAGGCAGGCGGATGTTATCCCTTTCGATTTTCTGGTTTTTCATAGCTCTTCTCCCTGTTTCCAATATGGTCCCCATTCAGATAATAATCGCGGAGAGGTTCCTATACCTGCCATCAATAGGTATATTTATCGGCAGCGCAGTGTTTCTGTGCGACTTAGGAGATAGGCTGCAAAAAAGGCAGTGGATAATTGTATTTCTTCTGTCTGTCATCGCCATCTTTTTAGCATCGATGACCGTTGACAGGAACCATGTCTGGACCGACGAACACCTGTTCTGGTCTGATGTAGCGACCAAATCACCTGGGAACACAAGGGCCTGGCACAACTTGGCTTCAAAGTACCAGAATGAAGGAAATATCCCAGAGGCGATATCCCTTTACCAAAAGGCCCTGATGATGGAATACCACAGTCCCGAAACCCATTACCAACTGGGAAGGATCTACAGAGGTGAGGGTGATGAGGAAAAGGCGTTGTCCGAGTTCTATGCGGCGTTAAAGGACGACCCTGAAAACTCAGATATAAATTACGAGATAGGGAACCTCATGTCCAAGAAGGGTTGGTATTCTGACGCCATCTTCCAGTATAAAAAGGCGTTGGAAAGCAACCCCGACCATGAAGATGCCCTGTATGACCTGGGGATAGTCTACATGAAACAAAAGGATTACGGGCTTGCGGCCATGCAGTTCAAGAAGCTCCTCATTATAGTTCCGGAAAACAAGATGGCAGTCGGGTTTATTGAGTACTGTGAACGGATGGAAAGGGAAGGTTGACATATTGATAGGAATTTGCTAAATTCTTATCAACTCGGGGGAGCCGTGAAGGCTGAGAGTCTGCATGAGGCAGAGACCCTTTGGACCCGATCCGGGCAATGCCGGCGTGGGGAGCAGCAGGAAATCGATCGTAGGGGCGTATTGCGGTGCGCCCATACCTTTAATTGGCCGCATTCCCCTTGAGGTTTGCGGCTTTTTTATTCTTAATGATGATTATTGACCCACAAAAAATAACCTCCTTACTCTCAGGAGTCCCATTTAAGGTCGAAGTAGATCCAATCCTGGACAAGGCATTAGAGCTAAAGGGCCTCTCCCTTGAGGATGTTGCCTTATTGCTGACCGTAGGGGCGTATGGCCATATACCCCTACAAAATAAGATAATAGAGACAGCGGGGCAGGTCAAGGAGGAGGTCTTCGGGAAGAGGATCGTTCTCTTCGCTCCTCTTTATCTGTCTAATGAATGTGTGAACAACTGTCTGTACTGCGGCTTCAGAGTGGAAAACAAAAAGGCTGTCAGAAAAACCCTCACGGTTGAAAATACAGTGAGAGAGGCAAAGGCCCTTGAGGCAAAGGGATACAAGAGGCTACTGCTGGTTGCTGCTGAAAATCCTGCAAGATCCAATGTGGATTATATCCTTGACGTTGTAAACGCTATTTATAAAAAAACAGGGATAAGAATCCTGCACCTTAATGCTGCGCCTATGTCTGTAAAGGATTTAAGGAGACTGAAGGAGGCAGGGATAGGTGTATTTCAGGTATTCCAGGAGACATATCACCCTGAGACTTATGAGAAGATGCATCCCTCGGGAAACAAAAGGGATTATGAATACAGGCTTTCAGTTATGGACAGTGCGATTGAGGCAGGCTTTGATGACCTGGGGATAGGGGCCCTTCTTGGCCTTTACGATTGGAGATTTGACGTCCTGGCGACCATTTTCCACGCCCATTATCTAAAAGACAAGTATGGTATATGGCCCCACACCATATCTGTACCAAGATTGAGGCCTGCTTCCGGTTCTCAGCTTACAGAAACTCCTTATCCTGTATCTGACGAGGAATTCAAGCTGATAGTAGCCGTGTATCGCTTGGCTGTCCCAACTGCGGGTGTTGTGGTATCCACAAGGGAGAGTGTGGAACTAAGACGAGAAGTCCTGGCCACAGGAGCGTCCCAGATAAGTGCAGGCTCCAAGACTGAGCCGGGCGGATATAAAGAGGATGAAGAACATTACGAGGCCGCCCAGTTCGGCATTGATGATAAGAGGACGCTGGATGAGGTTATTGAGGATGTGGCGAGGCTTGGATACATGCCGTCCCTCTGCACATCATGCTACAGGGCGGGACGGACAGGTGAAACATTCCATGAAATGGCTTTCTCTGGTAATATAAAAGATTACTGTTCTGCCAATGCGGTTCTTACCCTCAAGGAGTATATCCTTGATTCGGCCAATGCCTCCAAATATGCCTGTGAAGAGGCGATAAAGAAGGAGCTTGGAGGTATGAGCGACAAAAACCTCAAATTCGGTGTTGAGGAAAGGCTTTTAAGGATAGAGGCGGGAGAGCGAGATATTTACTACTAAGGGATGAAGGATGAGGGTTGAGGGATGAAGATGGTGGTAAATGGTGAGGAGAAAGAGATTCCCGACGGATTGACAGTGGAGGGACTTCTTAATCAGCTAAATATCGGCAAGGAAAGGGTGGCTGTGGAGCTTAATTTAGATATAGTGCCGAAGGGAAGATTTGGTGATACGATCTTAAAAGACGGGGACAGGATAGAGATTGTCAGTTTTGTTGGAGGAGGCTCAGATATGTTAAATGATAAGTTAATAATTGCAGGACGTGAATATGCTTCACGTCTCCTGGTAGGTACAGGAAAATACAAGGACTTTGAAGAGACTAAGAGGGCCATAGAGGCAAGCGGGGCCGAGATCGTTACTGTTGCTGTCAGGAGAGTCAATATCACTAAAAAGGACGAGCCTAACCTCCTTGATTACATAGACCCGAAGAAATATACGATACTTCCCAATACGGCAGGGTGCTATACGGCAGAGGATGCCATCCGTACATGCAGGCTGGCAAGGGAAGGGGGAGGCTGGGATATGGTGAAGCTTGAGGTGCTGGGAGACCAGAAGACTTTATTTCCCGACATCCCTGCAACCCTTGAGGCGGCTAAGGTCCTTGTTAAGGAAGGTTTTATTGTCATGGCCTATACCAATGACGACCCAATAACTGCCAAGAGGCTTGAAGAGATGGGGTGTGCCTCTGTGATGCCCCTTGGTGCACCAATAGGGAGCGGTCTTGGGATAAGGAACCCGTACAATATAATGATAATCCTTGAGAACGCCAAGGTCCCCATACTTGTTGATGCAGGCGTGGGAACCGCATCCGATGCGGCCATTGCAATGGAGTTGGGATGCGATGGCGTGCTCATGAACACTGGGATAGCAGGGGCAAAGAACCCGGTACTCATGGCCTCCGCCATGAAAAAGGCTGTAGAGGCTGGACGTGAGGCCTTCCTTGCCGGAAGGATTCCTAAGAAACTTTACGCTACGGCTTCGAGCCCAATAGAGGGAGTAATTGGAACTTAATCGATTATACTTGATTACCGACAGGAGTAAGACCCTTAGCCGTCCACTTGAAGATGTCGTCAAGGCTGCCCTTGAGGGCGGCGTCAGGTTTGTTCAGTTGAGAGAAAAGGATTTAAGCGGAAGGGAGCTTTTCAATCTTGCCAGGGAACTTAGAGAACTGACAAACAGATACAATGCAAAGCTCCTTATTAACGACCGTGTTGATATAGCCGTAGCTGTAGGCGCTGATGGCGTACATCTGGGGCGTCAGAGTGTGTCGGTTCAGGATGCGAGAAGGGCCTTTGAATCTTCATCCTTTAGTGTTGGTGTTTCCACCCACTCATTAGAAGAAGCACTACAGGCTGAATCCGAGGGTGCAGACTTCATCACCTTCAGTCCTGTCTATTTTACTCCTTCCAAGGCCGCTTACGATCAACCTGTAGGGATTGATAAATTGAAGGAAGTGGCGAAGGCGGTAAATATACCTATATTTGCACTTGGCGGGATAACTATAGCTAATACAGAAGATATTATGAAGGCAGGCGTATATGGTGTTGCCATGATTTCAGCCATAATGGCGTCAAATGACGTAAAAAAAGCCGTAGAAGAGTTAATCATGAAAATTGCTGAACATCGGCCACTGGCCACTGACAACCGATTATGAACACAAAGGCCCACACAATAGCATCTGTTGCCCTGGCAACAGGCATCTATGCAACTACTTCATCGGTAGCAATGGCTTCTTCTGCCCTGATTGTCGGCATTTTCCTTGACTTAGACCACATAATCGATTTCTTTATATTTTCAGGGGAGCATTTTTCCATAAAAGGTTTCACATCCTGGTGCTATGAGGGGCGATGGAACAAGCTTATCCTGATGTTTCATTCCTATGAGTTATTCGTCCTCTACAGTTTTATGGTCTATAAATACCCGAACCCCATCCTTATAGGAATCTTATGCGGCATGGGGCTGCACCTTATTCTCGACCAGACCGGCAACCGCCACCTGATCAAGGCCTTCACCATCTCCAAGTGGTTCTACTTCTTTACGTTCAGGGCATGGGGAGGTTTTCATAAGGACTGGCTGAGTACGCCAAAGATATAAGGGCGAGGCGTTGCCTCGCCCAAAGGGGCAACCCGGCGGGTTGCCCCTACAACGGTTTGCTGTGAAGTTGGGGGGGGGGGGAACTACCCCCCAGAGCAAACCTTGAAAGGAGGAAAGATGGGTATTTTATTGGCCCTCATTGCGGTTCTCCTGTTCCCGTTGACCTCCCCTGCGGAGGTGAACTGGGATACGGTCAGCGCAAAGAAGGTCCCCTTGTTCTACCCGGGGATGACATCATGGGAATTCCTTACGGGATCAGAGCATGCATCTGGCGCCAATGCTGTATCAGGACTGGAAAAGTCATGCCAGGACTGCCACGTCAAGGGAGACAGGGTTGATATCTTTGCAGATGACATAATGAAGGGGAAACTAAGGAGAAAAAGCAGGGAGATACCTTTTGAGCCTGAACCACCTCAAGGGATAACGCCTTTTATTACCTTGGAACTGCAGGCAGCCTATGACGCCACAGATTTTTATCTGAGGCTAAAGTGGCCTTCGCCTAAAGGGGTGAGTTTTAAAAATCCTGCCGATGTCTCCAGGGGATTTTATGACAGGGTCGCTGTCCAGTTGAACGGGAACCTCAGGTCGTTCAGCAGGGCCGGGTGTTTCATGTCCTGCCATGACGATGTCTCATATATGCCGGATGCCCCTTCGGAAGAGGAGGTCATGGCAAACCCTTTCTATGCCAAACAGAGGAGAAAGGATGTCAGGCTATATGCGTATGTTACAAGGAACAGGGGATGGTCTGACCTTAAGTCTGAAAAGGAGATGGATAAATACCTTAAGGCTGGTGCCATAATAGACCTCTGGATTGCCGGCTTCAGGGGGCCGGAGGTTATTAGTTCCGATGAGTCGATATTTTATGACAGGATCAGGGATTCTACAAAGGACATCAAGGTAGAAGGAACTTGGCAGGAAGGGTTCTATACAGTCACAATAAAACGGAAACTTACGACCCTGGACCCAATGGATATACAGATGCAGGAAGGAAAGACCTTTACTGCCGGGATCGCGGTTTACGACCAGAAGAATGGCTACAGGAAACACCATGTTTCCTTCCCCCTGAGCATAGCCATCGGCGGCGGTAAGGCCGATCTAACAGCCTTGAAGATAATTGAGGGAAAGCAGCAGGTTAAATAACTCCCTGGGGACGGTTCTAAATTTCATTAATCATTGTGAATAGTTATTACCTATTTTCTCTGCTTTGTTCTTTTGGGCCTTCTTGGAATATATGGACATCCCAATAAACACCTTCCTTTCCGATGGGTTCAGCCCACCCTACTGCTGAGAAGCCCGCTTTTGGCCCAAAATAAAAGCCTGCAATGAATAGAGGTATATATTGCAATGCGTCCTACAGTGTCATCTTCCAGCAGTTGTGTATCCTTGGATTTCGCTCGAAATCTTTTGGAATGGTCTTCTGTGTGATATCTTCGATCTTGAGGCCTGATAAAGAATCAATATCCATCTTGAACTTCCTGTTGTTGTTTGAAAAGATCAATATTCCGTCGCGGTTCAGCAGTTTCACTGCCATTTTCAGCAGCTCTACGTGGTCCCTCTGGACATCGAATATCCCATCCATCCGCTTTGAGTTGGAGAATGTCGGGGGGTCAAGAAATATGAGGTCAAACTGCCTCTTTTCCAAGGCGAGCCATTCCAGGCAGTCTGCCTGCACAAACTCTTGGTTGGGGCCTGTGAAACCGTTCAGGGCGAGGTTCTTTCTTGCCCATTCAATATATGTCTTCGACATATCCACAGTTGTTGTAGAGACTGCTCCACCCTTTGCGGCATGCACAGTGACGGTTCCTGTGTAACCAAACAGATTCAGAAACCTTTTCCCCTTTGCCATCTCCTGTAACATGAAGCGGGTCGGGCGGTGGTCGAGGAATAGTCCTGTATCAAGGTAATCGGTGAAGTTTACGAGGAAGGTGCAGTTCCCTTCCCGCACTTGGTGAAATCTGCGCTGGTCATCGAACTTCGGATATTGAGATGTACCCTTCTGGCGTTTTCTGACCTTGAGGAATATCCGCTCTGCCGGGATTTGAAGGACGCCGGGGAGGACTGCCATCACCTCTTTCAGCCGCATATCAGCCTTGGCCTGGTCAATGCTCTTTGGTGCCTCGTATTCCTGAATATGTGCCCACTTCTCGTATATGTCAATGGCCACTGAGTATTCCGGCATGTCAGCATCATAGAGCCTGTAGCATGATATGCCGTTTTTCTCCGCCCAGGTACCAAGGCTCTTCAAATTCTTGCGAAGCCGGTTTGCAAACATCTCGGCGCCGGGGGTTAAGCTAATGTATCTCCCCTCCACTTGCGGGAGGGGATTGAGGGGAGGGGGAACACGTTGATACGGCTCACCCCCACCCTGGCCCTCCCCCGTCAAGGGGGAGGGGAGATTATCTCTATAAAACCACCGCGGTTCAATGTCATAGTGCAGGAGTTTGCATTCTATAGCGCCATTATACAGGGTACGTACCCTTCGAGGTCTCAACCTGAGCTCCTTACCCAATCCGGGCGTCCCGGTAAACACAGCCCCTTTCCAGCCTACAAAGCTCCTCTTTATCTGATCCCCTATCTCAAGATAGAGGCCTTTAAGTTCGTCCTCACTGCCGAGGCGCTCCCCGTAAGGGGGATTGACTATCACAAGACCGTGTGAACCAAGGCCTTTGATCTCTCCTATTGATGAGACCTCTCGTTGTTCGAATTTTATCTTTCCTTCAAGCCCGGCCCTTTTTGCATTCCCGCTGGATGCCTTTATGGCCAACGGATCTCTGTCAAATCCGAAAATGTCTGGAAGTCTCGAAAGACCGGCCTTTTGCCTTTCTTCAGCCTCTTTTATAAGCGATTCCCATATAGTCTGATCATGCCCCTTCCATCCAATGAAGCCAAAGTAGGTACGCATCAATCCCGGCGCAATATCTGCTGATATCATCGCTGCTTCAATAGGCAGCGTCCCTGAGCCGCACATGAGGTCAACAAGTGCGCCGCCCTCTTTTGCTACTGAGGGCCACTTGGAATAAAGCAATATGGCTGCCGCAAGGTTTTCCTTTAGTGGAGCCTCTACCCCTTCCTCCCTGTACCCGCGGCGGTGTAAGCTCTCTCCGGCAAGATCAATGCTTATGGTTGCCATGTCTCTCTGTATATGAGCGTTTACGCACAGGTCGGGCCGTGACAAACTGACTGAAGGGCGCACATCGAAGGTATCTCGAAACTGGTCTACAATGGCGTCCTTGACCTTAAGGGCCGCATAATGGGAATGGGTAATTTTGGACGCCGAGACATTGCATGACACCCTTAGAGTCCCTTCCGGGGACAGATGCTCTTCCCATGGGATTAAGCGAACGTTGTCATACAGCTCTTCAGGGGTTGACGCCGGAAAGGTTGAGAGAGGCAGATATATCCGGCTGGCTATACGAGACCACAGGCAGGCCCTGTATGCGACCTCAAGGGTACCGTAGAAGGAGACGCCTGAAACTGTTTCAGTCGCCTTCTCAGCTCCGAGGTCGCGTAGCTCGTTGGCCAAGAGAGGTTCAAGCCCTTTGGGCGTAGTTGCGAAAAAGTTCAAACAGGAATCAGATGGCATGGGTCTATCTTATCCCAAAAGTCATGGGAAATAAAGAGGTTATGGGGCTGTTGAAAAACAGCTATAGGGTCATTGCGAGAAGCATTTTTTGCGACGAAGCAATCTATAGCTCATTGACTAATATGCCAAATGGTATATGAGTCACTAAAAAAGAGTAATTAAACCGAAGAGATAAGTCAACAAGTTTTTTAATTGACAACCCATTTATTGCCGTGATATTGTTTAAAAAGTTTGTAAATAAATCACTTTCTAACTGACTAACATCCTTTTTGGCAGGATAGAAAGGTCTATCTAATAACTGGTTAGATTCCGGTCGGGAAAACCTCAATTCGCTGTAACGTGCGACGCATCGTCCAGCCGGTAAGGGCGCACCAATCAGCGACCGCGCTTTCAATGCTGTCGCGAATTTCTTCCGCCTCATTGCTATTGCCAACCTTTAAAGAGCACTCGCAAAGCAATCCGATTGCTCCGGCATATGCCATACGCACGCTGGGCGGGACAGCATCTAACAACTGCGTCGAGTCCGACACGCCTGGCGTTGCGGCGGCCTGTGTTTCAGTGGCTTCGGGCATGGCTTCAGTTCTCCGTGTTCATTAGTTTCGTTTTCGGCGTGCGGCTCACGCAGGGCGTTATGCATAGGAGGACATCGCACATGGTATTTATTAGAAATATTATTTTAGTAATTGTTGTGGTATTGGCTTCTTCTGTTGCATATGCTGGTGATGACTATAAGTGTCAAATAAATAGGCTCTCCCTTGCTGACGGTGATTCTGGAAATGTTTACAATATGTATGTGAAAAATTACGTCGGAAAAGAATTCACTGTAGAACGTAGCTCTGGATTAATGGCTGGTGCGCTGAGAAACTCATATGTCACTAAACCACAAGTCATCGATAGGGGTTCGAAACTGAAAAATTCCTACAAAGTTATCACTACAATGAAGATAGAAGAAGGTGCAGGTGTTGGATCAAATATTTATGTGTTAAATATATTGGAGTATGTTGAGAGACCTAATAAGCCATTTGTATTCATGGAAAATGAGGTGGTCTATTTTGGTTCTTGCGTACATTATTAACATCGACATAATAATTTCTTATTACTGGAGGAACACTTTTAGCAGGCAGAAATTATTTAAAAAACAAGAAGAATGCATAACAAGTCATTGGAGTTGAACGAGTGCCACAGGACGCTTTTCGAGGTAGCATTGTTATGAGACATGCAAATCGGTTTGGAGGCATGTTGTTATCTTGCAGTGGCACTCGTCACTCAATTCTACGTTAAGTTGCTAAAATATGATATGGAGGACAAAATGAAGAAGAGAATTATCATCATAATTTCCATCTTGTTACTTTGTTCGAGCATTGCTTTTGCTGGGGAAGTCATTACTGCCCGAGAAGTTCAAAGTTGTTTTTATGCAGACGGGAAAATGAAATGCTCCGACGGTGAGTACAAAAATACATATTATCGAGATGGGGACAAAATTGTAAGAACAACTGTCTTTAATTTGAAAAAAAAGGAATCCTTGTCGGACGAGACTGTATATAAGGTTATCGGTGAATTATCTTCAGATCCTCGAAACAATTCCGGCGGTTTATTCCCACAAGTGACAAGAGCAATTGGTTTCCCTGGGGCAGATGCTGTTGAAATAATTTCGATTGATAAAAATTATATCCAGGCAGTAAAGTCAACATCGAATTATTTCGTCATAAGTAGATTTAAAATTGAGAAAGAATAAAAATCTCAACCTAACAAGGCGCTCAAGAGGGACGCGGGATTAGTCGATTTTATTTTCAGTTCCAGCGTCAGTGGCCCGCGCCCCTTAGCTTGAGCGTTAGGCATTAAAAGCAATAATCATCGGCTGGACTCGACCCCCGAGTCGAACCCGATACCTCAGACCGAGAAAGGAGTTAGTATTATGACATTAAGAAAATTCCAAAATTCTCATCTGTTGTATCGTGTTTTAAGAGCTATGGGCTCAACCCTCGCTCGAATTTATAGTCTTTGTTTCGGAATTAAGTTCAGCGGTATTGGAGTTTCTCTAATCCCTGGAATTATTACATGTAACATCAGCTTTCGGGCTGGGGGGTCGGGTCGAACTGATTATTTGAACTCATATTGAAGGAGGAGATTAAAGGTGAAACACTTTTTAACTGCTATATCCTTATTAGTATTTTTTGTATCCAACTCACTCGCACAGTCACAAACCGTCTTTTCAGGTATGCCCACAGTCAAAATCAATGAAGGTGGCATCGAGCGATTTCCAGAACAATTGTCACAAAAGACGGCGACAGGTATTAGATGTGTGATAAGCAAAATAGGTGACAAGTATTACTGGGCAACCAGAGAAAATAAAGAGATGTTCCGTAGAGTAAGTGGAGCCTTCATTGTTTATTTTGCAGCTGATGGCGCTGGGTATGTTAAGATCATCTCTCCAGAACGAAAGCAATTATTTTTAGAAGAACTTAAGAAAAATCCAAAATTAAAAGAAATACCAGGGCTTGTGTTGACTGAGACGGAAGAGAAGTTTGACTATGTAGAACATCTATCGTTTGGATTAAAAAGTATTTCATATTATGGAACGATGGTGGATTTTGACGATAATTGAAAAAATGCCTAACAATCAGATGCACGTGAACGAGTGCCACAGGAGGCTTTTTAGGGTGACGATGTTTTCAATCTGCAAATCGGCTTTTTCCTTTCTCATGTCTTGTAGTGGCACTCGTCAGTGATCAGGACGTTAGCTCTCAAAGAAAGAGACCGATGAGCGACACACCCTCAGAAGTGTTCATCAGCTATAGCCATGATGATCCAGCACACATTGCCCGTGTCTTGGCTCTGTCGAACAAACTCAGGAGCGAGGGAGTCAATTGCATACTGGATCAATATGAAGAATCACCTGCGGAGGGCTGGCCCAGGTGGATGGATCGGAAGATCCACACTGCTGAATTCGTTCTGATGGTGTGTACTGAGCCCTACCTGAAACGGGTTATGGGAGAAGAGGCCGCCGGGCAAGGGCTCGGAATACGGTGGGAAGGCAATCTAATTTACCAACTTATCTACAACGCGGGAACCAGCAACACAAAGTTCATACCAGTGATCTTCGGGAAAGAAGACAAAGCCTTCATCCCTACTCCTCTTCAGGGATCTACATTCTACAAAGTGGCGGACCCGACTGATTACGACAAACTATATGCTCGATTGACAGGCCAAGTGTATACCGCAAAACCAACTCTCGGCCCCCGTAGACCACTGCCGCAGTTGCCAGTCAAGACAGATGTGTCGGCATTTCTGTTTGGCCCTATCGATGTTGACCTATGGAACCGTGCTGGTTGGAAGGGGACACTATATATGGTGGCGAGAGATCGGCCACCTGTTTTGGGGCTATTTTTTGCTGATGGGGCTGCGGGGCGAAGAATATTCGAAAACTGGCACAAGCGTTACGGTGAGAGCGATTCATATGAAGAGCTCAGGATCTCCATCGTTGAAGGTGATATCCCTAACGAAGAACCGGGCTACTCTGTTCACATCGGGGCCGATCTCGAAAACTCGGTGAAAAGGTTCAGGGCAGCCGGCATGTCAGTAGATAAGGACTATGACCATTTCATCATGATTAGCAGGCTCCACCGAATGCACCCGGAGCCAGAGTCGCGCTACTTGGAAATGTTCAAGAATGCCGTTCGACACTTCAAGACTTTCTACCTTGTTCCTGTAGAGATGAAGGGCACAGAGCCGCGGCCAATGCTGGACGTCAAAATACGCAAGGGGACCATTCACTTTCGCACAGTGGAAGACATCGGTGATAATGACCCAGATCTGGCCGTCCTCAAGGAAAAATATGAGGCGAGCTAACCAGGCAATGCAGCCGGATAAATAGGGGTCAGCGACCATTAAGAAAGTGAATCATGCCGGGCTTTTCCTCAAGGGGCAATAGCGGCGTTTGCAGGCGTGGGGCACGGGGGTCAGGCTTTGTTATTTTGATATTGTGAAATAAACCCTCTGGATTCCAGCTTGAAGACTGCCGGAATGACGAACAACAAAGGCACAACCCACCAAAATCCAAAAAATTCAAAAACAAGTTGACAAACTGTTGTTTATAAGCAACAATGCTTTCTATGAACACCGTCTATAATGTAAAATACTATGAGACGGAAAATGGTGAAAGGCCTTTTCAGGAATGGCTTGATAGCTTGAAGGATATAACAGGTCGAGCTAAAGTTCACATCAGGATAGACAGGGCGAGGCTTGGAAATTTTGGCGATACCAACTCCGTTGGTGAAGGTGTCCATGAACTGAAGATCAATTATGGTCCCGGTTACAGGATTTACTACGCGCTGGATGGTAAAAGGCTTATATTGCTGCTGTTCGGCGGCGATAAATCGAAACAGTCGAGAGACATTAACCAGGCAAAAGCATATTGGAAGGATCAAAAGAGGAGAAAGAGATGAGTAAGAAAAAAACAGACTACCAAGAAGATTTGATAGAGTGGCTTAAAGACTCCGAACATGCTGCCGCCTATCTAAATGAAGCTATTGAAGAAGGAGACAAGGAATTATTCCTGCTGGCGCTGCGTAATGTTGCGGAGGCACGGGGCGGCATGTCTGCAATTGCCGAAAAGGCACATCTGAATCGTGAAAACCTTTACCGGATGTTGTCAAAAAGAGGAAATCCTGAAATCAAGAGCATTTTCAATCTACTTCATGCTATAGGCTTGAGACTAACTATTGAGCCTGAATTAAAAGCTGCTTAAAAGCCGGATAAATTCAAGACTATTCCCGTATCTTTGCTGAACATCCTGGCAGGTCGGCCTCCGCCACCATCCATCGTCGGGCACAACCTAACTTAACTTTATATGATAGAGCATGGCTATCACGATCAACTTTATGATTCAACAATTCCCATTCCCTTCAGTGCCTCTTCATAGGCCTTCAGATCCCTGTCCGAGAAGAGGACAAAGCGGATGAGCTTTGGATTCCTGTGTGTTTTAATGAAGTCGATTGCCGATCCTAATGCTATCCCTGCAGCCTCATTTATCGGATAGCCGTAAGCCCCTGTGCTGATGGACGGAAAAGAGATACTCTGGACACCTTTTTCAACTGCTATTTTAAGGGAATTTCTGTAAGCAGAGGCAAGAAGTTCCGGCTCACCGCTCTTGCCATCCCTGTATATCGGGCCTACCGTATGTATCACGTATCTCGCCTTGAGGTTCCCGCCGGTTGTAATAACCGCCTGGCCTGTGGGGCATCCTCCGATCCTCCGGCATTCCTCCATAATTTTAGGCCCCCCGGCCCTGTGGATCGCGCCGTCCACTCCGCCGCCCCCAGCAAGCGCGGAGTTTGCGGCATTGACTATGGCCTCGGTCTCCTCCTGGGTTATGTCGCCTCTAAGAAGGGAAAGGGTCGAGTCATCTATTTTTATCTCCATAGGATACAATATATCAGATTCGTGATCATTTATCACCGGGTCTTTTCTGTTGCCACGAGGCTCTATCTTTTGTTATCCTGTGAACATGGAAAATAAATGGATCGAGATAAAGGTAGAGGTCCCATTTGGCAGGGTTGATGAGGTTTCTGCATATTTTATAGGTATGGGTTCAGGAGGGGTTGTGACCGGGGGTGGAGAGGTGGATGCCTTTGATATCCCTGAGCAGGCCAGGGATAAGGCGGAAATAAAGGCATATTTCTTACCAGATGAGGCACCTGAAAAGGCGGCTGAGATCAAGGGTTACCTTGAGGGTCTCGGCCTGGAGTTCGGTATATCCGTTTCAGATATCAAGGATGACGACTGGGCCCATAAATGGAAGGAGTTCTTTAAGCCTGAGAAGATAACAGACAGGATAGTTATAAAGCCTACATGGGAGGCTTATGAGGCCAAAGAAGGCGAAATAGTGATAGAAATTGACCCTGGTATGGCCTTTGGGACAGGGACCCACCCGACTACAAGGGGCTGCCTGAGGCTTATAGAAGAGGTTGTTTCAAGAGGCGGGATTGAGACCATGCTGGATGTGGGGACTGGCTCAGGTATCCTTGCCATAGCAGCCGCCAGGCTGGGTGTACAAAGGACAATAGCCATAGATCTGGACTCAGCTGCAGTCAAGGTTGCCGAAGAGAATATTGCATTAAATAAGGTAGAAAACCAGGTCCGCGTTGCCAAGATAAAGGTAGACATTATATATGTAATGTTTCACCTGGTTGTTGCCAACATAATAGCAGAGGAGATTGTGAGACTCTCAAAGACGCTGAAGGACAGGGTTGCGCCCAGTGGGCATCTTATACTCTCAGGGATCGTTGCCGAGAAGGCGGATATGGTAAAGGAGGCCTTCAAAGAGCTTTCTCTTGAGAAGGAACTTCAAGAGGGGGAATGGGTTTCCCTACTTTACAAAAGGAAGGGTTGATGCATCGTTTTTATATTGATGAGAGGATGAATGTCGGAGGCAAGGCTTATATAAAAGGCCCGGAGGCCAGACATGTCAAAGACGTCCTCCGCCTCAGGGCAGGCGATAAGGTTTCCCTGTTTGACGGAAGCGGGATGGAGTTCAGTGGTGAGATAACCGGGATTGCCAGAGATCAGGTGTCTGTCGATATCTTGGAAGAAAAAGAGGGAGAGACAGAGTCTCCTATAGAGATCATCCTGGGCCAGGGGATTCCAAAGTCCGACAAGATGGACCTGATTGTACAAAAGAGCACCGAGCTCGGGGTATCAAAGATAGTCCCCATTTATACGGAGAGGGTTGTCCCAAAGTCCTTCAGTCCGAATAAGCTTGAGAGGTGGAGGAGGATTGCCGTTGAGGCTTGCAAACAGTCCGGCAGGGTTAAGGTCCCAGTCATATCTGAGCCGGTTAAGATAGATGAGTTTATAAGGAGCGCTGAGGCTTCATATCTAAAGCTTATACCGTGGGAAGGAGAAAAGGAGACTTCGCTGAAAAAACTCCTTCCAGCTTCTCTCGAAAACAATAAGGTTTCATTAATAGTAGGCCCGGAGGGAGGTCTGACTGAGCCTGAAATTGAGCTTGCAAAAAGAAGCGGCTTTCTCCCTGTTTCACTCGGAAAAAGGATACTGAGGACTGAGACGGTCTCACTATCCCTCCTTTCCATTATCCAGTATATATATGGCGATATCTCAAGAGAAAAAACCATTAAAGACAATCCTTGACTATTCCTTGAGTGCAACTTAATACTACCCAAGAATAGACATTGAAAATGATAAACCCCAAAATCTCCCCTCCCCTGGCGGGAGGGGATTAAGGGGAGGGGGAACCGGCTTGATGATGTCTCACCCTCACCCCAACCCTCTCCCGTCAAGGGAGAGGGGGAATTTGAGGAAGTCAATGTCTATTTTTGGGATACTATTTTGATATTGACAAGTTCAAAAATTAGTTGTTATAGTGCAGACACTTTACTTTAAGCTGGAGGTATAAAAATGGCTGATGAGAAAGATATTGTTGGGATAAAAAACGGCACGGACTTTTCAAGGCGCGCCTTCATTAAGAAGACACTGCTTATTGGTGTTGCTGTTGCGTCTACTGCCGCGGTTGCGAAAAAGGTTGCATCGGTTACGCCCAGACAAGACCTTCGCGGAGCTTATTTAAACGATGAGATTCAGCAGGACAAGGTCATGAAAGGCAAGGAGTACGTTGTGATGAGCAAGGAAGAGAAGGAACAGATGTTGCAGATGTTTGTAAAAGAATACCAGTATACGGCCTAAACAAAATAAAGGTATAGGTAGGGTTTGAGATTTTTCTAAACCTTTACCTTTACCTGACTTATTGTAGGGGGAGAGTAATGTCAACAGAAGAAAAGAAGGAAACAGAGGGAACAGATATAAGCCGCCGTCAGTTTTTTAAGGAGGCTGGAGCGATAAGCGCTGCAGTTGCGGCTGCTGCCGCGTCAAGCGTCATTGCCCCTGAGGAAGCCGAGGCAAGGACGACATTTGCCGAGATGTTCCAGAAGAATTACAGGCTGATGACCGATGAGGAAAAGAAAGAGGCTATAGCACGTCTGGAACAGCGGCATTCTGAGGAATACGGCAAGAAGGTGACCGTTGACGGTTCTCCTGCCATAAAGGATGTGTTGTTCGGGTATGCCCTTAACATACAGAAGTGTATAGGATGCAGACGCTGCGTCCATGCCTGCGTCAAGGAAAATAACCAGTCCCGCCACGACCCTGAGATCCAGTGGATAAGGGTCATAAAGATGGAGAAGGGGAACTTCACTGTTGATGATATGAACAAGGGGTACCCGGCTAATGCTAATGAGTCCTTCGGTATCCAGGTTGGCGGAAACGCCTATAAGAACTCCGGCGTTGCTCTGGAAGGACAGCACTATTACCAGCCCGAAACCGTACCTGAGAAGGACGCTTTCTACTTCCCCATACAGTGCCATCAGTGCGAAAAGCCGCCATGCGTAAAAGTTTGTCCAGTCAGGACAACATACAGGGACCCTGACGGCATAGTCGTCATAGATTACAACTGGTGCATAGGCTGCAGGATGTGCGTGGCCGCCTGCCCGTACTGGGCAAGGAGATTCAATTGGGGCGACCCTAATCTCCCGGCTGAGGAGATGAACCCGAATACGCACTATCTTGGAAACAGGCCGCGCATGAGAGGAGTGGTTGAAAAGTGCACCTTCTGTCTCCAGAGGACAAGAAAGGGCAGATATACAGCATGCCTTGAAGTTTGTCCTGTAGGGGCAAGGAAGTTCGGCAACCTCCTTGATCCTGAGAGCGAGGTCAGTAAGATACTTGACAGGAAGAAGGTCTTCAGGCTGAAGGCTGACATGAACACATATCCCAAGTTCTTCTATTTTATTGATTAAAGGGGTACAGTTATGAAAAGTAAGATCGATTTTGTTTTGGATTTCTTCTCTTACGGTTTGAAGGGTGGGGCTAAATATTATACATGGCTCGGCATCCTTGCACTGTTTATCCTCCCCTGGGCATACGGCAGCTACCAGCAGTTAGTAGCCAAAGGGATGATAGTCGCGGGGTATACGGACCAGATATCGTGGGCCATATATGAAGGGAACTTCGTCTTTCTGGTCGGAGTCGCTGCAGCGGCCGTGACGGTTGTCTTTCCCTATTATGTTTACCATTACAAACCGCTGAAAAATGTGGTTCTGATTGGGGAGATGCTGGCGATAACCGCGGTCATCATGGTTATCCTCTTTATCCTGTTCCACATGGGAAGGCCCGACAGGCTCTGGCATTTAATACCGATTATCGGGATATTCAACTGGCCCAACTCCATGCTGACATGGGACATTCTGGTTCTTAACGGCTACCTGGGTCTCAATATTATCTGCGGTTTTTACAGCATGTACAAAAGGTATACCGGCCAACCCCTTAATGAAAAGTTTTATATGACATTTGTTTATATCTCCATTGTATGGGCCCTCAGCATCCACACTGTTACTGCATTCCTGATGAACACAATGCCTACAAGGCCGATGTGGTTCCACTCATTAATGCCCATCAAGTTTATATCCACGGCCTTTGCTGGTGGTCCCGCATTGATCATAGTGGCCCTCCTGACCGTAAGGAAGAATACCAAGCTTGAGATCCCGGATGAGGCAATTAATCTCCTGTCACAGATCGTAGTCTGGTGTCTTGGGATAGCTCTCTTCCTTATTCTTTCCGAGGTTGTCACCGAGCTCTATCCAAGCACAGAGCATTCATTTCAGTTGAAGTACGCAATGTTCGGGATGTTCGGCCTGACCAAGATGGCCCCATGGATGTGGGCATCGTATATAATGATGATCGGCTCCTTCATACTGCTGCTTATACCAAGCGTCAGGAAGAACTATACAATATTGCCAATAATATGTGTGACTCTCTTCATCGGAATCTGGATCGATAAAGGGCTTGCCCTTGTCATCCCAGGGATGATTCCATCCCCGATTGGCGAGTTCTCAGAATATACACCGACATGGATAGAGATCTTCATCGTTGCAGGTAACTGGGCCATCGGCTTCATGATCTTTACGATATTGGCAAAGGGCGCTATAGGCGTTATGCTTGGCGATGTGCTGCATCCGAGCGCCGTAGGGAAAAAGGTCGCACACCATTAAATGTAGGGGCACCTCTTGCAGGTGCCCAAAAAAGGGCGGTCACAAGGCCCGCCCCTACAGCGTTTAAGGAGAGAAGGGAATGAAGACAAGAAGGATTATAAAAGTGACGTTTGGCGCCTTAGTTGTCGGTACAATGATCTTCGGAAGCGGTCGCTTTCAGACTCAGGCCCAACAGGAACAGCCTGTCCAATCGGCAGCTGCAACTGCTCCGGTAACGGACTGCTTTGAAAGCAGGGAAGGTTATACTGCGGTAACGAGGGTTGAAAATGTGACGCCGGACGGCAACCCTAATGTAAAGTGTTCACCTACCACCAACGGGGTTTTGTGGTGGGGTGATCCGTTTGACGGAACTGTCCCTATGGGAGATATGCCTGCTTTTGGTCCTGATGATAAAACCAGGGGAGATTATGAGACTGAGGAGGCCGTGGTAAAGCCAAGGGAGCCCATGCTCATGTATTTCAATATGGAGCCTACCCAGAATTGCGCCTTCTGTCACAATGGCCAGACGGTTCCTTTTCCAACGGACAAAAACCCAAGGCTGCTTGCAGCCCATCAGGACATAGTTGAGAATTCTATGCAGCTGATGCACGGCAGGGCTGCCTTCTGGTGCCTTGACTGCCACAATGCAACAAACAGGAACAAGCTGATAGACCATAAGGGTAATGAGGTGTCCTTTAACCAGCCCCAGCAGCTATGCGGGAAGTGTCATGGTGAGGTATACATCGACTGGAGGATGGGGATCCACGGAAAGAGGATCGGTTCATGGACGAAGGGCGGCAAGAAGAGGTGGTGGGTCTGCACTGAATGCCATAACCCTCATACGGTTCAGGTCAACAGGTTCCAGGCAATCAAACCGGAACTGGCTCCTGCGCTGCCGAAGGGGATGAAGGACGCAGCCCATGAACAGCACCACGGCGGAGGTCCCGCACCTGCTGCGGGTCACGGAGAGGCCGCTCCGGCAAAACATTAATAAGTCTTAGGTTCAGTCTTAAAAGGCAAGGGATATCTCCCTTGCCTTTTTTATTTCCTGAAGATTATTTCCCATAACGTCCAGCCCAGCACTTTTGCCAAATTTTCCTATAGTTTACAGTTTAAGCTAAGCTGAAAAAAGTGGACACCAAAATTAAGGTAAAATAACTTAATGGAGGTGTCAGTATGGAAAGAATCCCGTACGGGAAGTACAGCAAGGAATTCAGACAGGAGGCAGTAAAGCTTGTAATTGAAGGAGACCTATCAATACCAGAGGCAGGGAGGCGGTTATCTCTGGCTCCATCAACCTTAGGCAACTGGGTAAGAGCCTATAAGAAAGGGAAGCTCTCAGAAGTGGGGAAAGGCCATAAACCGCTAACGGAAGTAGAGATGGAAAACTACAAACTCAAGAAAGAACTTTCAGAAGTAAAGATGGAGCGGGACATATTAAAAAAAGCGGCAGCGTACTTTGCGAAGGAGTAGCAGCGAGGTGCGCGATGATAAAAAGACTGCGGCTCTGCCATCCGATACCTCCCCTTTGCCGGGCGCTTAACGTCTCAGTGAGCGGATATTACGCATGGTCCACCAGGAAACCGTCAAAGCGTGCACTGGAAGATGCGAGACTGGAATTAGAGATACAGGCAGCCAATAAGAGAACCCGTGGCACCTGCGGCCCTGAGCGCTTGAAAGAAGACATGAAGGAGCATGGAGTTGATGCAGGGTATACGAAGGCTTCGTAAAAAGCTCGGCATTAAATGCAAACAGGTAAAGAAGTTCAGAGCAACCACCGATTCCGATCACATACTGCCTGTGGCAGACAACCTTTTGGAACAGAGATTCGAGGCCATAGAACCTAATAAGGTATGGGTATCAGACATTACCTATATACCTGCAGATGAAGGCTGGCTTTACCTTGCAGGGCATAAAGACATATGCACCGGCGAGGTAGTAGGGCATGCCATGTCAGACAGGATGACAAAAAACCTGGTCAGCCGGTCTTTATTCAGAGCAGTATCACCTAAGAGGCCTGAAAAAGGGCTTGTACACCATTCAGATCGTGGGAGCCAGTACTGCGCCCATGACTACAAAGAGCTTCTTGAACAGTTCGGCATGAAATCATCAATGAGCAGAAGAGGGAACCGTTATGACAACGCCCCTATGGAGAGCTTTTGGGGAACGCTGAAGAATGAGCTTGTGCATCACAGTCGTTACAGAACAAGGCAAGAAGCACTGCAGGAGATCACCGAGTATATAGAGGTCTTTTACAACAGGCAAAGAAGGCAGAAACGGTTGGGGTATCTATCACCTGCCGCCTATGAAAAACAGTTTTATGAAAAAAGGCTCGCAGCATGAGGCAATTGGTGTCCACTATTGACGGCAGGGGTCAAGGGGCCGGTTGACTTAAAGATCAGGTTCGTATCCGTAAACCTATGTAGTAAGAATACAGGAAAATAGGGTATGGACTTCCTGTCCTGATATTTTGTGGTAAAAAGTTCTTGACAAAAAAAATGTAACACTATATAGTTTCTCTTTTCAAAATCAGGAGGCTTTTTATGTACGCTATAGTGAAAACGGGCGGGAAACAGTACAGGGTGGCAGCAGGCGACACCCTCAGGGTCGAAAGGATAGCCGGGGATAAGGGGTCAATGGTGGAATTGACAGATGTCCTTATGGTGACAACCGACCAGGAAGTCAAGGTCGGGAAACCCACTGTTGCCGGGGCCAAGGTTGTAGGCCAGATCGTTGAGCAGGACAGGGCCAAGAAGATCCTGGTCTTCAAGTCCAAGAGGAGAAAGAGCTCAAGGAAGATGATCGGCCACAGGCAGGATTACACTGCACTTAAGATAAAAGAGATCGTAGTATAAGGTAGGAGGGTTCCATGGCACATAAAAAAGGTGTTGGCAGTTCAAGAAACGGGAGAGACAGCGCAGGTCAGCGCAGGGGCGTCAAGGTGTTTGGCGGCCAGGTCGTTAAGGGCGGCAGCATCATCGTGCGCCAGGTAGGCACCAAGATCCACCCTGGAACTAATGTCGGCATGGGGAAGGATTTTACCCTGTTCGCAAAGATACCAGGAGTTGTGACCTTTGAGAGAATGGGCAAGGACAGGAAAAAGGTCAGCGTATATGCGCCTGCACCGCAGGCATTAGCATAAGGTAATTCTTTCGTATCCGGTATGTTGAAGAAGGGGAAATGGAGGTATCCATTTCCCTTTTATTTTTTGTATTCCTGGCACCCACCATTATGAAATTCATTGATGAAGTCAAAATATTTGTCAGTTCCGGCCATGGAGGAAGGGGCTGTGTAAGCTTTCGAAGGGAGAAGTTCATCCCCAGGGGCGGCCCCAACGGCGGTGACGGCGGAAGGGGTGGGGACGTGGTTTTTATTGGCGACAGTCAGCTTTCCACCCTCCTTGACCTCAGATACCAGCAGCAATACAGGGCCGGGGAAGGTGAGCACGGCATGGGTCGGGACAAGCATGGAAAAGACGCCGAGAACCTTATTGTCCGTGTCCCGGTAGGCACCGTGATAAAAGAGTTTGAGACAGGAGATGTTCTCTACGACCTCACCCATGATGGAGAAAGGTTTGTTGCCGCCAGGGGTGGAATTGGCGGAAAAGGGAATGCATTCTTTAAATCGGCCACTCACCAGGCCCCGAAGTTTGCCCAGCCGGGAATGCCTGGCGAGGAAAATTGGCTTCAGCTTGAACTGAAACTCCTGGCAGATGTGGGGCTTATAGGATTCCCAAACGTCGGGAAGTCCACCCTTATATCGAAGATATCCGCATCAAAACCAAAGATAGCAGACTATCCTTTCACGACCCTTACACCTAACCTTGGGGTGGTGCGGGTGAGGGAGAGCCAGAACTTCGTTGTTGCAGATATCCCAGGGATAATAGAGGGTGCCCATGAAGGGCACGGCCTGGGACTCAAATTCCTCAAGCATGTGGAAAGGACAAGCCTCCTGCTGCATCTCCTCGATCCCTCCGACTTCACCAACAGGGACATGATAAACGACTATGAGGTCCTGAACAGGGAGCTTAAGCTCTACAGCGCATCCCTCGCAAAAAGGCCCCAGGTAATAGTCGTTAACAAGATGGACCTGACTGAGGCCCCGGAGAAGCTCAAGAAGTTTGAGGCTTATCTGAAGAAAAAAAGAAAAAAGGTAAAACTCTTCCCCATATCTGCCGCTACAGGCTCTGGAATAAAAGAGCTCATATCTTATACCTTCGATATGCTAACAGAATTGAAGACAAAATAAGCCCCATGATTGCCTTTAATCAGGTACTTATGGTATATTATTTAAATATAATGGTTAATGCATTTCTCTCTGAAATGCTTGTAAGGCCTGTGTCTATTATTTTTTGAGGTCTCTATGAAGATCACTTTTGTAAAGAAGATAAAGGAAGACGGCGAGGAGTGCAAAAAATGCCGTGAAGTCACCGAGCGGTTAAAGGCAGGGAACGAGCTGACCCTTATTGATAAGATTGTTTATGCCGACATGAGGGACGCGGACTCGGTCGGCCTTAAACTAGCAAAAGAGCATAATATCGACATTGCGCCCTTCTTTATAGTTGAAAGCGAAGGGAATGTAACGGTATATAAGACCTATATGGAGCTGAAGAAAAAGATTTTGAAGAAGGCCCTCGAAAAGGCCGATATCGAGATAGAGGAGAGGCGTAAGGCAAATGCGGGGATAGATAGCGGTGATCTGACGCAGTCGAAGACGAAAACGAAACCCGCTTTTGATATTGAACAGTTGAATGAAGAGTTTGAAAGGAAGATGCCCCAGGAGCTTCTGGAGTGGGGGCTTAAAGAGTTTCATCCATGCATAGCCTTTGCCTGGAGCGGCGCTGAAGATGTGGCGATTTTGGATATGTTGGTAAAGATCAACCCGAAGGCCCGCATCTTCACCCTTGACACAGGAAGGCTCAATCCTGAGACATATGACTTGATTGACAGGGTGCGTGAAAGGTACGGAATCGATATTGAGGTCATGTTCCCTGACGCGGCAGAAGTTGAGGAGATGGTGCGGGAGCATGGGGTAAACCTCTTTTATCAGAGCGTTGAGAACCGCCAGCTCTGCTGTAATCTAAGAAAGGTCCAACCCCTGAAGCGCATGCTTTCCAGCCTGGATGCCTGGATAACAGGTCTGCGCCGTGGCCAGGCAGTCACAAGGACTGTATTAAAGAAGATAGAGATTGATGAGTCCTTCGGCGGGATTATAAAATTGAATCCCCTTGCCGACTGGAGCCATAAAGATGTCTGGGACTATATTCATAAAAACAACGTCCCATATAATGAGCTTCATGACAAGGGATATCCGTCCATCGGTTGCGCGCCATGCACCCGTTTTGTCAAACCAGATGAAGATATCCGCGCCGGCCGCTGGTGGTGGGAGTCTCCCGAAGGCAAGGAGTGCGGCCTACATGTCAAGTCCAAGTGAACTAACCCTCTTTTTTATTATCCCAATAGCCTCTTGCAAAACTCTCCAAACTTGCCGGCTTTCCCAAGATAGAATTAGATCCCAGGTAGGACCATTTCTTTTCTCCATCCCCTTCTACAGCCCAAAAAACCAGATACAGGCATGGTCACTTGACAACATTCTATTATAGGTTAAATTTAAGAAAATAAAATGTCTGTAGAGCGACAAAAATAAAACATAAGGAGGAAGGTATGAGCAAGAAGATTATCGATGTGTTGAATGAGGACAGGGAATTTGAGCTTGGGGCCATAATGCAGTACATGGGCCATCACTACGAGGCAGATGGACTGGAAAGCCCGGCGATCATTGAGTTGTTCAAGAAGACTGCTATCGATGAGATGAAGCACGCAGAGTTACTGGCGGAGAGGATTGTATATCTGGGGGGAACCCCTTCCACAAAACCTTCCAAAATAATGAAGGGAGGGGAAATCAGGAAGATGGTAAGCGATGACCTTTCGGCTGAAAATGGCGCCATCGAGAGGTATAAAAAACATATCAAGCTCTGCGAAAAGGAAGGAGACCCTACCACAAGGTTGATGCTGGAAGGTATCCTTTCCGAGGAAGAAGGCCATGCAGACCTTTGGGAGACGACCCTGGGGATCAAAGGGAAGAAGTGATTCAGTTGCGGAAATTTAATTTCAGAGATGTAAACAATGCGGAGTTTGGGCGGGTCTTGTCCCCGCCCAAACTGTACAATGATATCTCCATTATTTTCTTTCACGCAAGCCCCTTTCAAAACAGACCGAATTGGTATTAGATAAAAAAGACCGGTTTGCTCTTTTTTCTCTTGACAATCTTTTTTTATATATTAAACTGATAACAGTTCTTATTATTGATTAATTTAAAATTAAGCGCCTATGAAAAATAATAAAAAAACTTTGTTTGTAAGAAAGAGCAGGCAGAGGGAAGTCATGTTAGAGGTCCTGAAAGGAACCAAGTCTCATCCTACTGCAGACTGGATTTATCAGGAGGTAAGAAAGAGTCTCCCTAAAATCAGTCTTGGAACGGTCTACAGGAATCTCAAGCTCCTCAAAGAAAGAGGTGAGATACTGGAACTCCATTACGGTGACGGGCAGAGCAGGTTTGATGGGAATACTGAAAACCATTACCACTTTAACTGTCAGGGGTGCGGGAAGGTTTATGATGTCGAGGGACCTCTAAAAAAGGATATGGAAAGGGATATAGCTGAAAAGCTCGGTTTTGTCATCACGCATCATAGGGTCGAGTTCTATGGAGTTTGCAGGGAGTGCCGGGAGGAGGTAAGCTTGCATCTTAAGGAAGAGAGACTATGAGTATAAAGGTTTATACGCTTTCGACATGTCTTTATTGCGAAAAGACGATAGAGTTTCTGAGGTCAAGCGGGATTGAGTTTGAGACCCTCGTCATGGACCAGCTTTCCGGCAAGGAGCAGGAAAAGGCCGTTGCCGAGGCATACAGGCTCAGTGGCCAGAGGAGCTACCCTGTTACTGATGTGAATGGGACCGGGGTGATAGGGTACGATATTAAAAGGTTCAAGAAGCTATTGGCCATAGAAGAAAGAGGTGAACCGGCTCCTCAGGCCCCGGTTAAGGCCATAGTAGCTGATGATAAGGCAGTAGAAAAACTCAGGACTGAGGCACGGCAGACCGGATATCTTCTTAACCCTGAGGAAGAAGCAGTTAATACTCTGGTATCAGGGCTTTTGAAGAACGAGGTCAGATACGGGTACCGTTCTTGCCCTTGCAGGCTGTCAACCGGTGATTATAATAAGGACTGCGACATCATATGTCCGTGTGCATACAGGGACTGGGACCTGGATACTTACGGCCGGTGTTACTGCGGCTTGTATGTGACTGATGGCTTCATAGAGGGCGTCGCAAAGATCACACCAATACCCGACTCCAGAGAGGGCCTGCCTGCTGCCGGGACAAAAGAGGAAAGAGAAGGGAAGGTATGCGAGACCCTCGCCCAACCTATAAAAGCCGATATAAAGGAGATCATAAAGGTATTTTCATACACCCTTAGAGCGGATGAAAGGGCTGCCCTGAAAGAGGAATTTGAGAGGGTAGCTAAGTCCTTGGGGATAGAAAGGGTTGTTTGGCGGGGCGAAACAGCGGACGGGGTTAAAGAGGCAGGTGATGGAGGGAAGCTCAGTCTCAGTCTCCTGCAGGGGATGGATGAATATGTATATTTCCTCAGGGTTTTCCCCGACAGGGAAGGAAGGATTGACAGCGAAGCCTCAAGGATCTGTACAGGATTCTTCCAGGAAAGGCCCAATGAGTTATACCATTTGGATATCATTGTGGGGGAAGCCATTCCCGACCTTCTAACCAGGGATGTAAAGGGCCAGAGGCTCAAAGACGGAACCACAGTAATTTCCGGTTATGAGCTGAAGGAGAAAGTTCGGAGATACGTTATAAAACCCGTGTCGGCTGGTAAAGCCGACAAAATAGTAGACGATATCGTAAGGCTTGAGACCTGCTACAACCTGCTCCTTTCCCAGAGGCAGAAATACCTGCTCCTTGCAGACCAGCTTGGGAGGCTTGAAGAGGGAACAGCAACCAATATGGGGGTAATAAATCTCAACATCTCCAAGGCCGACGGGAAGACCCTCAAAGACTGGCTGCACTCCCTCAGTGTTAATTTCGGGGAGGTCTCCGGGATAACGGAAGAGCTTAAAAAGCATGCCGCTGATACGGAAGGCAGGAGAAGCGTCTTGCAGTCTATCCTTGAAAGCTGGGGGAGTGAGCCGGTAGAAGGCCTACGGATAATATCGGAGCCTCTTCAGTTCTATACCAGGACGGTTGGGGATGATTATGGGCGGCTAATCCAGAGGATAGAAGGGATAAGGAGGGAGATGGGGGATGTGATAACCATCTTAAGGACAAAGGTAGACCTCATTCAACAGGAACAGTCCCTGGACATACAGAGGAGCATGCATGAGACGGCCAAGACCCAACTTAAGATGCAGAGGGCTGTGGAGAGCCTGGAGGTTTTTATCGTGACATACTACCTGACTTCCCTCGCCAAGATAACATTTGAGGCCCTGGCAGCCCAGGGAAGGTACCTGCCTGATAAACCGATAATCCTGGCCGGCTACCTTATACCTGTATTCTTCATCTTTTCAATTTTCCTTTCGGGCAAGATAAGTCATCTCTTTGAGACTGTGAGAGGTCGTTTTAGGGGGAAGGGTCATGAGTGAGTTAAAGGAAGACATAGAGATGCTTAAAAAGGCCCTCGAACTGGAAGGGGAGGCTATGAGCAGGTATATAAAACATATTTCATCCATAAGAGACCCGAGAGTAAATGCGGCACTGGAAGGTTTCAGGCGGAATGAGACTGGGCATAAGAGCGAGATAGAAGGATTGATGGAAAGGCTGGATAAGACCTTAAAAGGCGATGGATAAGATGAGGGGATACAAGACAGTCCTTAAACTTTTAAATGAAGACCTTACAGCAGAAAGAGCTGCAGTCAGGACCTACAGGGAGTTTGCCGCCGTATCGTTCAGTGCTGAGACAAGGGAAATGTTCATGGAGTTTGCCAGGTCCGAACAGGGGCACGCCAACGGCCTTCTGAAGCTCATAATGGATATAGAAAACGGTGAAAATGAGGTCGTGTTTTACTGTCCTGTATGCGGCTGGGAGGTGAACTTCGGGAAGAGGCCGGAACCTGGAAAAGAGGCAAGATGCAGGATGTGTGGCGTCATATTTGTCCTGGCCGAGGTTGATGGAGATTACCAACTACAAAAGGTAGTTTAAGGGAGGTAAATAATGAAAAGCGTTATATGTCCGGTTTGTGGAGCCAGGGTAATGTTGGGTTTCGGCGCCAAGGAAGGGGATATTGTCACATGCCAGAAGTGCGGCGCAAGGCTTAGGTTGATCTCGGATGGAAGCGGGTTCAGGGCGGCAGCTGCATAAAAAAGGAGAGGTTTTATGGAAAAGATAAACTGGGATGACAGTTTCAGCGTCGGCGTCAAAAAGATAGACGAACAACACAGGCAGATAATCGGAATTATAAATAAGCTGATCGATTCGACCAATGCCTCGGTTGATTCGGAATTGATTTCCGACACATTAATGGAAATGGCACAATATGCATCCGATCATTTTGAAACAGAGGAACATTTGCTGACGGAATATAAATATCCCGACTATAAATCTCATAAAGACCACCATATAGAGTTCAGAAAAAATACAGTCAACTTCAGCATGGATACTCTGAAATATAAAAGGACTGTTCCTGTAGAAATCTTGACATATCTTAAGGAGTGGTGGGTAAACCATATCCTTAAGATTGATATGAAATATAAGGCATTCTTTGTCGAGAAAGATGTAAAGTAATTATCCTGAAAGGATAAGTAGTTAATATGAGAGAGATCATCAACTGGCTTGCCGGGATTGAATGTAGGGCGTCTAAGATTTACGAAAAGGCAGAATCCATATTTCAAGATGATTCAGAACTTGCTGATTTCTTAGGGCATCTGGCCGAAGAAGAAAAGATGCATTACGAATCTATGTGCAAGGCCGCTGAATTGATAGACAACAAAGACATTCCTTCCATTGTGGCCCTGATTGATTCCACAAAGCAGGGTGTTGAGGTCCCTTTCCTATTGTGTGAAGCGAAGATAGAGGCAAAGGCCTTAAATAAAAAGGACCTGCTTGATTTCATGGTCTCAACTGAATTCTTGGAATGGAACCAGTTATTTCTTTACGTAATTAATACATTGAAGCATGAACACAGGGAATTTATCCCGATGGTAGCAGGCATCCAGCAGCATAAGAGATCAGTAGAAAGGTTTATTAAGTCTCAACCCGGATATGAGGAATTTCTTAAAAGGTTGAAATCCCTCCCTGCAATATGGCGGGAGAAGATACTGGTGGTGGATGATACTAAAATGATAGTTGATCTCCTTCACGCAGTCCTAAAAGAGGAAGGTGACATTGAAACTGCCGCCAATGGCAAAGAGGGGCTTAAGAAGATAGGCGAGAAATACTTTTCGGCCATTATAACAGATCTGAATATGCCCGTCATGAACGGAATAGAGTTCTACAATAAGGCAGTTGAGATGTATCCAAATATAAAGGAGCGATTCTTGTTTTTCACAGATGCTTTTGATGAAGAGTACAGTCTGTCATTTTTCAGGAAAAACGACATCAGGTATCTTCAGAAGCCTTCGCCTATAGGCGATATAATTAAAGCTATCGTAGAGATTCAGAGCAGGGAGATGTTAATTAAATGAAAAGGGGGTGAAAATCATGTGTGATGATACAAAGAAGTATACCTATATATGTTATGACTGCGAGGCTGAGGCTGATGAGCCGAGGGAATGTTGCGGCAAGCCTATGGTAAGGATGAACGACTAAAATATTGTTAGGCAGTTCAATCAAACCCATAAACCTAAAGGAGAACGATATGAACAGAAAGCAAAATTACCAACTCGAAAGGAGTGCCGTGAAAACGAGGCCCATAATACATCGGTACTCGATGGCGTTTGCCGCAGTGTTGGTTGTTTGCGGTGCGGGAACGGTTTCCGCCGCCGAAGAAGACTTCACCTCTCTGGTCAGCCGACTACAGAAAGAGAAACCAGCTTTCGCCAAACGTCATCAGGAGCTGCTCTCGGAGCGCTATGACCTTGCCGACCGCACCGCACAGGGCGTCACGATGTCCGGCGGCAAGCCGGTGCAGGAGGGGGTGCGCGTGAGGCTGCCCAAGGACATGACGTGGGAGAAGCTCGCCGCCATGTCGCCGGAAGATATCGAGACAAAGAACCTCTGGCCAGCCGGCTTTTTCCCCTTGCCGCATCCTCATCACGAAGCGGGTGGCATGCTGTTCCCGCAGCCGCTCATTGACGAAACCAAGCTCCAGACCGGGCGCGACCTGACGCGCTTTGACCTCGACTTCGACTTTCCGAAACATCTCGTGCCCGAGTTCCCTGCGCCAATGTATCTGACAACGCGGCCGGATTTGGGCGATGTGTCACGCGGCCAGCTCGTCACGCTGAACAACTACTATGACCTGTTCAAAGATGTTCTGAATCCCAAGCAGCTCGAAGGTGTGCGGTTGCTGGTCACGCCGTTTGCCCAGGCTCAGTTCAACGCCACCGATGACCGGCGCAGCCTCAAGGCTTCCCAGGGCGTTGCCTGTTTTGACTGCCACGCCAACGGCCATACGGACGCGGCCACGCACACAGTCGGGGACATCCGCCCGAACGAGCACCGTCATCGCATTGATACCCCTTCGCTGCGGGGCGTCAACATCCAGCGTCTCTTCGGTTCCCAGCGTGCCCTGAAAACCGTGGAAGACTTCACCGAGTTCGAACAGCGCGCCGCCTATTTCGACGGCGACCCTGCACAGGCCACGCGCAAAGGCGTAAACATCCTCGAGCGCGGCAGCCAGGTTCACTTCATGAGCGAATTTGAGGCGCTTCTCGACTTCCCGCCCGCGCCCAAGCTTAACGTTTTTGGCAAGCTCGACCAGGCCAAGGCCAGCGAAGCCGAGTTGCGCGGACAGACGCTATTTTTTGGTAAGGCCCAATGTGCCACATGCCACACGCCGCCCTATTACACGGACAACACCATGCACAACCTGCGCGTCGAACGCTTCTTCAACGAGAAGATGATCAATGGTCGGAAGGCCAGCGTCGATGGCCCCATCAAGACCTTTCCGTTGCGCGGCATCAAGGACTCGCCGCCGTATCTGCACGACGACCGGCTGCTGACGCTCGATGACACAGTCGAGTTCTTCAACCTCGTCTTGGAATTGAAGCTGAATGACCGGGAGAAGAAGGACTTGGTAGCGTTCATGAGGGCGCTGTAAGCGGCGCTTCATCGAAGATGCAGAGGCCACACAAGGCCTAACTGAACCAATAACTGAAAGGGGAATGACCATGAAAGACGAGAAGAAGAAACTGACTACCAGAAACGGCGCCCCCGTTGTGGACAACCAGAACGTCATGACAGCTGGACCGCGAGGGCCGCAGCTACTGCAGGATGTCTGGTTTCTCGAGAAACTGGCCCACTTCGACCGGGAGGTGATTCCCGAGCGGCGGATGCACGCCAAGGGGTCGGGGGCTTACGGTACCTTCACCGTCACCCATGACATCACCAAGTACACCAGGGCCAAGATCTTCTCCGAGGTGGACAAGAAGACCGATATGTTCCTCCGTTTTTCCACGGTAGCCGGCGAGCGCGGTGCCGCCGACGCCGAGCGGGACATCCGGGGCTTTGCCATGAAATTCTATACCGAGGAAGGCAACTGGGATTTGGTGGGCAACAACACGCCCGTTTTCTTCCTGCGCGATCCGCTGAAGTTCCCCGATCTCAACCATGCAGTGAAACGCGATCCACGCACCAATATGCGCAGCGCCAAGAACAACTGGGATTTTTGGACATCACTGCCGGAGGCGTTGCACCAGGTTACCATAGTCATGAGCGATCGCGGCATTCCTGCCACCTATCGCCACATGCACGGTTTCGGCAGCCATACCTTCAGCTTCATTAACGCCAAGAAAGAGCGGTACTGGGTCAAGTTCCACTTCAAGACCCAGCAGGGGATCAAAAACCTGACCAATCAGGAGGCTGAGGCACTTATCAGCAAGGACCGGGAAAGCCACCAGCGCGACCTCTACGAGAGCATCAAGAAGGGGGACTTCCCCCGCTGGACCTTGTATATCCAGGTGATGCCAGAGAAGGACGCGGCAAAGTGCCCCTACAACCCATTCGACCTTACCAAGGTGTGGTTCCACAAGGAGTATCCTCTCATAGAAGTGGGGGTGCTGGAGCTGAGCCGCAACCCTGAAAACTACTTTGCCGAGGTGGAGCAAGCGGCCTTCAACCCGGCCAACGTCGTACCCGGCATCGGCTTCTCGCCAGACAAGATGCTTCAGGGACGTCTTTTCTCCTACGGCGATGCACAGCGTTACCGGCTCGGGGTGAACCATCACCAGATCCCCGTCAACGCCCCCCGCTGCCCTTACCACAGTTTCCACCGCGACGGCGCAATGCGGGTGGACGGCAATTACGGCAGCACTCTTGGGTACGAACCCAACAGTTACGGCGAGTGGCAGGAGCAGCCGGATTTCGCCGAACCGCCTCTGAGCCTGGAAGGGGCCGCGGACCACTGGAACCACCGCGTGGATGAGGATTACTACTCCCAGCCCGGCAAGCTCTTCCGCCTGATGAGCGCCGACCAGCAGAAGGTCCTCTTTGAAAACACCGCCCGCGCCATGGGCGATGCGCCCAAGGAGATCAAAATTCGCCACATCGGCAATTGTCTGAAGGCCGACCCGGCCTATGGCAAGGGGGTTGCAGACGCACTTGGAATTCCGCTGAGCGAAGTTCCAAAGTAAAAAAAAGGTATTAAGGTAATTTAAAAATAAAAACCAAAAGCAAATCTATGGGGGTGAAATATGGAATGGATAGACTTTCTAAAAGTGATGATCGTGGATGAAAAGGGCGCCATAGTCAAGTATAAGCAGGCGGCTGCGAGTGCTACTGATCCTGGTCTCAAGAAGATGTTCACTGAGATGATGGAAGAGGAGAAGATCCACGTTAACATTATTGAAGACAAGATCGAGCAGTTAAAGAAAAAGAATAAATAGGAGGTAATTAAGATGGCAGTATGGGTGTGTGAAAAGTGCGGTTGTAAGGCAGAAGCCCGGTGCAGGCCGCAGAAGTGTGAAAAGTGCGGGGCCGGGAAGGACGCCTTTAAGTCAGAAAAACAAGAAACCAAAAAGGGAGGTAAGTGCAAATGAAAAAGTGGAGATGTCTTGTATGCGGTTTTATTCATGAGGGAGAGAATCCCCCGGTAAGGTGTCCTGTCTGCGAGGCGCCTGCAAGCAAGTTTGAAGAGGTTGGGGCAGGTGAGGGCGAAACTGCAAAAAACCTCTGTGCCAACTGGGATGGAGAGACCGAAGAGGTAGGGATGTACCTTGCCTTTGCACGAAAGGCTGAAGAGGAAGGCCACCCGGAGGTTGCCCAGGCCTTCGAGAAGCTGGCCATGGAAGAGGCATGGCATGCAGCCGATGTCTACAGGCACCAGGGGAAGGTTAAATCAACAAAGGAGAACCTTCAGTGGAGGGCAGAGGCAGAGAGGGGAGCAGAAAAAGGAAAGGCTGCGTGTGCCGAGGCTGCCATGAAGGAAGGGCTTGCACCGGTTGCAGGCTGGTTTCTTCGCGCATCGGGGGATGAGGGAAGACATGCGGCGGTGTTTGAGGGGCTGCTGAAGAGGTATTTCTAAACTAATTATTGCTGCGGGATCAAATTTTTTAACGAGAAAGGGGAATGTCCAAACATGTTTAAGAAATTTATGGGTGTTGTGACAGCATCGGTGATTGCCTTTACCGGTGGTTATGCCATTGCAGGGACAGGACACGATTACTCTACAACTCACTCAGTACCTAAGGTGAATGGCAGGGTCATAATCGCCAAATCTAAAATGGAGCAACCGCCGAAGGACAAATCGAAGATTAAAACCTTTGTCCTGGACGTGGAAAGTTTTGAGTTAGAACTTCTCCCTGGGGTGAAGACAGAGGCCTGGGGATTTAAGCCGGAGGGAGGGAGGCCGTCGGTTCCCGGTCCGGAGATAAGGGTTAAGGAAGGGGACTATGTCCGGGTAATATTGAAGAACACCCATGCTCTTCCCCATACTATTCACTTTCATGGCGTAGACACCCCTTTTGACATGGACGGCGCCGATACCACTCAGGCAGAGGGCATTCCTAACGGGGAGACCTTTATTTATGAGTTCTATGCCAAGGTTCCTGGAACCCATTTCTATCATTGCCATTATCAGACCTTTCTACACCTGAATATGGGGATGTACGGGGCCTTTATTGTAGAGCCCAGGAAGCCGGACAAGGTGAAGGCCGATAAGGAAGCAACCCTTATTCTGGATGAATGGAGGGTCGGTGAAGACGAGGATAATTTCGCCCTCAAAAACAACTGGCCGTACGGTTACAATTACTTTACCATCAACGGGAAGGCCGAACCCGCTACAGAGGCCATAGAACTCAAGAAGGGCCAATCCGTCAAGATCAGGTTGATCAACGCCGGGGATATGTCACATACAATGCATCTTCACGGGCACAAATTTTTGGTCACCCATACAGACGGCATAGAGTTGAGTGCCCCTTATTGGAAAGACTCCCTTTCCATTGGACCGAGCGAGAGGTACGATATCGTGATGAAGGCCGACAACGAGAGCGGCGTCTGGATGTTCCATGATCACGTTATGCCGGCAGCTACGAACAACGGCCAATATCCAGGGGGAATGACGATGCATATCAAGTATTAGGCCGCTATAGGTTGGGGCTGAGGCGGCATCTAACAGTGCAAAAAACAAGTGTTTAAAAAGGTGAGACAATGAAAGTACTGGCATTTCAGAGCAGTCCCAGGGTGGATGGAAATACCGATATACTCCTGAAAGAAACACTGAAGGCGGTAAGTAAATCGGGCCACGACGTCAGAGTGTTTAGACTCAACGCCATGAACATAAAGCCCTGCCAGGATTGCGGAGGGTGTAACAATACAGGCGTATGCACAGTAAAAGACGACATGGATGAGATTTATGGCGCCATAAGAGAGGCGGACAGAGTAATCCTCGCCTCTCCCATCTTCTTTTTTAACCTGAGTGCCCAGGCAAAGATAATGATAGACAGATGCCAGTCGTTCTGGTGCGAGAAATATCTATTGAAAAGACCGATCCCCGGAGGTCCGTATGGGAGAAAAGGGCTGTTGTTACTTGTCGGCGGTATGAAAAAAGAGACAGAGATCCAATGCTCAGAGGCAACGGCCAAGGTATTCTTCAGGTCAATAAGCGTTCCTGAGCATGAGATGTTGAGTTTTACAGGCGTTGATGCCAAAGGCGCAATCCTTGAGCATCCAACGGCGCTAAAAGATGCTTATATGGCGGGGAAAAAGCTGGTTACTTAAAAAATAAATATTAAAAGAAAGGGGGTGAAATATAAATGACAGAGAGATTACAGATCTATAAGTGCGAAAGCTGCGGAAACATGGTGGAGATAATCCATAACGGTGCAGGGGAGTTGGTGTGTTGCGGCCAGCCCATGAAGCATTACGAAGAAAACACGGTTGATGCATCCAGGGAAAAACATGTCCCTGTTATCGAGAAGATCGAAGGAGGCTTTAAGGTGAAGGTCGGCAGCGTCCCCCACCCTATGGAGGAAAAGCATTACATAGAGTGGATTGAGGTTATTGCAGACGGGAAGGCCTATCGCCAGTTTCTGAAGCCGGGAGATGCGCCTGAGGCGATATTTAAGATTGATGCCTCAAGCATCACCGCAAGGGAGTATTGCAACCTTCACGGACTATGGAAAAGTTGACGGATTTGACAAGGACTGATTCCCTATTAAAATAAAAAAAGAGAAGGGAGGTGCTACTATGACAGAAGTATGTTGTAATGTAGGGGCAATAGTCCCTAATTTTAAGATGGAGACCTATGAGCCTTCAAAAGGGGATTTCGGCGAGATCAGCCTTGAGACCCAGATGGCAAACAAGAAGTGGACCCTCCTATTTTTCTATCCAGCGGACTTTACATTTGTCTGAGCAACCGAATTTGCTGCTCTGGCAGAGCAGTACGACAGGTTCAAAAAGATGGGTGCCGAGGTGATAACGGTCAGCACCGATACCAAGTTTGTCCACCTGGCATGGCAAAGGGATGAGAAGGACCTTGCAAACGTGAAATTCCCCATGGGTTCCGATGGAGGGGGAAAGCTGGCAAGGATGTTCGGGGTCTACGATGAGGCTACTAGCCTTGCCTTGAGGGGGACATTTATCATAAACCCTGAAGGGAAGCTGTTGAATGCGGAAGTCAACTATTACAACCTCGGAAGGAATATTGACGAACTGATGAGGAAGTTCAAGGCAAACCTTTATCTCCAGAAGCATGAAACAAAGGCATGCCCCTCAAAATGGAAGGAGGAAGGGGACAAGACCCTCACGCCTTCAGTAAAGCTGGTCGGCAGGGTCCATGAGGCATTGGAATAAAATGGTTACTTTAGGGGCAAGGCATGCCTTGCCCCTACTTTGCTTGATCTTGGGGAATAAATGACGTTCCGATTACTCTCTATAACACTAATCTTGTGGGCATCTATATTTTCAGGTGGTACAGAGGCAGGCGAAAGATCCGCTGTCCTTTTTGATCAGGGACACGGCCAGAGGTTCTTGGTTGAAAAGACCGGGCCTCTCGACCTCTCAAACCTCTCTGAACTGTTTAAGCAAAAAGAGTTTTCTGTCAAGAGCAGTAAGACAACGCTTTCAAATGAGGTACTGTCTGACGCTGCTTCCCTTGTAATATCCGGGCCGTTTATCCCTTTTTCAGCAGAGGAGATAGACTCTATCGTTAATTTTATAGAGAGAGGCGGAAGGCTTTGTATCATGCTCCACATAGGGGCGCCTGTAGCAGAGCTTCTGCACCGTCTTGGAGTTGACGTTTCTAACAGCGTGGTTCGCGAGAGAGAAGGGGTTATCGAGAGCGAGCCTTTAAATTTTCATGTTACGAGACTGGCAAATCATGACCTAAACAAAGGTTTAAAGCAGTTTAATATTTATGGCGGCTGGGCACTTGTGAATACCGGCGACAATGCCGCGATTATTGCTGAAACAAGCCCTACCTCCTGGGTGGACCTGAACGGCGACAAGAAGTTTTCCGCAGGAGATGCGGTCCAATCCTTTGGGGTTGCTGTTGCAGGGACGATAGGCAAAGGTAAATTCGTTGTCTTTGGCGATGACGCCATCTTCCAGAACAAGTTCCTTGACGAAGTGAATATCCTCCTTGGGAAGAATCTGGTGGAGTGGTTGACAGAAGGTAACTGATTTTGCTTGACTCCGGTTTCAATTTAGGACTAAAATCACCCTAATACTCTTTTTTGGGGATTAAGTGCTTCAATTAACAAGAGACGGTGAATATGCGGTTAGGGCGGTAGTTTATCTGGCGGCCCAGCCGGAAGGAAAGATTTCCCTCATAAGCGAGATATCTGAGGTCCAGGAGGTTCCAAAGAGCTACCTTTCAAAGATAATGCAGCACCTTGTTCGGTCCGGACTTGTTAGATCCCGTCGCGGGGCCAAGGGAGGTTTTGTTCTGGCCCGTCCTGCAGATCAGATAACCTTGCGCCAAACTATAGAGGCCCTTGAAGGCCAGATTCACCTAAATGTTTGCCTCATAAAGAAGGGGGAGTGCCACAGAGATGATCTTTGCCCTGTCCATCCGGTTTGGAAAGAGGCTCAGCGGGTTCTTATTGAAGTGCTGGATAGCAAGACCATGGCAGACTTGGCAAGGGATGCAGAAGAGATTAAGAGGAACAGTAAAAAAGCAGGCTAACAGCTATAACTGCCGCCTGCTTTTTCTTTTATCTTTTTGAGGATTAAAAAGGTCTTTTTAGCTTTTTTATTGTTGCGGTTGTTGCATTTTGACCTAATATTATATATGAAAGGAGGTGAGTATGGCGGTTTTAAGTTCTTCTTTATTCAGTAGTCGTTTTCTGACAGCAACATTCTATAGGAGGTATTTATGGCAGTAGAAACAGCGACAATTTATGATGACGAGATTGTAAAAAAATTTGCAATCATGTCTGTTGTCTGGGGTATCGTGGGAATGCTGGTAGGAGTCATTGCTGCAGCCCAGCTGGCTTTTCCTGTCCTGAACTTTGATATCCCATATCTTACGTTTGGAAGGATAAGGCCCCTTCATACCAATGCGGTGATATTTGCATTTGGCGGTAGCGTTCTTTTCGCGGCAATGTACTATTCTGTTCAGAGGACATGCAGAGTCAGGCTTTTCAGCGACGCCCTCTCAAATTTCACATTCTGGGGATGGCAGCTAATCATAGTCCTTGCCGCTGTTACGCTCCCTTTGGGAATAACGGGAGGCAAGGAATATGCAGAGCTTGAGTGGCCTATAGACATCTTGATAGCGATTGTCTGGGTTGCCCTGGGTATAAATTTCTTCGGTACCCTCTGGAAGAGGAAGGAGAACCACATATACGTCGGGAACTGGTTCTTCATGGCGATGATCATAACCACAGCAGTCCTGCATATATTCAACTCCATGGCCCTCCCGGTAAGCTTCTTCAAGTCTTACTCTGCATACGCAGGGCTACAGGACGCAATGGTTCAGTGGTGGTATGGCCATAATGCAGTCGGATTCATCCTGACTGCCGGGTTTCTTGGGATAATGTACTATTTCCTTCCCAAGCAGGCCCAGCGCCCGATTTACAGCTACAGACTTTCCATCCTCCACTTCTGGACACTGATATTCCTCTATATCTGGGCAGGTCCGCATCACCTCCTTTACACGACGCTTCCTGACTGGACCCAGACCCTCGGGATGACCTTCAGTATCATGCTGCTTGTACCATCCTGGGGTGGAATGGTCAACGGACTCATGACCCTTAAAGGGGCATGGGACAAGCTCAGGACAGACCCTATTCTCAAGTTTATGGTTGTCGCTATTTCTTTCTATGGTATGAGCACCTTTGAAGGACCTATGATGGCAATAAGGACTGTCAATGCCCTGTCCCATTATACGGACTGGGGGATCGGCCATGTTCACAGCGGTGCTCTTGGATGGGTTGCCATGATAAGCATCGGGGCACTCTATTACATGATCCCCAGGGTCTTCGGAAAGACCGAGATGCACAGCACCTCGTTGATTAACGCCCACTTCTGGATGTCCACCATCGGAGTGGTAGTTTACATCGTTGCCATGTGGATATCTGGGATCATGCAGGGGCTGATGTGGAAGGCCGTTAATGCCGACGGGTCATTGACCTATACCTTTGCCGAGTCGGTGGCAGCTATGCACCCGTATTACGTGATGAGGCTTATTGGAGGTTTTATATTCTTTAGCGGTATGCTTGTAATGGCGTATAACCTCATCATGACTGCCAGGACAGCTGAAAGGAGGGTGGCATGAAGCACGAAACTATTGAAAAAAACAGCCTCTTGATGGCCATTTTGATTACTATAGTGATCAGCGTAGGCGGCCTGGTTGAAATTGTTCCGCTGTTCTTCCTGAAGAGCACAATTCCGCCTCTTGAAGGGGTAAAGCCTTATACCGCGCTGGAGCTGGAAGGCCGGGATATCTATATAAAGGAAGGCTGCTACAACTGCCACTCCCAGATGATCAGGCCGTTCAGGGCTGAGACAGAGAGATATGGCCCGTATTCCAAGCCTGCGGAGTCGATGTACGACCATCCTTTCCAGTGGGGCTCCAAGAGGACAGGGCCGGATCTGGCCAGAGTAGGAAAGAAGTACCCTGATTCGTGGCATATCCAGCATATGGAAGACCCGAAGAGCATTGTCCCTGAGTCGGTGATGCCGAGGTATCCGTGGCTCGCGAAGACTCGGCTCGATGGAAGCCATATCCAGAAAAAGATGTCCGTCATGAAGACCCTTGGCGTGCCGTATACGGTTCAGGAAATAACAAATGCCCCTTCCGAGGTCTCAGGGAAGACAGAGCTTGACGCCCTGATCGCATACCTTCAGAGCCTTGGAACAGCAGTTAAAAGGCAATAGGAGACAGATATGGATGAACTTCTGGTAATAACCAAGAGCTTTACTACGGTATATTTTTTCCTGATCTTCTGCGGGATCCTTTTCTGGACCCTGAGAGGGAAGAACAAGGAAAAGCTGGAAGAGTACAGGAATATACCGTTTCAGGAAGAATAAAAAACAGGTAAAGGTATAGGTATAGGTAAAGGTGTAGATTTTCTCTACCTCTACCTTCACCTGTACCTGCCGTTAAGCTAAGGAGGTTTTAAGATGGCTGATAAGATTGGACATTCTATTGACGGGATAGAAGAATACGATAACCCAATCCCTGGCTGGCTGATGTGGCTTCTCTACGCCACCATCGCCTTTGCCGTGGGATACTGGGTGGTATATCCCGGGTTCTGGCCTGGAACCGCCGGATGGAGCCAGGCAAAGATGTATGAGGAAGAGATAAGGGTTGCAGAGGCAGAGTACGCGGAGATCAGGAAGAAGGAATCTGATATCTATACAATCCTCAAAAACCCGGCAGCGCTGGCTGAGGGGAAAGAGATCTTTGCCCAGAACTGCTCGCCATGCCACGGCGTAGAAGCTAAGGGGGACACAGGTATTGGTCCAAACCTTACCGATGCTGAATGGCTTTATGGCGGCACCCCTGAGGCTATCGTAAAGATCATCAACGACGGCACAGAGAAAGGTATGCCGCCCTGGGGGCCACAGATCGGTCCAGTGAAGGTGGCAAAGGTTTCAGCCTTTGTCCATACGTTAGGTGGTGGACAGTGAAGGGATAAAAACCGTTATTTTACCGCAGAGGCGCAGAGAAAAAGACATAGACACAGATTAGCACAGATGTTTTATGATTTACACTGATAAAAATTTCATCTGTGAAAATCATATTTTTCTGTGGGAATCAGTGTCAAAAGGATTTAATCTTTCTGATTTAACTTCTCCGCGCCTCAGCGGTTAATTTAAAAAGTGACAACTATGTCGGAAACATTTGATTGGCAAGAAAAGATATACCCCAAGAAGGTCAAAGGCAAGTTCAGAACCATCAAATGGGTTCTCACGTCTGTTTTTCTTGCAATTTATTTCATGCTCCCGTGGATAAAGATAGACGGCAGGCAGGCCGTTCTTTTTGATGTACCTGACAGGAAGTTTTACATCTTCAATATTGTTTTCTGGCCCCAGGATCTCTTCTACCTGGCTATCCTCATGCTTTTTCTTGCCATGGCGCTGTTCTTTTTCACTGCCGTTGCAGGAAGGCTCTGGTGTGGATATGCATGCCCCCAGACGGTATTTACCGATCTTTTTATCGCGATTGAGCGGTGTATTGAGGGTGACCGTCACGAAAGAATGGCCCTCGATCACGCGCCATGGACAATGAAGAAGATCTTTGAAAAGATAATAAAACATTCTGTCTGGCTTGCCCTCTCTTTTGCCGTATCATTCACCTTTGTGGCTTATTTCGTTCCTCCCCAGGAGCTGGGATGGAGGATAGCCAACGGAAATCTCACGGCAGCCCATGCCTTCTGGCTTTTTCTTTTCATTGCGACGATATACAGCTTTTGCGGATTCTTCAAGGAATTGATATGTCTTGTTCCATGTCCCTATGGGCGTTTTCAGAGCGCACTCTGCGATCAGGACACCCTTATCATAGGTTATGACGTAAAGAGGGGAGAGCCAAGGGGACATGTTAAAAAAGGAGAAGGGACGACTGGCGCTCATGGCGACTGCGTTGACTGCTCCCTCTGCGTTCATGTCTGTCCGACAGGCATAGACATAAGAAACGGCCTCCAGTATGAGTGCATAGGATGTGCTGATTGCATTGATGCATGTAACTCTGTCATGAAAAGGGTTGGAAAACAGGAAGGACTCATCCGATACGGCTCCCTTAATATATTTAACGGCGGTTCCACTCATGTTTTGAGACCAAGGGTGGTACTTTACGCCTTTATTCTGGTAGTTTTGATGGCTGGTCTGTTGTATAAGGTTACGATGAGGACTCCCCTTGAAATTGATGTTATTCGAAACAGGCATGCCCTCTATCAAAAAACCGCCGATGGCAAGATTCTAAATATATACACCATTAAGGCGTTAAACATGGATAATAAAGACCACAGCTTCATGGTAAAGGTGGATGGAATACCCGCCAAACTGATGATAGGAAACAATCCCATACAGGTAAAAAAGGGCGAGGTCTACCAAACAACGGTTTCATTGGCAATTGATGAAAAGGCAACAACTAAGAAGGTAAGTCACTTCGCATTTATTATTGAAGATGTTGACAACCCTAAGATCAAGGCCAGGAGGGAAAGCACCTTCCTGGCACCGGTGATGGGCTTTAAGGAGGAAGTTATATGGAAGCAAAAAAATCGATCTGGCCCAAGGCAATAGTCGCTTTTTTTTCCGCTGTATTTGCTATGAACGGGTTTTTTATCTATAAAGCAGTCAGCAGCTTTGACGGTCTTGTAGAGGAGAATTATTACGAGAAAGGGCTCAATTATAATGATGTCATCCAGCAGGAAAAGAGGCTTGGCTGGAAGATAGAACTTTCTTTTACAGATGACATGAAGGTGGGGGCGCCTAACAAAGCCAAGGTAGTCATCTTTGATCCTAAAGGCGAGCCTATTGAGGGAGCCAAGGTACAGATAACCTTAAGACGCCCGGCAACCAATAGGTTTGACAAAGAGCTTGAGCTTGTCCCTTCAGGATGCGCCTACCACGGGAGTGTATCCATTCCTCTAAACGGCCTGTGGGACCTATCTGTAAAGGCTGAAAAAGGGGCTGACAGGATGGAAAAGACATTCAGGGTAAGGACAAAAACAGATGGAAGCAGCGCTAAAATATAGGTCAGAGATTAACCCCCCTCAATCCCCCCTTAATTTAAGGGGGGAAGCAAAGGGGGGTTGCTATCACTGCGGTCAGGAGTTGCCATCAACCCTTTTCCATGAAACCGTAAACGGAAACGAGCTGTCTTTCTGCTGCCAGGGCTGCAAGGCGATATGCAGGTATATCCATGATGCAGGGCTTGCAAGCTATTATGAGAAGAGGGACAAGAGCAGACCCGGAGGGCCTCCATTACTTCTTTTAAAGGATATGGGAACCCATATAGACCCTATGTTTGTAAAGGCAGAGGGGGATATAAACGAGATGTCCCTGCTTATCGATGGAATCCACTGCGCTGCCTGCATCTGGCTTATCGAAAGGGTTCTGGGGGAAACGGAAGGCGTTGTCTCAGCAAGGATAAACCTTTCCACATCCAGGGCCAGAGTCCACTGGCATGGGACAATGATTGACCCTGTCGAAATAATCCGCAAGATTACATCCCTTGGTTACAACGCAATACCCTATGATCCATCCTCTTCAGAGGCCCCCCTTCTTAAAAAAAGCATCGATATGCAGATACGCATGGTCGTGGCAGGTTTTTGCACTGTCGCTGCCATGTTCCTGGCGGAAGGCCTTTATGCCGGGTACTTCTGGGGGATTGACGCCTCTTCAAGGAACTTCATGCAGTGGCTCAGCCTGGTAATAACTGCTCCTGTTGTATTTTATTCAGGAACCCCTTTTATAAGAGGGGCATACAACGGTCTCAGAAACCAAGCAATGACCATGGACCTGCCCATAGCCCTTGGCGCCTTGATTACTTTTTTTTACAGCGCTTGGGCAACTGTGAACAAGAGAGGTGATGTCTACTTCGATTCAGCAGCCATGTTCATCTTCCTGATACTCATAGGGAGATACCTTGAGGCTGCTTCCAAGAGAAAGTCCGGGAGCGCAACCGAGAGGCTCCTCAGCCTTGGAGCTAAGACAGCCACAGTTGTTAACGACGGTGAGAGGACAACGGTCCCTGTTAATGCAGTATCTGTAGGTGATTGGGTAGAGGTGAAGCCTGGAGAAAAGATAGCTGTTGACGGGATCATTATGGAGGGTGAATCAAGGGTTGATGAATCTATGCTAACCGGGGAGTCGAGGCCGGTAAAGAAGGTTGTTGGTTTACAGGTTTCAGGGGCTACCATGAATATGGATGGGACATTCATCTTCAGGGCGACAAAGATAGGAGACGATACAGTTCTTTCAAAAATAATCCGCCTGGTGGAGGATGCTCAATCCTCTAAGGCCACTATTCAGAGGGTGGCCGACAGAATAGCTACTTATTTTGTGCCCGCAATTCTTGGAATAGCCGCATTTACATACCTTTACTGGTCTATCCATGATCCCGGCCATGCCGTTATTTACGCTATCGCAGTCCTGATTATTACCTGCCCTTGTGCCCTTGCCCTCGCTACGCCAGCCGCCATAATTGCGGGTACCGGGGCTGGGGCCAAAGAGGGTATACTTATCAAAAACGGCGAGGTGCTGGAAAAGGCCCATAAGGCAACACATATAGTGTTTGACAAGACGGGGACACTGACCGAGGGGAAGATGGGAGTTGTGGACATAGTGGCCGGTGGTCGGTGGTCAGGGGTCAGCGCTGAAGATGAACTGCTGCACCTTGCGTCCATTGTTGAAAAAGGCTCAGAGCATCCCATTGGAAAGGCGATTGTCAGAGAGGCAACGGATAGGAAGTTAGACCTGAATGTAAATGTGAAAGGGTTTAAGGCTTATCCAGGGAAAGGAGTTGAAGGAACTACTCAGTGGCCGGTTGCCGGTGGCCAGTGGTCGGTGGTTTTAGTTGGAAACAGAAAATTCATGTTGGAAAAGGGATTGCACATTCCTGAAGAACTATTGATTGAAGAGGAAAGGTTAAGCAGTGAAGGAAAGACGGTGGTCTTTATCTCAACCGACCACCGGCCACTGACCACTGACCACCGTCTTTCAGGCTTAATCGCCATCTCCGACAGAGTCAGGCCTGAGGCTAAGGCTGCCGTGTCTGCCCTTAAAAAGATGGGACTAAAAGTGACAGTCCTTACAGGGGACAATAGAATGGTTGCAGAGGCCATTGCCAGGGTTGTCGGGGCCGATAATGTGATTGCCGAGGTCCTGCCGGAGGAGAAGGAGGCCATAGTCAAAGGGCTTCAGGAGAATGGGGAGGTTGTCATAATGGTGGGGGACGGAATCAATGACGCCCCTGCCCTTGTCAGGGCTGATATCGGGGTGGCCGTTGGTTCAGGAACAGATGTGGCCATTGAGTCGGCGGACATAGTGCTCCTTAACAGCAACCCTCTTTCTGTCTCAAGGGCGGTAGAGATATCGAGGAAGACCTTCGGGATCATCAAGGGAAACCTGTGGATCTCGCTTCTTTACAACGTTATACTCACTCCCCTGGCTGCTTCAGGGTTTATAGTACCGGTTGTTGCAGGCATCACAATGCCGCTAAGTTCGCTGGTTGTGATAGGGAATTCAATAAGGGCGGGAAGGTCAAAGTAGTACAAAAATAAGTGGGACTGGCATCTTGCCTGTCCCACCGGAGGATAAATGGAAATTATACACCTCATCATTCTCGGCGCGGTTTACTTAGGTCTCATAGGCCTTGTCTTCCTAATTTGGGCCATAAAGACAGGGCAGTTTGAAGACATGGAAGGGCCGAAGTACAGGATCTTGTTTGATGAGGAATCCCCTCGCCCTCAGGGTGAGGGGAAAGGGTGAGGGTGGGGTTTATCAATGAATGACTACGTCTTATTATTTTTAGCCGGTCTCCTTGGTGCGCTCCACTGTGTTGGAATGTGCGGAGGGCTGATTGCAGCCTGTGGTCTGAAATTCGGCGGCGGAACGAAGTTTTCTGTTACTTATAATGCCGGAAGGCTCTTCTCTTACTCAATCCTTGGCTTTTTCATGGGCTTGCTTGGGAAAGTGCTCATTGCAACCGGTTTATTTGGCAAGTTCCAGGGGGTTTTGCCTGCAGTTGCTGGGATACTGATGGTTCTTATAGGACTTGACCTGCTGGGGTATATACCTGAAAGTTTAAAGAGGATCTCATCCGGTCTATTCCCCAAGACCCTCTCTGGTATGCTTATCGGAGGTCAGCTCAAGAAGAGACGCCCTGCCCCTTTTATACTGGGGATGTTAAACGGCCTACTCCCCTGCGGCCTTTTATATGCTATCGGGATCAAAGCGGTAGCCACAGCCAGCCCTCTTGATGGGATGCTTACCATGGCGGCCTTCGGTACAGGGACATTACCTGCCATGTTGTTTATCGGTTCATTTTCAGGTGTTTTTGGGACGGCCAGGTCAAGGATATTACCTAATCTGGCATCTGTATTTATTATATTCCTTGGATGTAAAACGATATTTTACAGCATCGGGAGGCCTGTTGCAAAAATTCTTTATTGTGAATAATACGTAGCGTGATTTATCATCGCTTTTACAACTGGCTGTCAACCTCTTCATAGGCCATCCTGGAGGCGCCTTTGATGGCAGAGACAAGGTCTCCGTAATTCTCACCCCTACTCATTACGACGCATAAGGGATACGAGTTTTTGGGGTAATAGACTATCCCGCAGTCATGAAACTGTTTTTCGTTATTCAGCTTTGACTCTCCAAATTTATGAGCAACCATGATATTTGAAGGGATTCCGGCGACAAGCCCTCCGCGGAATTCAGAATCCTTCAACATCCTTAAAATAGACATTCCCCTCTCAAAAGCGCAAAAACCCCTCTTGGATAAAGGGTTTCAGTGAGGTATACTCCTCACCAGTTAGGTGAAACCACAATATCACAAAGAGGGGGTAGAAAGATGATACAACAAACCTTGATG
>JAUSKU010000034.1 GCA_030646755.1 Deltaproteobacteria bacterium
CGCCTTTATGTAAACATAGAGAGGTAACCAGCGAGAGAAACAATCACCGTATAGAAGAAAATCCTAATCTATCTTTTTAAAAACTCGGTAGGGAGTTAAGGGAGAGGACTGTATATAGGCAATGTCTATTTTTGGGAAATACTAAACCTTTGACAGACCGGCGTCAAACTGCTAAAATTATTCCTGTTAAAAATTTTTTAAAAAAGGAGCTGAGATGAAGAGACGATTGATAATTGTTCTGGGGGTTGCGCTTCTGGCCGGCCAGGCATGTGCGGGTGAAAAGGCGGGACTGAAGGATGAGAAGGATAAGGTCAGTTACAGCATCGGGCTGGAAATTGGAAACAAGTTTAAAAGCCAGTCAATAGATATCAATGCCGATACCCTGGCAAGTGGCATTAAAGATGCGCTTTCCGGCAGTAAACCCTTGATGACCGAAAAGGAGATTCAGGAAACCATGACAGCCTTTCAGGAGGAGATGATGGCCAAACAGGCTGAAAAGACAAAGGCACTGGTTGAAAAGAACAAGAAAGAGGGAGATGCCTTTCTTGAGGAAAATAAGAAGAAAGAGGGAATAAAGACTACATCAAGCGGCTTGCAGTATAAGGTGCTAAAGGATGGTGAAGGTCCGATGCCCAAGGCAACAGATATCGTAACCGTTAACTATCGCGGCACCCTGGTTGACGGTACAGAGTTTGACAGTTCTTATAAACGTGAAGAGCCTGCAACCTTTCCTGTAAATGGTGTTATTCTGGGGTGGGTCGAGGGGCTGCAGTTGATGAAGGTCGGCTCAAAATTTCAACTCTTTATCCCTTCGGGTCTCGCCTACGGTGAACTAGGCGCAGGACAGCAGATAGGGCCTAATTCAGCTCTGATCTTTGAGGTTGAGCTATTATCAATCAAGTAGTCTTCCGTAGGGGCGGGCTTAAAACCCGCCCCTACAACCACCACCGATTCAATCACCTTTTTCCAACACCTTTTTTGCCGCCATTATCAAGCTGTCCTTCCTTACAGGCTTTGCAATGTAGTCTACAAACCCGTGCTGGAGGAGGCGCTCCCTGTCCCCCTTCATGGCGTATGAGGTCAGGGCTATTACAGGTATATCCTTTATGCCTTCAGTTGCCTTGATGTTGTCCATGGCAGTTATCCCGTCCATTACAGGCATCTGGATGTCCATCAGTATGAGGTCCGGCACTATCTCCTTCGCCATCCTGACCCCTTCCTCGCCGTTCCTTGCAGAAAAGACCTCATATCCCAGGGAGCCGATTATGAGCCTGAAGAGTTTCAGGTTCATTTCATTGTCTTCTACGATAAGTACCTTGCGCTGCTTTCCGGGATTTTGAACGATTGATTCCAATGGCCTACCTCTTCCTTACCGGCAATGTAAATATAAACCTGCTTCCCTTGCCGAACTTGCTTTCCACCCATATCCTGCCGTCATGGAGTTCAATAATCTTCTTGCACAGGGCGAGGCCGAGACCTGTCCCGCCATGTTCTTTGGTCAGCATTGCCTCAAGCTGTTCGAAGGGCTTAAAAAGCCGCGGTATATCCTCTTCCCTGATCCCAGGTCCTGTATCTTCAACACTGCATTCGATCTGCTCACCTGGTATCTTCCGGGCCGTCACGGTGATCTTTCCGCTATCCGGAGTGAATTTAAAGGCATTGCTTAAAAGGTTGAATAAAACCTGTTTCACCCTCCTTTCATCAGCGACAATAGCCCCTATCTCAGGGTCAACTTCATACCCCAGGTCCATCTTGTGCTTGAAAGACTTTTCCTTGAACATGATGAGGGCTCTCTCAATAAGTTCCTTCAGGCCGAATTCGCTGAACTCAAGCTCGATCTTGCCGGCCTCTATCTTGGTAAGGTCTAAGATGTCGTTGATCAGGCTGAGGAGGTGTTCCCCGCTTTCCAGGATATCAGTGAGGTATTCCTTCTGTTCATCATTGACAGGCCCTACCAGCCCGTCCCTCATGATCTCGGAGAAGCCCATAACCGCATTGAGGGGGGTCCTTAGCTCGTGGGACATATTGGCCAGAAAATCCGACTTTGAGCGGTTTGCCGCCTCTGCCATTACCCTTGCCTCCTCAAGCCTGGCGGTTCTTTCCGTTACCTTTTCCTCGAGACCTTCCATGAGCCTCTTTTTCTCTTCAAAGGTTGCATCGAGGGCCTGGGCCATTTGATTGAAGCCCTCCGAAAGCTCTCCCATCTCGTCCCTGCTTTTTATATCAGTCCTTGTGCTGAAATTCCCTTTTTCGAATTCCGAGACCGCGTCCCTCAGTCTGATGACCGGCATAACAAGGCTCTTTTTGACATACAGGAATATGAAGAGGGCCATGACTAAAAAGAAGCCGAAGGTGTACATCCTGAATGTGTCGAACTCCCTTATCCTTTTGTCGTAGTACTTTTCCAGCGACCTAACAAGCCCCTCCACCATGGCAAGCTCCACCGGAACAGCCGAATGGCATATCCCGCAGGACTCGTTTTTCCGTTCAGCAGGAAGCTCCATCAAGCTGCGGACAGCAGGCTTCTGGCTCTCTTCCCAGAATGTGATCAGCTCGTTGATTCTAGAAAGGGATTCCTTGTCCCTCTCCGGTATCGGTTCAAGGCCGAGCTTCTCGCTCCCGTCCCTGATGCCGTAGATCGCCTCCTCATATTCAGCCATTGAATTTTCAGCCTTCTGGATAAGGATATTTTTATCATGGGACGGCTTCATCTCTATAATGAGCGGGATATGATACGACATGCGGAGCGTAAGCATCCTTTCCCTCCCCGCAAGGTTCATCTTCCTTGCCACGTCGCTCATATGCCATGAGAACAGGAAGCCTGCATAGAGATATATGCCGAAGAATGAGAGTAACAGGAGACTTATAAATATGTATTTCGAGGTCAGGGAACGAAAACCTTTCATAATGGAAAGTATATCAGATAAATTTAGGAACGGTAGCGGTTCAACTGTAAGGAGTCAATTAATGAATGGAAACGATATATTGCGGAAGGTTGCAATGGGAAAGAGGTCTTTCCGGTCAACACCGGAACGACCTCCTTCAGGATGTAGGGAATCTTTACCGGAGACAACAGTCCATCACCTCGTCAACTGCCTGTATTTGATCCTGTGGGGTTGGTCAGCCGCGGCCCCGATGCGGGCTCTTCTGTCGGCCTCGTATTCCGAATAGTTCCCGTCAAACCATGTGACCTTGCTGTCCCCTTCGAAGGCGAGGATGTGCGTTGCTATGCGGTCCAGGAACCAGCGGTCGTGGCTTATTACAACGGCGCACCCTGCAAAGTTCTCCAGGGCCTCTTCAAGGGCGCGCATGGTGTTTACGTCCAGGTCATTGGTCGGTTCGTCAAGGAGGAGGACGTTTGCCTCCTCCTTCAGCATCATGGCAAGATGCACCCTGTTCCTCTCTCCGCCGGAAAGCACCCCGACCTTCTTCTGCTGGTCTGCGCCTGACAGGTTGAACCTTGCCACATAGGCGCGGGAGTTTACGGACTGTTTGCCAAGCTGGATCGAGTCCTGGCCGCCCGATATCATCTCCCATATCGTCTTGTTCGGATCAAGGGTCTCGCGGCTCTGTTCAATGTAGGCCAGCTTTACCGTCTCTCCGGTCCTGAACGTGCCGGAGTCGGGCTTTTCCTGACCTGCTATCATCTTAAAGAGCGTGGTTTTTCCCGCCCCGTTGGGGCCTATTATCCCAACTATCCCTCCTGGAGGAAGGGCGAAGGTCATACCATCCATAAGGAGTCGGTCTCCAAAGGCCTTGCTCACATTGTTGGCCTCTATGACCACGTTCCCAAGCCTTGGTCCTGGTGGGATATATATCTCCAGGTCCTTGTCTCCCCTCTCCTTGTCCTGGGCCAAGAGCGCTTCATATGAGGTGATACGCGCCTTTGATTTGGCGTGCCTCCCCTTGGGCGACATCCTTATCCACTCCAGCTCGCGCTGGAGGGTCTTCTGTCTCTGGGACTCGCTCTTCTCTTCATTTTTGAGTCTGTTGGACTTCTGCTCAAGCCAGGAGGAATAGTTCCCTTTCCACGGGATACCCTCTCCCCTGTCTAATTCCAGTATCCACCCTGCCACATTGTCAAGGAAATATCTGTCATGGGTTACGGCTATGATAGTCCCGGCATACTGCTGAAGGTGGTGTTCCAACCATGCCACAGACTCGGCGTCAAGGTGGTTGGTAGGCTCATCAAGGAGGAGGATGTCGGGCTTCTTCAAAAGCAGGCGGCAGAGGGCGACCCTGCGCTTTTCACCTCCGGAGAGGTTCTTGACCGGGGTATCTCCAGCCGGACACCTGAGAGCATCCATTGCCATCTCAAGCCTGCTGTCCAAGTCCCAAGCGTCAAGGGCGTCCAGCTTTTCCTGCACCTCGGCCTGGCGCTCGCAGAGCTTTGCCATCTCGTCATCGGACATCGGCTCTGAGAATTTATCGTTTATCAGGTTGAATTCCTTAAGGGCATCTACTGTTTCCTGAACGGCCTCCTCTACATTCTCCCGCACAGTCTTTGACTCGTCCAGCCTCGGTTCCTGCTCAAGAAAACCTATAGTATACCCTGGAGAAACGACTGTCTCTCCGTTAAACTCCTTGTCCACTCCTGCCAAAATGCGGAGGAGAGAACTCTTACCTGAGCCGTTAAGGCCGAGTACCCCGATCTTCGCGCCGTAGAAATAGGAGAGGTATATATCCTTCAGTATCGGCTTCTTGTCGTAAAACTTGCTTACTCCTACCATGGAGTAGATGACCTTGTTAGGTTCATTTGCCATTTATCTCAGATCCTCCTGAATGAACTAGTATCTTTATTTTATCGATAAACTGTATAACCAGCCGCAGGTTTTCTCTTATGAGGGAAAAGCGTGATGATTTCGCGTGAGCTAGCGTTGCCTACATAACCCTCTAACTTTCTGATGGGCTGCAATGATGATAGTATGGGAGAGAATGGGTGTCAAGGATAATGGGCTCTTTTCCAAAATATAGAAACGGATTGGGGTGAGGGAATAGGAATATTCAGCTAAATCTGGGAACCTGAGTATTGCAGAGCCCAAAATCCCTTGCCCAAGCTTATAAAATCCTATATACTGGAGACTCAATGGGTCTTTTCATAACTTTCGAAGGTATAGAGGGATGCGGCAAGTCTACCCAGGTCAGGCTTCTTTCAGAGGTATTGAATGGTAAAGGTATCCCGTACATTGTCACCAGGGAGCCCGGAGGCACTTCAATAGGGGCCAAGATAAGGGAGATCCTCCTTAACCCTGACCACAAGGGGATGGCCCCGGAGGCGGAGCTTCTCCTTTATGCAGCGGACAGGGCCCAGCATGTTAGAGAATTGATAAGACCTGCCCTTAATGAAGGAAGAGTCGTAGTGTGCGACAGGTTCACGGATGCGACCGTTGCATATCAAGGGTTTGGGAGGAAGCTTAATGAGTCTTTGATAAACAAGCTTATCGAAATAGCCTCCCTGGGAATTAAGCCTGATTTGACAATCCTGCTTGACTGTCCTGTAGAAATTGGAATTGGAAGGGCTATGGAACGAAACTCCAAAAACAGGCATGTCAGGGATGACAGGTTTGAACAAGAAGCGATGGAATTTCATGAGATGGTAAGGAGCGGTTATCTTGCTATTGCAGAAGCAGAGCATGAAAGGGTAAAAAAGGTTGATGCCACAAAAAATATTCAATCTATGCATTCTGAGATATGGGGAATAGTAGATGCATTTCTCAGAAATCATAGGTCATGACCATAATATAAAGCTCCTCCAGAGGTCTATCGAGAGGGGAAGGCTACATCATGCTTATATATTTTCCGGCCCTGGAGGGATTGGGAAAAAGCTCACAGCCATATCCCTTGCCAAGGCGTTGAACTGCCTGGAGATGGAGACGGATTCTTGCGGGCGCTGCATTCCTTGCAGGAAGATAGAGGCAGGGAACCACCCTGACGTAAAGATTGTGGAGGCTGATGGACAGGTTATAAAGATAGATCAAATAAGGGAGCTCCAGAGGGAGCTCCAGTTCAGGCCTTTTGAGGGAAAGAAGAGGGTATTTATAATAGACTCCGCCGACAGGATGGGGCTCCCGGCAAGCAATTCGCTTTTGAAGACCCTGGAGGAGCCGCCGAAGGATTCGGTCCTCATACTTGTAACATCCAACTTCCATTCTCTTCTTCCCACCATAGTATCGAGGTGCCAGAGGTTAAGCTTCTCATCCCTTCCAATACCTGATGTTGAAATGATGCTGGTGGAGAAAAAAGGGGTCGATCCCGCCACAGCTCATATAATAGCTGCGGTATCGGAGGGAAGCATAGGAGATGCATTGGGGGAAGACGAAGGCTCCATCCTTGAGGAAAGGGAAAGGGTGTTTACAGGATTCACTGGTTTGAAGGACAGGGGGATGATCGGCATATTTAAACAGGCGGAGGAAATGGCCAAAGATGATGACCTTGGAGAGATATTGAAGGTCCTGAAGGTTTTATACAGGGATATGGCGGTTTTAAAAGGAGGTGGTAGAGGTATAATAAACAGCGACATGGTTTCAAGGATAGGGGATGAGGCCAGAGATATGCCGATGGATGCCATCCTCAACGGTTTTGACCTTATCTCTGAGACAGAAGGTTTGATAAAGAGGAACATAAACAAGCAGCTGGCCCTGGAAGTAATGATGATGAGGCTGGCAAATAACCCGTGAATCGTAAGCCGTAAGCTGTACAATCCCAGTTTAAAGTTTACGGTTCTTTAATGGAGGGAAATAATGATAAAGGTTTTAGGCGTCAAATTTAAAGACGCGTGCAAGATATATGACTTTGATCCTGCGGATTTTACCGTAAGGAGAGGGGATAGGGTAATAGTGGATACGGAAAAAGGGGTTAGCCTTGCAACTGCGGCTACCGAGATAAGGGAGCTTGCCGAGGAGAGCCTCACTAAGGGACTAAAGAAGATTGTCAGGGTTGCAACCCCTGAAGACATAAGCCAGGAAAGGGAGAGCAGGGAAAAAGAGAAGTCCGCCAAGGCTGTCTGCCTGAAAAAGATAAAAGAGAAGGATCTCCCTATGAAGCTGGTCGGGGTGGAGTATATGCTTGACGGAAACAAGGCCATATTCTATTTCACGGCCGATGGCAGGATAGACTTCAGGGAACTGGTCAGGGATCTGGCCCACGAGTTCCATGTGCGGATAGAGATGAAACAGATTGGCGTAAGGGACGCAGCCAAGATGATGGGAGGAATGGGACCCTGCGGAAAAGAACTCTGCTGCTCCTCCTTCCTTACAGATTTTGGACCTGTCTCCATAAAGATGGCCAAGGAACAGGGGCTTTCCTTGAACCCTGCCAAGATCTCCGGCGTATGCGGGAGGCTCATGTGCTGCCTCTCCTATGAACACGGCATGCCAAAAGAGGGGAAGAGTCACGGCGGTCACGGCGGTGATAAAGGCTGCGGCGGGTGTCATGGGCCGGCTGAAAAGCAGAATGGAAATGCATAAAATCAGGTAAAGGTATAGAGAAAAGCAGGTATAGAGAAATTCAGGTATAGGTAAAGAAAAGCGGAAAAAGTATAGAGAAAGGCAGGTAATATTTTTTCTCTACCTTTACCTATACCTATATTTTTTACTGGAGTTTAAATGTCCAAGACCCACAACCCAAGATACTTCATCACCACCCCGATCTATTACGTAAATGATTCCCCCCACATAGGGCATGCATATACGACCATAGCCGCCGACGTCATGGCCAGGTACAGGAAGCTTACCGGGGACAGCGTATTCTTTCTTACCGGCAGCGACGAACATGGACAGAAGATTGAAAAGGCGGCTGAAGTAAATAATGAAAGGCCTATAGAGCTGGCAGACAGGGTGGTCACCAGGTTCATGGATTTGTGGAAGAGGCTGAACATATCCAACGATGACTTTATCCGCACCACTGAGGAACGCCACAAGATAGCAGTCCAGCATTTTTTTGAACATATAAAGGGAAAGGGTGACATATACCTTGGGGAGTACGAGGACTGGTACTGCATCCCATGCGAGTCATTCTGGACCGATACCCAGCTGGTTGAAGGAAAGTGCCCCGACTGCAAAAGGGATGTGGAAAAGGTCAAGGAGGAGAGTTACTTCTTCAGGATGTCCAAGTACCAGGACCAGTTGCTGGATTATATAGAGAAGAACCCTGATTTTATCCAGCCCTCCTACCGCAGAAACGAGGTCGTAAGCTTTGTTAAGTCAGGGCTGAGGGACCTCTCCATTAGCAGGACATCGTTTAAATGGGGCATTCCTGTGCCGGGGGACGAGAGGCATGTCATATACGTCTGGTTCGACGCCCTTGTCAACTATCTTACTGCCGCGGGTTATCCCGGGGACATGGATAGGTTCAACGACATCTGGCCTGCGGACCTGCATCTGGTAGGTAAAGATATCCTGAGGTTTCATGGCGTATACTGGCCGACGTTCCTCATGGCAGCAGGGCTTCCTCTCCCAAAGAAGGTATTCGCCCACGGATGGTGGACTGTGGAAGGGGAGAAGATGTCCAAGTCAAAGGGGAACGTGGTTGACCCGAACGAGATGATAGATAAATACGGCGTGGACCAGTTCAGGTACTTCCTTCTAAGGGAGGTCCCTTTCGGACTGGACGGAGACTTCTCAAAGACCGCTCTTATAGGCAGGATAAACGGGGAACTGGCCAACGACCTCGGGAACCTCCTTTCCCGCTCTATTACAATGGCCATAAAATACTTTGACGGCGTTATCCCTGAACCTGGAGAGACTGCGGAAATAGATGATGAGCTGAGAAAGACGGCGGAGGAAGCGGTATCAGGCCTTGATGGGGCCATGAAGGAAGTCGCATTACAGAGGAGCCTGACCAACATATGGTCCCTGGTCTCCTTCGCCAACAGATACATAGAGGTCAATGCCCCCTGGGCCCTGGCAAAGGACCCTGCTAAGAAAGAGAGGCTCCAGACCGTCATCTACAACACCCTGGAGTCCCTCAGGGTCACAGCAGTCCTTATCTCTCCGTTCATGCCTGAGACTGCCGCAAAGATGTGGGAGGCGCTCAATATCCAGACCCTTTTTGATGAGGTGAAAATCACCGACGCTCAATGGGGCGGCCTCAAGGCCGGGATAACTGTAAGCAAGCCAACCCCGTTGTTCCCGAGGGTTGAAGAAGTTCAGTAAATAGGTAAAGGTGGAGGAAGAGAAAAACCTTTACCTGCCTTTACCTGCCTTTATCTATACCGTTACCTGTTTTTGGATCTTCCCCGGCAGGGCCGTCCCAGCCGTGAGGATCGCCTTGAGCCCTTCTTCAACAGCCATATCGGTGAAGACCACCAACTCCCTTTTTACAAGGATGATGTTGCCGAAGTATACGTGATTCGTGGGGATATAGGCTGCCACCATGTCAACACCCTCTATTACCAGCTCTTTTGTGAGAAACCCTATCGAATAACTGCCGCTCTCGGGGTGTTTGACCAATACTACCTGCTTGAAGCTCGCCTTGCTGGTAGGGGAAAAAGAGTCCATGAGCTGCTTCGTGGTAGCGTAAATGCTTCTTGATACAGGTATCCTGAGGAGTATGTTTTCGACCGCCTCAAGTATCTGCTTCCCTATGACGTTTGTGGCCAGGAAACCCGCGATGAATATGACAAGGATGGTGGTAAGAAAGCCAAGGCCGGGGATGTGCCTCTGGAAGTACCTGAACCAGAGAGGCTCCATGAGGCCGTCAATTACCGAAAAGAGCCATGTCACCGTCAGGTAAGTAATGACAATGGGAACGATTACGAGAAGGCCCGTTATAAAGTAGTTCCTGATTCGTTGGCGCATTTTAACCTCCACCTTTCTGTCTCTATCTTTACCTTTACCTTTACCTTTACCTCTACCTATCTTTAATGCGCCTCACTCCAGTTCTTCCCAACCCCTATATCAACCTTCAAAGGGACTTTGAGCTCTATAACCCCTTCCATCTCCTCCCGGACTATTTGTTTCATTACCTCCAGTTCATTTTCAGGTACCTCGAATACCAGTTCGTCATGGACCTGGAGTGTCATGAGGCTCTTCAGATTCTCTTTCCTTATGCGGTTAAAGATGTTTACCATGGCCAGCTTAATAATATCTGCCGCTGTTCCCTGGATAGGGGTGTTTACAGCGGTCCTTTCGCCGAATTGGCGTACCGCTGCCTCTTTGCTCGAAAGCTCAGGCATAGGCCTCTTTCTCCCAAGCAACGTCCTCACATAACCGTTTCCCCTGGCCTCTTGAAGGGTCTTTTCTATAAAAGCGCTCACCCCTTTGTAATGCTCGAAGTATGCGTCTATATACCTCTTTGCATCCCTCTGTGAGATGCCAAGGTCTTTGGAAAGGCCGAAGGGGGACATGCCGTAGATTATGCCGAAGTTCACCACCTTCGCCATCCTCCTCATCTCGGCGGTTACAAGCCCAGGCATGATCCCGAATACCTCGGCGGCTGTCCTTGAATGGATGTCCTCACCCCTCTTAAAGGACTCGATCAGTATGGGGTCTTCCGACATGTGGGCCATGACCCGAAGCTCTATCTGGGAGTAGTCTGCTGAAATGATAAGGTTCCCAGGCTCTGCAATAAAGGCCTCTCTTATCCTTTTCCCAAGCTCCGTCCTTATAGGTATGTTCTGGAGGTTCGGCTCGCTGGAAGATAGCCTCCCTGTCGCTGTTACAGTCTGGTTAAGGGACGTGTGGACACGCCCTGTATCAGGGTTTATCATGGATGGGAGGGAGTCTATATATGTGGACTTCAGCTTGGTAAGGGTCCTGTATGTAAGTATCTCGGCAGGAAGCTCATGGACCGCAGATAACTGCTGCAAGACCTCCACATCAGTTGAACCTGCTTTTGCCTTTTTTGCTATCAGTATTATTTTATCAAAGAGATCATCTATTTTCTTTATTTTGACACGAAGTTCATCGTCATTTAGATCATAGGTTTTTATATTTTCTATTGCATGATTCCTTAACTCCTCAAATAGACCTTTTTTAGACAACAAATTCGAAACACCAACATCATATTTAAAACCAGCCAGAGAATATATTTCCTTCACTAATGCTTGAAGCTCCTTGTTAGCCGTATCCCCGGATTTTGTTCTTTTTATCACAGGAAGTCCTAACTTATCGAATAGGATTTCAGAAAGCTGTTGAGGTGAATTTATATTAAACTCCTGGCCAGCCATTGAATAAATCTTCCCCATGATGGTTTGAAGGTCTATGTCAACCTCCTTCGACATCTCGACCAGAAACTCTTTGTTGACCTTGACACCGGTCATCTCTATATCAGCCAGGACCCTTACAAGGGGCATCTCAACCTTATAAAATAAATCCTCAAGTCCTTCGTCTCTTAGCCTCTCAGATAGGGCCTCTCTCAACTCAAATATCGCCTCAGCCGCATGGCATGCAGAGTCAATCCTGCTCTTTTCATCTGCCCCCTGTTCCATCACATTCTTCCCCAGAAACTCAAGGTCAATTCCCTCAAGGGTATGCTCAGACCTTACGGGGTTTATGAGATAGGAGGCCACCATGGTGTCGAACAGCGGCGCAGTAAGCCCAATCCCCGCTCTCTTGAGCAGAATCATCTCCTTTTTCAGGTCATGACCGACCTTGATAAGCTCGCCTTCAAATATTTGGCTGACCACTGACCACTGACCACTGACCACTGGGATATAAAACGCCTCTCCCTTCTTTGCCAGGGCTATTCCATCGATCTTCCCCTTCATAGGATCGGGATCGTCAGAAATCAGTTTCATGGCAATCTCGCCCTCTCCCCTGAGCTTTTCAACGGCCATATCCGGCTCCAAGGTCAGATGCTCCTTTACTGAGACCTCAGGGGCGGCCATCTTCAGCATGGCTGTGAACTCCAGCTCCTTTAAAAGGGGGAAGAGCTTTTCGTTATCTGGCTTTGATATGGAGAGTTCCTTGTACTCCGTCTCAATGGGAATATCGGTCTGGATGGTTGCAAGCGACCGGCTGAGCCTTGCCAGCTCTGTATTTTCCCTGAGAGATTCCTTTAGCTTGGGCTTTTTTATCTTTTCAAGGTTATTAAGGAGGTTTTCAATGGTCCCGTACTCTTCAATAAGCGCCTTGGCCGTCTTCTCCCCTATCCCAGGAACTCCCGGGATGTTGTCGGAAGAGTCGCCCATGAGTCCCATGACCTCCACAACCCTTTCCGGGTCAGTTCCAAAGCGCTCTTTTACGTCATCTATTCCAAAGTACTTATTCTTAAGGGTGTCGTATATCTTTATGTGTGGGGAGATTATCTGGAATATATCCTTGTCCCCCGTGATTATGATGACTTCCATCCCGTCCTTCTCGGCCTTTCTTGCAATGGTCCCTATGATGTCGTCCGCCTCCACCCCTTCCATTATCAACACGGGGATGTTGAAGGCCTCCACCATCCTGTGGATATAAGGGATCTGCCTTGATAGGGGATCAGGCATGGCAGGCCTGTGGGCCTTGTAGTCTTCAAACTCTATATGCCTCCTGGTGGGCCCTTTGGAATCAAAGGCAATGGCAAGGTAATCAGGGGACTCCTCCTTTATGACCTTCATCAGCATGTTGGTGAACCCGTATATGGCGTTGGTGGGGAGGCCTTTGGAGTTGGAAAGGTATGGAATGGCGAAATAGGCCCTGTAGATGTAAGAATTCCCGTCTATAAGATAAAGCTTCTTCCTCGACATGGATGGAATATAGCGTAAAAAATGGGGATTTTAAAGTAAAATCAATTGCCGTATGGCAGCGAGCAAGGTATGCAAAGGTAATATCTCAAATGACCTCTGAAATCTTTGCAAAAATGCGCTCAACCGCCTGCAAAGGAGTGATTCCCTTTTGCTCCCCTCAAGTCAAGCTCATGCCAGGGCAACCCTCATACCTTCGCCCTACTCAACCTTGCAAAGCTGACCCGTTTCTGATTGTTTTATTTTATGAAAATGTGTTATCTTTCAGCATCTTGAAGACAGAGGCACAAACCCGAAAAGAACTGATTGACACAAAGCTGAGATCTGCCGGCTGGGATGTGAACAATCTTACGCAGGTCGTGCCTGAATTTGATATTGCCGTCCCATTGCCTGAGGGTGTGCATGAGCCACGGACACCTTACGAAGGGCATCAATACAGCGATTATGTCCTTTTGGGAAGAGATGGAAAGCCCCTTGCCGTTGTCGAGGCCAAAAAGACATCCAAAGACCCGGCCATAGGCCGGGAGCAGGCAAAGCAATACTGCCACAATATCCAGAGGCAGACAGGGGGGAAGCTCCCCTTCTGTTTTTACACCAATGGCCTTGAGATCTACTTCTGGGATCTGGATAACTACCCGCCTCGCAAGGTGGTCGGGTTCCCCTCAAGAGACGACCTGGAACGTTATCAATATATCCGTGAACATAAAAAGCCCCTTGCTGATGAGCTTATAAACACCGCGATTGCCGGAAGAGACTACCAGATTAGCGCCATTCGTGCGGTCATGGAAGGAATTGAAAAGAAGCAGCGCAATTTCCTTCTGGTGATGGCAACGGGGACCGGCAAGACGAGAACCTGCATCGCCCTTGTGGACGCCCTCATGCGGGCAGGGCAGGCGGAGAGGATTCTCTTTCTGGTAGACAGGATTGCCTTGCGGGGACAGGGGCTTGATGCCTTTAAGGAGCATCTCCCCAATGAACCGCGTTGGCCGAAGGAGGGCGAGAAGCTCATTGCCACGGACAGGCGCATATACATCTCAACATATCCCACTATGCTGAACATTATCCGGGAAGATGAGAACTCCCTGTCTCCCCATTTCTTTGACCTCGTCGTAGTGGATGAAAGTCACCGCTCCATCTATAACACCTATGGCGAGGTACTGGATTATTTCAAGGCGATCACCCTCGGCCTTACTGCCACCCCGACGGACGTGATAGATCACAACACCTTCAAGCTGTTCAACTGTGAGGATGGCATTCCGACCTTTGCCTATACCTACGAAGAGGCGGTCAACAATGTCCCGCCTTATCTCTGCAACTTTCAGGTGATGAAGATCCACACCAGGTTTCAGGATGAGGGGATCAGCAAGCGGACCATCTCCCTGGAAGACCAGAAAAGGCTGATTCTGGAGGGGAAGGAGATTGAGGAGATCAACTTTGAGGGAACACAGATTGAAAAGACGGTTATCAATAAGGGGACCAATGCCCTCATTGTAAAGGAGTTCATGGAGGAGTCGATCAAAGACCATAACGGCGTCCTCCCCGGTAAGACCATCTTCTTTTGTTCCTCCATCTCCCATGCCCGCAGGATCGAGAAGATTTTTGATTCCCTTTATCCGGAACATAAGGGGGAGCTGGCCAAGGTGCTGGTCTCCGATGACCCGAGGGTTTACGGAAAGAGTGGTCTGCTGGCCCAGTTCACCAACAACGATATGCCGCGCATTGCGTTGAGTGTGGACATGCTCGATACAGGCATAGATGTGCGGGAGGTAGTGAACCTGGTCTTCGCCAAGCCGGTCTATTCCTACACCAAATTCTGGCAGATGATCGGACGCGGCACCCGTCTCCTGGAACCGGCAAAGATGAAGCCCTGGTGCACCGATAAAGACCGTTTCCTGATTCTCGATTGTTGGGACAACTTTGAGTATTTCAAGCTGAATCCAAAGGGTAAGGAAAACACCCAGCAGATCCCTCTGCCTGTGCGATTTGTGGGGATCAGGCTGGACAAGATCGAAAAGGCGATTGATACCGGAAAGGTCGAGATTGCCCAGAAAGAGAGCGGGAAATTGAGACAGCAGATAAAAGAGCTTCCCCAAAACTCCGTGGTCATCCAGGATGCGGCCACGGACCTTAATAGGATCGAAGACGACAACTTCTGGGTAAGCCTGAATCACGAAAAGATCGAGTATCTGAGGAGCACCATCAAGCCTCTTTTCCGCACTGTGTCCCAAGCCGACTTCAAGGCCATGCGTTTCCAGAAAGACCTCCTGGAGGCCTCCCTGGCCAGACAGGCCGATGAAAAAGGCAAATTTGAGACGCTGAAAGACAACGTGGTTGAGATTATAAGCGAGCTTCCTTTGTCGGTGAATATTGTCGCAAAGGAAGAGGCTCTCATCAAACAGGCCCAGACCAACCACTTCTGGGCCAAGGCAACGGACGACACCTTTGATGAGCTGGCGGAACGACTCTCCCCCTTGATGAAATACCGAGACGGACAGGTCAACATTACGGGGCCTGCCCAGTTTGATTTTACCGACGTGGTTAAGACCAAGGAGATGGTGGAGTTCGGGCCGGAGCATGAGGCGGTCAGCATCTCAAGATATCGTGAAATGGTGGAGGCCCTTGTCACGAAACTGACCGAGAGCAATCCGATATTGCAGAAGATCAAAGAGGGGAGGGAGATCAGCGATAAAGAGGCCGACGACCTGGCGGCCCTCCTCCACGATGAACATCCGCACATCACCGAAGAGCTTCTGCGGAATGTCTATAAAAACCGGAAGGCCCGGTTCATCCAGTTCATACGTCATATCTTAGGGCTGGAGAAACTGGAATCCTTTCCTGAAAAGGTAGGCAGGGCCTTTGAGCAGTTTATTCAAGACCATTCCAATCTCAGCTTGCGGCAGTTGGACTTCCTGAACCTCCTGAAGGAATATATCATGGAGCGGGAGAGCGTTCAAAAGAAGAACCTGATAGAATCCCCCTTTACCCGCCTGCATCCCGAAGGCATACGCGGGCTTTTTACCCCTTCGGTAATAAACGACATAGTCGAACTGACAGAAAGGATGGCTGCATAATATGTTACAAAGCAACTCGGCGCTCAAAGGCAAGATAGATCAACTCTGGAACAAGTTCTGGAGCGGCGGAATAGCCAATCCCCTCACAGCCATAGAGCAGATCACCTATCTCCTATTTATGAAGAGACTTGATGATCTCGACTTGAAGAAAAAGAGGGACGCAGAATTCACAGGCCTGCCCTATAAATCCATATACGAAGGCAGATGGCTGCCCACCGGGATGTCCGATAATAAAGAGAACTATATCGACAAGGAGACCCTTCGCTGGAGCCATTTCAAAAGGATGTCGGCGGAGGAGATGCTTAATCATGTCCAGATGAGGGTATTCCCCTTTTTAAAGCAGCTCAATGGAGAAGAGTCCCCCTTCACCCATCACATGAAGAATGCGGTCTTCATCATCCCCAAGCCGTCGCTGCTGGTGGAGGCTATGGCCACCATTGAAGATATATTCGCAGAGATCGAGAAGGATTCAAGCAAAGGCGGACAGGCGTTTCAGGACATCCAGGGTGATGTCTACGAAATGCTCCTATCCGAGATCGCCAGCGCCGGGAAGAACGGCCAGTTCAGGACCCCGCGCCATATCATCAAGCTGATTGCCGAACTGGTTGCGCCGCAGCTTGGGCATTCCATAGCAGACCCGGCCTGCGGCACCGGAGGCTTCCTGCTGGGGGCCTATCAGTACATGGTGACGCAGTTGGACAAGAACAGGAAGGATATCAAGCCCGATGAAGACGGCTTTATCCGCAACTCAGTCAGCAGTCTCCTGACAAAGGATGTGAGCGACATCATAAACAACAGCCTCTATGGGTATGATTTCGATGTGACTATGGTGCGCCTTGGCCTTATGAATCTGATGATGCACGGGGTGGACACCCCGCACATAGACTACAAGGACACCCTTAGCAAGGGTTTTAACGAACCTAACCGCTATAACATCATCATGGCAAACCCGCCCTTTACCGGCAGCATTGACAAGGGAGATATCAATGAGTCTTTCAAATTAGACACTACCAAAACTGAACTCCTTTTTGTGGAGAGCATATATAACATGCTTAAGATGGGAGGGACCGCCGGGGTGATCGTTCCTCAAGGGGTGCTGTTCGGCAGTGGAAAGGCCTTTGTGGAGGCCCGGAAGATCCTTATTGAAAAGTGCGAACTGAAGGCCGTTGTCACCATGCCCAGCGGCGTTTTCAAGCCGTATGCGGGGGTGAGCACTGCAATCCTGATCTTTACCAAGGGGGGAGAGACGGAGAATGTCTGGTTTTACGATATGCAGAGTGACGGCTACTCCCTGGACGACAAGCGCACCAAGCTTGAAGGCTACGGCGATTTGCAGGAGATTGTAGCGCAATTTAAAAAGCGCGACCCGAAAAAGGAGAGCGACCGCAAGGGGAAGTTCTTCTTTGTGCCCAAGGCAGAGATTGTGGAGGAAGGGTATGACCTTTCCATGAGCAAATACAAGGAAGATGTCTTTGAAGAGGTGTCGTATGAGAAACCGGCAGTGATCCTTGCCAGGCTTAAGACTATGGAAGGAGAGATAAGTCAGGAGTTGAACGACCTTGAGGGGATGCTGGGATGAATAGTATATTTTCAAATCTTCCCAACACTTGGGTAATAAAAAATATCCCAGATGTGTTCTTTTTTCAAGAAGGGCCTGGTGTAAGAAAATGGCAGTTTAGAGAGAAAGGAATAAAGCTACTCAATGGGAGTAATATAAACAATGGTATTCTCGACTTATCAAATACGAAACTTTACCTTGATGAAGCAGAAGCAGGTGGGCCTTATAGGCATTTCTTAGCAAACGAAGGTGATCTTGTTATTGCAAGTTCTGGAGTTGTTGTAGATAATTTCCATAACAAAATAGCATTTGTTAAAAAAGAGCATCTTCCGCTCTGTATGAATACCAGCACAATTAGGTTTCAAGTTTTAGACGACAAATTAGCAACACTGGAGTTCTTAAAATATTTTCTTAAAACAAAACTTTTTAAAATTCAAATAGGCAAACTTATTACTGGCTCGGCTCAATTAAACTTTGGGCCGAGCCATCTGAAAAAAATCCAAATCCCCCTTCCTCCCCTCGACGACCAAATCCGTATTGCGACCGTTCTCACCCGCGCGGAACGGCTGATTGCCAAACGCAAAGAGAGCATCAAGGCGCTGGATGAACTGCTGAAGAGCACCTTTCTGGAGATGTTTGGGGATCCGGTGAGGAATGAGAAGGGGTGGGAGAAGAAGGTGCTTAAAGACGTTTGCCTTAGAATTACTGATGGAACGCATTTTTCTCCGCCAATTACAAAAGAGGGAATACCGTATATTACAGCAAAACATGTAAGAGAAAACAAAGTTAATTTTTTTAGTAACCCTTGGTATATCTCAGAAAAAGATCATAAAGATATATATAAAAGATGTGACCCTAAAAGTGGAGATATTTTATACATTAAGGACGGAGCAACTACTGGCTATGCTGCAATAAATAGATATAATTTTGAATTCAGTATGCTTTCAAGTCTTGCACTTTTAAGGGTCGATACAAGCAAATGTAATTCTGAATACCTATGTTATTGGTTAAACAATCGAATAGTTAAAGCTAAAATCCTACAGGGAATGTCAGGCGGGGCGATACAAAGATTAACATTAACAAAAATAAATGTGTTACCAGTTAATCTTCCGCCTCTCCCCCTCCAAAACCAATTCGCCGCCATCGTCGAAAAGGTCGAATCCATCAAAGCCAAACAGACCCAAAGCCTTGCCGAACTGGAAAACCTTTACGCCTCCCTCAGCCAGCGGGCGTTCAAGGGGGAACTGGATTTGAGTAGAGTGGTAGGAGATGAGCCGGAAACAGAACTACGGCAGATTATGGGGGAGACAAGGCGGGCGTTTACTAAAAACGGTTTAAACTTACAAACTGCCCTTGCAACTTAAAAAAACTCTGATAAACTAATTTAAGGTTGACATTTGCTGATTTTATGCAATAATCCATCTAAAATTATATTCAAAAAGGAATTAACGTGCTTATCGAATTTAATGTTAATAATTTTCGCTCTATTCGCGAAACTCAAACTCTAAGTTTGGTTGCTGGTACTGGAAAGGAACTGCAAAAACAAAATACCTTCCCATCTGGCTTGAAGGCTGCGCCGAGCTTACTTAGGTCTGGAGTGATTTATGGCCCTAATGCAGCAGGCAAGAGCAATATCATGCGTGCAATAAATTTCATGCAGAATTTTGTCCTCACTTCTCAAGCTTTACAAGAAGGGCAAGGCATTAATGTCGCACCTTTTCTGTTTAGCAGTACAACCCGCTTGGAGCCTAGTGAATTTGAGGTTACTTTCATTCAGGATAATGTCCGCTACCAGTACGGTTTTGCCGTGAATAATCACAGGGTAACACACGAGTGGCTCTTGGCCTATCCGGAGGGGAAGCCGCAGAGGTGGTTTGAACGAACATTCCTTTCTCAAGAAAAAAGATATGATTGGGAGTTTGGAACTAAGTTTACCGGCCCTCGGCACCTACGGGACATTTGGCAAACAGCAACCCGTCAGAATGGACTTTTTCTATCGACCGCTATTCAGCTCAACAATGAACAGCTCAAGCCTGTATTCAACTGGTTCCAACATAAACTTGCTGTTGTTCTACCTGGTTTAGGAATTAATCTGCAATTTTCAATTGACCAGTGTGGATCAGAAGAAGGCAAAAAACGAATGATGGAATTTATGAATGCCGCAGATTTGAGCATTCATGATATAATCCTTCAAACACAAAAGGCAAAAACTGTAACAGTAAAATTTGATGCTGAAAAATCCATCTCGACTCAATCTGTTGCTGAATCTGAGGTAACTACTGTAAATTTTCTTCATAAAATCCATGATACGCAGGAGTTTATCCCAATTAACTTACCTGAAGAATCGGATGGGACCCAGAAACTTTTTGCCTTTGCTGGGCCTTGGCTCGATGTATTGGCAAAGGGACGAATCCTGTTTGTTGATGAGTTGGATACGAGTCTTCATCCTCTTATGGTGAGGTTTCTTATCAACCTTGTTCATAACCAGGAGATCAATAAAAATAATGCCCAATTGATTTTCACGACCCACGACACTTCCATCCTGGACACAGATATCTTCCGCCGTGATCAGGTCTGGTTTGTAGAAAAGGATAGTGAAAGTGCAACCAAGCTTTATCCTCTAAGTGATTTCAGCCCTCGTAAAAAGGAAGCACTGGAAAATGGATACCTTAAAGGCCGATATGGCGCTCTTCCATATATTGGAGAATTTAAGTTCTAATGGGTAAACGGAAAGCACGTAAAGCGGAATCGCTGCATAGGAGACATGCTAAACGAGCTCCTTACGCCGTGGTTCTGATCGTCTGTGAAGGATCAAAGACCGAGCCCAACTATTTCAAAGGGCTTAAAGATAGCTTACGCCTCAGCAGTGCAAATATCATCATTGCTGATAACACAACCGGTTCTGATCCGCTCAGTGTTGTAAACTCTGCGATTAAAGAATTCAATAAAGATCCCAGCTATGATCGGGTGTACTGCGTCTTTGACAAGGATAAACATACTACATATGCACCCGCCATTGATAAAATCCGGTCTACGCGGCTGAAAAATAATGCTGAACTGCACTCAATTACATCTATTCCGTGTTTTGAAATATGGTTGCTCCTTCACTACACTTACACCACCGGCTCTTTTTGTGCTGCCGGGAATGACTCTAATTGCGCCCTCGTATTATCGAAACTTAAAACATATATCCCTGACTATGAAAAAGGAAATCAGCAGATTTTTAAAATAGTGGAACTCAAACTCCCCGATGCTCTAAGTAGAGCCAAACGGCTCGAAGAATTTCACAAGACAAGCGGCACGGATAACCCCTCAACGAAGATACATAAACTCGTGGAAGACCTGATGAAGCTCAAAAAATGAATCGAACGATAGCTGAAAGGACGCTCAAGAACCACCCTTGCATAATTAACAGACTGGGTAACATATGGACAACCCCCGGTTTAGTCTGTGGTTTATTGCAGTTTTTGAGATAAGCAAGCCCTGAGCGATTTTCTCACCTGATATCTTCAAGCAATCGGGACAGCGCAAGCGCCTGGATCTTTTTCTCAGGGAATCAAGGGACGCTTCCAATACTGTTCGGTATGCTTCCTGCTGCCCTGTCTTTACCCGTTAGAATATTGTTATCGTTGAAAAAAACTCTGTACATTTTCACATACTTATGTTAATGATTGCCCATAATAATGGCCAAAGGGAGAAAGAAAAAA
>JAUSKU010000061.1 GCA_030646755.1 Deltaproteobacteria bacterium
CGCCTTTATGTAAACATAGAGAGGTAACCAGCGAGAGAAACAATCACCGTATAGAAGAAAATCCTAATCTATCTTTTTAAAAACTCGGTAGGGAGTTAAGGGAGAGGACTGTATATAGGCAATGTCTATTTTTGGGACAAAGGCTCCTTTCGACATTACAGGATATCCATGATAAAATGGGCGACAGGAGTCTTGCAGTGGCAAGGGAGTTGACAAAGCTCTTTGAGGAGACATTGAGGGGAAGGGTATCTGAGGTCCTGGCTTCTTTGGGAAAAAGATCTATAAAAGGGGAGGTTGTTATAATCCTCGATGGATTTCACGGAGAACATTTTAAAGGCTCTATCTCTGACGAGCTAAAAAAGGCCATTAAAAGCGGACTATCTATGAAAGAGTCAGTAGAGGCCGTGGCGAAAGGTTTTGGGATTTCAAAGGGAGAGGTATATAAGGAAGGCCTGAAAATAAAAGACATTAATACTCTTTCTGGAGGATAAATGAAGAAGTACATCTTGATACTAATCGGCGGGCTTTTTCTGGCCTCCTGCACATTTTCTGCCCTCAAGCAGCATACAGGCCCGACCCCTCCTGACGAGGGTTGCGGCCATTGTCATTACCTTGTTTACAAGGATTGGAAGGTAAGCTACAAACCTTATGAGCAGGTCCCCGTCCCTGGAAGCACTATTGCCCCCGGGCAGTTTCCCCAGTACCACGACAGAAAGGGGAAAGAGGTCCAGCCTGAGACCGCCGTTATGCCGGGAAGAAAGGACTGCACAAGTTGCCACCCGGGGGCCGAAATCCCTGCGGGAAGTTGCGCAAGGGATAAGAGCGGGTTCAAATAAATCTCGTTGACTTCAGAAAGCTCCTATCTTAACATGCTGCCATGAAGGTGAAATGTCCCACATGCCATAAAAAGACGGAATGGGAAGGTAACCCGTTCAGGCCCTTCTGCTCCGAAAGATGCAAGACAAAAGACTTGGGAGGCTGGGCCTCGGAAGAATTCAAAATAGAAGGGGAGAGGGTGGAGAAAGATGAAGAAAAAAAGCCTACTCTGCATTAGCCTGCTGTTATGCCTGGCCTTAAGCGCCTGCAAGGGGAAAAAAGAGGGTGAAGAAAAGGGGCCGCCGGAAAAAGGGATGGCTTCGGTTGATATCACAGTGCACGACCTTGAAGGAAAGACCATCTCACTTTCGCAGTTGAAGGGAAAGGTGGTTGTGCTGAACTTCTGGGCGACCTGGTGCCCTCCATGCAGGGAAGAGATGCCATCCATGGAGGCATTGTATCAGAAGTATAAGGAAAATAAGGAGTTTGTCATGCTCCTTGTAAGTATTGATGAAAATATTGATACCGTCAGGGAATTCATGAAGACAAATAATTATTCAATGCCTGTCTATCATGATCCTAACAAGGAGGCAGGCTCCGCATACGGGATTACCGGGGTCCCCGAAACTTTTTTGATAGATAAAAAAGGTGTGATCTCGGAAAAGATAATCGGTCCGGCAGACTGGATGAAGCCCGACGTCATAGATTTTATAAACGGCCTCTTGAAATAATGATTAAAACCCCAGTGGGACACACCCGAAAGATTTAAACTCTTTTGACACTGACTTCCAGAGAAAAATATGGTTTTCACAGATAAATTTTCTATCAGTGTAAATCATAAAATATCGGCTCTTTCTCATTTCAAGTAGGTAAATTATTTCCCCTCCCCTTGCGGGAGGGGGAGTTTAAAGAGGCTACCCACTCAAAATGAGAAAGAACCAAAATATCTGTGTCAATCTGTGTCCATTGCTGAATTTAGGATAATTATGTTAGGAGAACAAAACGTTTCGCTGTTTCTGGCCTTTTCTGCAGGGGTGCTGTCTTTTGCATCACCCTGCATCCTGCCACTGATACCATCTTATGTTACATACATAACGGGGCTCTCCCTCGAAAGGCTCAAGACTGAAGGAGAAAAAGGTCACAGGATGGAGACGTTCTTCCACTCCCTGGCCTTTGTCTTAGGCTTTTCCATAGTGTTCATCTCCCTGGGGGCCTCCGCCTCATTATTAGGCCAGGTGATGGCCAGACATCAGACCCTTTTAAGGAAGGTAGGCGGCGTCATAGTAGTAATCTTCGGCCTCCATTTCTCCGGCCTCATTAATATCAGATTCCTACAGGTTTACAAGAAGGCGGAACTGAAAGAAAAGCCTATGGGGTATCTTGGATCTGTCATTATAGGGCTCGTCTTCGGGGCCGGATGGACCCCCTGTATCGGGCCTATATTAGCCTCGATCCTCCTATACGCCAGCACGGCGGAGACCATGACCAGGGGGATCACACTTCTCACCGCATACTCCCTTGGCCTCGGCATACCTTTTATAATCTCAGCGGTTGCCATCAACAGTTTCTTATCCTTCTTCCAGGGCATCGTAAGACACATGAAGGCCCTTACCGTCATCAGCGGCATCCTGCTGATAATAATCGGCGTCCTTATATACACCAATTCCCTTACCTCCATCTCCACCTATTTCAATCAATGGATATCATAAGGTTCAAATATGCCTGAAGTCATATTAAAAAAAGACTGCGACAGAAGACTGAGGATCGGCCATCTCTGGGTTTTCAGCAATGAGATAGCTGAGATCAGGGGTCTTGCCTCCGATGGTGATATAACAGACATCAAGGATTTCAGGGGAGGTTTTGTCGGGAGGGGGTATATAAACCGCCATTCCCTGATAGCGGCAAGGATATTGACCTACAGGGAAGAGACCATCGACAGGGATTTTTTCCTCAAAAGGATAAAAAAGGCCATAGACAGGCGCGAGAGGCTGCTGCCCGGCCTCAAGGCCTTGAGGCTTATACACAGCGAAGGCGATTTCCTGCCCGGTTTGATAGTAGACAGGTATGGGGACAGCTTGTCCATTCAAACCCTGGCCCTCGGGATGGAGCTCTGGAAGGATACTATCTGCGATATCCTTGAAGAGCTGCTTAGGCCACGAATCATGGTTGAGAGGAATGATGTATCTGTACGGAAGCTGGAGGGGCTTGACGAGCGAAAGGGGATAATCAGGGGAAGCGGCGATCCAAAGGTCGTTATGGAGGAGAACGGGAACAGGTTCCTTGTAGACCTTCTGGAAGGACAGAAGACAGGGTTTTTCCTGGACCAGAGGGAAAACAGGGAGAGGCTTCACGAATACGTAAAAGGGAAGAAGGTCCTGGACTGCTTCTGCTATTCAGGCGGCTGGTCCATGTATGCTGCACAGGGTGGCGCAAAAGAGGTCATTGGTGTTGATGCATCACAGGGGGCTGTTGACCTTGCCACGGAGAATGCCGAGATTAACGGTTATTCCCAGATCTGTAAATTTATAAAGGCCGATGTTTTTAATTTTTTAAGAGATGTTGAAAAAAAGGGGGAGAAGTTTGATGTAATAGTCCTGGACCCACCTGCATTTGTAAAGAGCAAAAAGGAGGTTGCTGATGCAGTTCGGGGATATCACGAGATAAACATGACGGCCATGAAGCTCCTTAAAGACGGCGGAATCCTTGTAACATCGTCATGCTCTCATCATATAGAAAGGGAACTCTTCACCGATATCCTTGTCAAGGCTGCCAGGGATGCAGGGAAGAGTGCAAGGCTTCTTGAGTTCCGCTCCCAGGGAAGGGACCATCCTGTGCTGCTGCCCATGAGGGAGACGGAATATCTGAAGTGCGCTTTTGTGGAGATTTCTAAAAGATGATTTCACCCTCCCCTCAATCCCCTCCCGTCAAGGGAGGGGAGATGATTTTAATTCCCTCACCCCTTGCGGTAGAGGGCCAGAGTGAGGAGCAACTTAGAACGCTGCGAAGATCATAAGGGTTGTAAGCTGGTCCCCATTCCCTCCACGGTTGTCCTTGTTGGCATCGCCGAAATAAATAGTATGGTTTAATGACAACTGCACGTTCTGCGTCAGATGGTATTTGACGCCTATTGCTGTTGCGTTGTCTTCGCTGTCGGAGGTATCCCCGTTATCGGCAGTCCTGTAGGCAAGGGACACCTGCGTGTAAGGGAGCACCGTCGCCTCTGCGGCGATGGTTGCCGCCGTCTCGTCGTCGGCCTTGTTGTTAAATATGTTTTCCGTGTCTCCCGAATCGGTCTTGGCAGCCACTCCGTAAGTCAGATAAATCCCCACGGGTATCGGCCCGATGGCCCCCTGGGCCTGCGCATCGACAGCCCATGCCTCGGCCTTTTTCTTTGTTCCGGGGGCTTCAACCCCGCCGAATGTCCCTTCGGAAGTCCCGGACCACAATTGACCTCCTATGCCGAGGTCCCATCCTCCTACCTGAGGAGTTGCGGCAACCCTGAAGTAATTTAAAAACGAATTGTCATTTGTGCCGTGGACAGGCGCCCACTGGGATATATTAATGAAACCCATATCATTTGCCGCCACAAATGCAAAACCTGTAGCCGCCCCGTCTGTTCCGAGGTACTGCTGGGCGGAAACCTCTTTTCTATGCTCCGTAAGCCTTATATTCCTCACGGCTCCGGTATTGAGCAGTTCAAAACCGAATGCTGCGCCGAGTCCGTCGGTGGTGAAGGGGATCACGCTCACTTTTGCGCCTGCCACATCATAAACAACCGGCATCTTGAAGCTGGCGAAGACCGGGGCATCCGGGTCCGCAAACTGGGCCTCCAGTGCAAACCCTATATGTTCACCCACCTGACCCCCTAAAAACAACGCAGCCTCGTCAGGGAACTGCAACTCACCCCTATCAGTGCCATCCTCAGGGCTTGAGTCTCCGTTCGTCTTCTGATACCTGATCTTTGCGATGAAAGATGCGTTCAGCACGTTAGGCAGAGACATCCTGTCGCCTTCTATATGCGGCTGCGTACCCATGATAAACCCGCCGGCCTTAAAGGCCCTTCCGAACTGGTTTAACAACGGGAACTGCTGGAAATGACAACTGCTGCATTCTACCCCCATCTGGCGGGAAAATGCCGGAACCGCATAACTCTTGGACGACGCAGCAACAAGTGCGACTACTGCAAATAAGGACAGCAGTATAAACTTATTTATCTTCTTCATTTGATGCCTCCTTGTTTGTGGAAGTTCTGTCATCTAATTCAAAAATAAAAGATTAATGGGATAAGAAGCGCATGTAGCTTACCACAGCCTCTATCTCCGATTGCGATAAAATCCCTTTCCATCCCGGCATAAATGAACCTGCATCTTTACCGTTAGTCACTATTCTGACCAATTCCTCATTTGTCATCTTGTCCATCCTCTCCGCATTGGTGTGGTCAGCAGCTTTGATGGGGACAATGCTCATCATTATGCCGTCACCCTTTCCTTTTTCCCCGTGACAGGATGTGCAATAGTCCAAATATATATGCTCGCCCACTTCAGCGTCACCTATTAAAGGATTTTTGGACAGGCTAAGAAACCGGACATAAGCCACTAAGGCCTCTATCTGGGGGCCAAGTATGACCTTGCCCCACTTCGGCATATCTTTAGTGACCAAGTCATGCTTGCCGCCCTGGATTATGCCGAACAGTTCGACATCGGTCCTCTTCCCGACCCTGGCATTGTCGGTCAGATCCGCCGGAGGGACCTTCAGCTTGCTTGATAGAGGACCATCCCCTTTTCCACTCGTCCCATGACACAAGTAGCAGTAAGTGACAAACAGCTTTCTTCCCTGGAACGCCTTAGAGTGGGCCATCGCACTTGAAGCAAGGAGCACAGTGAAGAAGACAAACAACGTGATTGCGTGAACCTTGATGCCAAACCTTCGAGTTTTTAATGCCTTTTCACGAACTTCCATACAAGTACCTCCTTCAATAATGAAGTGTCCACAGGTTTCTCCTGTCGAACCTGCTTAATAATTATTCCATCATTCAAGCAATGTCAAGGATATTCTCTGCCGTAACAACCTGAAAGCAAGGCAGATACCCAAATTCCGCGTTAGCTGCCCCATAAAACGCAAAAACCCTCTTGGATCCAAGGTTTCAGTGAGGTATAATCCTCACCTGTGTGGTGAAACCAAAAATCCAGGAGGGTTAAAGAGATGATACAACAGACCATATTTCCA
>JAUSKU010000062.1 GCA_030646755.1 Deltaproteobacteria bacterium
CGCCTTTATGTAAACATAGAGAGGTAACCAGCGAGAGAAACAATCACCGTATAGAAGAAAATCCTAATCTATCTTTTTAAAAACTCGGTAGGGAGTTAAGGGAGAGGACTGTATATAGGCAATGTCTATTTTTGGGACAAAACACTATGCTTTACTGTGACATCTTACTGTGACATGCTGTGACATTTTACTGTGACATAAAGCCTCAGAGGGTCGCGTCTACACTTTTTACAACCCCCTTCCTTTAATGAATATCAGTCTGTGACGTCCTTTGTATATGAGTATATGCCTTGCCCATATGTCTATGCCAAAGAGGGCAAATAGATTGACACCTTTCCTCTGCAACCTGTATAATTTCTCCATGCTTATAGACACCCATGCCCACTTAGAGATGAAGGAGTTTGACTTAGACCGGTATGAGGTCATAAAGAGGGCCAAAGAGGCCGGGGTTGGGTACCTGATCTCTGTCGGAGCGACCCTCAGCGGAAGCAGGAAGGCTGTGGAGCTTTCCGAAAGATATGAAAACGTCTATGCCTCCGTCGGTATCCATCCACATGATGTAAAGGAGATGGACGAGACGACCATCCAGACGCTTCGAGAGCTGGCCAAATCCCCAAAGGTAGTTGCCATAGGAGAGATTGGACTCGACTACTTCAAGGAGTTCTCTCCAAAGGACTTCCAGAACATCAGGTTCAGAGAGCTTCTCTCTTTAGCCAGGGAACTTGATAAGCCGGTGATAATCCATGACAGGGACGCCCATGAGGATACACTTAGAATACTGAAGGAAGAGGGGATTAAAAAGGGTGTTGTTCACTGCTTCTCAGGGGATGAGGAGTTTGCAAAGGAGATACTGAAGCTGGGGTTTTATATATCATTTACGGGAGTTATCACCTTCCCTAAGGCCGAGGATGCGAGGAAGGTTGTGGAGCAAGTCCCGATTGAAAGAATAATGGTCGAGACCGACTCCCCTTACCTGGCACCGGTTCCCCACAGGGGAAAGAGGAACGAACCAGCCTTTGTGAGGGAGGTTGCAAAGACCATTGCCGAGATAAAAGAGTTATCCTTTGAGGATGTTTCAAGGATTACGACCCTGAATGTAAAGGAGCTGTTCGGCATTGACGGCGCAGAAAAAGAGGTCAAGCTGGCCTATCCCATAAGGGATTCCCTTTACCTGAACATAACAAACCGATGCACAAACCGGTGCGCATTCTGCGCCAAGTTCAAATCCTATACCGTAAAAGGCCACTACCTTGAACTTTCCCATGAGCCGGATTTTAATGAGGTAATTACAGCAATAGGCGACCCTTCCAGATACAAGGAGGTCGTCTTCTGCGGATACGGAGAACCTTTGTTAAGGCTGGATATTGTAAAGGAAGTTGCAAAATGGCTCAAGTCAAGAGATCTAAAGGTAAGGATAAATACAGACGGCCTCGCTAACCTCGTCCACGGCAGGAACATCCTCCCTGAGCTGAAAGGCCTGGTTGATTCAATATCTGTAAGCCTCAATGCAGAAAGCGCCGAGAGATATGTAAAAATCTGCCGTCCTCCGCAAGGGGAGGCAGCCTATGAGGCAGTTAAAGAGTTTATTAAAGAGGCAAAAAGCTATATCCTGGAAGTCCAGGCATCTGTTGTGGCCCTTCCTGGAGTCCCTGTAGAGCGGTGCAGGGAGATTGCTGAAAAGGAGCTGGGGGTGAGGTTCAGGGCAAGGGAGTATAACGAGGTAGGGTAAACCCATGACAGCATACATCCTAAAACGCCTCTTCCTCTTCATCCCCACCCTCCTGGGTGTCACCATTGTTACCTTCTTCCTTATGAAGGCGGTTCCAGGAGACCCGGCTGCGGGGATGGTGGGTGAGAGGGCGCCTAAAGAGGTCCTGGAAAAGATAAAGAGGGACCTCGGTGAAGACAGACCGGTCATTATCCAATACATCGGCTATCTTGGTTTGATACTCAAGGGGGAGCTTGGAAGGTCTTATTATACAAACAGGAGGGTTGCTGAAGACATAGCAGAAAAGCTTCCAAATACATTTAAACTTGCACTGGCCGCTACCCTATTTGCAACCGTTGCAGGAATAATCCTTGGTGTCATATCAGCGGTCTTCAGGGACTCCTTCCTCGGGAAAACCGCATCGTTAATAGCGCTATGGGGCATTTCCCTTCCTGTATTCTGGGTGGGGCTTATCCTTATGCTCATATTTGCCCTGACTCTGCACTGGCTTCCGCCATCCGGGACAGGAACCTCCCTCATCTATCTCGTACTCCCTGCATCGACCCTTGGAATCCACTCAGCGGCATATATATCAAGGATAACCAGGTCCAGCATGCTGGAGGTCCTATCAAAGCCTTACATAGAAACAGCCAGGGCAAAGGGGCTTAATGAATTCATGGTAGTAATGAAGCATGCCCTGAGAAACGCCCTGATACCGATAGTAACCCTGATAGGAATAGACTTCGGGAGCTACCTTAACGGCTCAGTCCTTACAGAGACGATATTCGGGTGGGACGGAATGGGTAGGTACGCCCTGGACGGGATCATGAAGAGGGATTACCCTGTGATAATGGGCACGGTCCTTGTAGGAGCGGTTGTATTTGTGGCGATAAACCTGCTGGTGGATATCTCTTATTCTTATCTTGATCCAAGGATAAGGACTGAGGGTAAGGGATAATATTTAGTGGATATATTGGGTAAATTTGTGATAAAAAAGAAGTCAAAATAGAAACGCCCCCTTCCTTTCGGTTGGAGGCGTCGGACTAACGATACTATCGTTAGCGCTGTATATATAATATATATCCGACTTCAAAAACTTTGTCAATACCCTAAAAGGCGTTCTAAATGCAGCGTGTTATAACCTATGTTGACGGGTTTAATTTATATTTTGGTCTTAAATCCAGCAAGTGGCATAAATACTACTGGCTTAATATTCAGAAGTTAGCTCAAAACCTTCTTAAGCCTGATCAAAAATTAGAACTCGTAAAATATTTTACTGCCATGATTACGAGCCCGCCAGGCAAAGAAAAAAGACAACGTAATTTTATAGAGGCCTTGGAAACACTGCCTGATTTTGAAATATATTATGGCAAGTATCAGCTTAATCCACGACGTTGCAGAAAATGTGGGTATGAAGACTATGTGCCAAACGAAAAGATGACAGATGTTAATATAGCCGTTGAGCTTCTGACTGATGCATTTCAAGATAGATTCGATACCGCTATAATAATATCCGCAGACAGCGACCTTACCGGTCCTGTTAAGGCATTGAGAAGACTGCTGCCACATAAGCTTATCCTGATTGCGTTCCCACCCAAGCGCTCTTCTATGGAGTTGCAGAAGGTGGCAAATGCATTTTTCACAATAGGAAGAGCAAAGTTTGCCCATAGTCTCTTTCCAGAAGAGGTAGTTAAGGCAGATGGTTATGTTTTGAAGTGTCCTGAATCTTGGAAATAGAATGAATGGAGTAATAACCACGTCATGGTTGATAACCCCATACTAAATAACCCCTATGAAGAGCCTAAACTTCATTATGCCACTGATCCAGATGGAAATCTGAATTATTCCGATGTCAGGAAAGGGCGGCGAATCTTCATCCCCGATGCCCAAGCCATCCCTTCCAGGCAAGGCCCCCAAAACAGTCTCTTTGAAGTAAATGATTTGCGCGAGCAATACAGCACTCACCTTATCAATATTATCCGCTCTGAAGTCGGCAGGTGGCGTGATGAATCATATCCACATACAACAAGAGTAACAAAGGAGCTTCTTGATTTCTGGTTCAACAACCCTGAACGCAGATATGACAAACGTCTGTTCTTCGCACAGCGTGAGACGATTGAGACGGCGATATGGCTTAATGAAGCTGCTGCCAAGTCTAATGCAGGGCAGAACATCCTGAACAAGTTGAAGGATGCCCAGGTTATAAATGGGAAACAGGAGCTTAACCTACCGCGCATTGCCTTCAAGATGGCTACAGGAACCGGTAAGACCGTGGTAATGGCGGCCCAGATACTATATCACTACTTTAACCGTCAGGAGTATCGAAGCGATACCCGTTTTGCCGATTTCTTCCTTGTGGTTGCCCCCGGTATTACCATAAAAGACCGCCTCGGTGTTCTTTATGTAAATACAGGAAAGGGTCATGAAGCTGCCCAGGATTATTACCATCTTAGAAAGCTTGTTCCGCCAAATCTTGAGCATTTATTAGACGGGCTCAACGCCAGGATAAAGATAACCAACTATCATGCCTTTGAACCGAGGACGTTGCAGGGAAACAAGAAGAGTCCCTTTGACGGAAAGCTTGATATAAGGGGGAAAAAGACAGAGGCAAAGGAAGACTTCAACCAGGTAGTAAAGCGGATGCTTGGCAAATTCAAATCTGGCTCCAGGCTCTTGATCCTGAATGACGAAGGCCACCACTGTTATTTCCCCAAGGAGAAAGGGCGGGACAGCGAAGAGGAAAACAGCAAAGAGGAGAATGCGCGGGCCGCTGTCTGGTACACAGGCCTCAGTGAGATTTCAAGGAAGTTCAAGATATCATCGGTCTATGATCTTTCAGCGACCCCTTACTATCTCAGCGGGTCGGGATATCCGCCTTATTCGCTCTTCCCCTGGGCGGTAACCGACTTCGGGCTTATAGAAGCCATTGAATCAGGCCTTGTTAAAATACCATTTCTACCTGAATCGGACGACACGCAGGCCCTTTCCATGCCGGTGCTCCGCAACCTCTATGACCATGTGAAGCAGGAGCTTCCTAAGAAAGGGCAGGAGAGGCAGAGGAAGGAGGCCAGGGCCGAAGGAAAAAAGCTGGCGGAGATGCCGCCAAAGCTCCCTAAGCTTGTGAAGGCCGCCATAGACCAATTCTACGATCATTATGAGAAGGAATACAAGAGGACCAAGGGGCTTTTCGACAATCCCCCGGTCTTCATAGTAGTCTGTAACAATTGCTCCGTATCAAAAGAGGTCTACAAGTATATTGCAGGTTACGAGATTGCCGATGATGACGGCAGCGTGACAGACATCATCCCAGGCGCATACGATTTCTTTACCAATTTCGACATGGGAACCCGAAAAACTCTTTCAAAACCCCCAACCCTGCTAATTGATTCTGATGCCCTGGAAAACTCCGGCCAGATAAACGATGACTTCAAGAAGATTTTCGGGCCAGAGATAGAGACGTTCAAGCGGGAATACAGGATTACCCATCCTGAAAAATCCGCGGACCAGATAACTGATGCTGACATACTGCGCGAGGTGGTTAACACTGTTGGCAAGAAAGGGTTTCTCGGCGCGCATGTTCGCTGCGTGGTGTCGGTTTCCATGCTTACGGAAGGGTGGGATGCAAACACCGTTACCCATATCATGGGGCTTCGCGCTTTTGGTTCACAACTTCTCTGTGAACAGGTGGCAGGAAGGGCATTGCGGCGGCAGAATTACATTATAGGCAAGGATGGGAAATTTCCGCCTGAATACGCCCATATCATAGGCATACCCTTCAAGATGTTCAAGGCCGGTAAAAACCCGCCGCCACCTCCCCCAATTGATTTCACGCACATCCGGGCAATTCCTGAACGGGAGAAGAAGTTTGAGATAACATTTCCGAATATTGCGGGATACCGCATAGAGCCGGTGGAAGGCGATATAAAGGAGGACTTTTCCGGGATAGAAGATTTTGAATTTGACGGCTCAGGTTTCCCGACAAAGACAATACTTGCAAGCTGCTTCTCCCCGGAGGAAAAAGAGCTTACTGTAGAATCGATCAAGGAAAAGAGGGACCAGGAGCTTATATACATTATCACTAAGGAGCTTCTCAACCGCTTTTATTCCGATGAAGACGGTAGCCCTCAGTTTCAGAAGTTTAATAAACTGAAGAGGATCGTCGAATACTGGTACTTCAACAAGGTAAAGCTTCTCAACATAACTGACCCTGAGTACCGTAAGCTCCTTTACTTTGAAGAGCCTGCCAGGATATGCGAGCATATCCGGCGGGGCATTGGTGCGGAGAGCGGCAGGAACGAAAAGGTTTTTCCTATCTTTAACCATTACAACAAGTTTGGCAGCACAAAGTATGTCAACGGCAACACGTCCAAGCCAAAGGAGAAGCTATACCCCACGAAAAAGAGCCACGTTAACTACGTTGTCGGGGATACGGAAACATGGGAGCAGATTGCAGCAAAGACACTTGAAGAACTTAAGCCGGTGGAAAGTTATGTAAAAAACAGCTTCCTTGGTTTTGCAGTGCCGTATGTGGCAGAAGGGAAGGACAGGCAGTATTTCCCGGACTTCATCGCCCGCTGCAAGACGGCAAACGGCAGGAAGATCAACCTCATCGTAGAGATCACCGGAATGAACAGGGACAAGACTATGAAGAGGGACTATCTCATTAACCGCTGGCTCCCTGCGGTTAATGAAGTCAGAGAGAAGTACGGTTACGATGAATGGCACTTTACAGAGGTAACCAGCGACATAAGGGACATCAAAAACCAGTTAATTGAAAAGATTTCGTCACTGTAACTGGGGAGACATGCCGAAGATAGATTCCATAAAGCACAAAGAGGCAAAACGGGCGCACATTCCTTCCAGGGAAGAGGCGGGGTTTGAGGACGCCAGTCCAAAGGTCAAGGAAAAGACCGTGGCTGAGTATCCGGTCAACCCTGTCGTCCATCGCGGACAGGACCCGGAGCTTTTCTGGCTGAACAAGTACGGCAACGACGACCGTGAAAACCTCCTGAAACTTGACATCCGCTCCCTTTACAGGCATGAGCACATCTCCCCGGAACTTCTTATAAACCGCCTTTACAGCATGAAGGAGGAAAAGCCTGCCCAGGCTTCGCTCTTCAATATTAACGAGGTGTTCGGAAACGCCCTGGATAAAGAGGAGCTTGAGAAGCCCGCCACCTATTATGACCATCAGGACGGATGGAGCAACAGGCTCATCCAGGGAGATTCCCTGCTGGTGACGACATCGCTCCTTGAAAGGGAAGGGATGGCAGGAAAGGTGCAGTGTATTTACTTTGATCCCCCTTACGGCATCAAGTATGGAAGCAACTGGCAGATGCGGCTTAACGACAGGAATGTGAAGGACGGAAGCGACGAGCACCTGACCAGCGAACCGGAGCAGATAAAGGCGTTCCGGGACACATGGGAGCTTGGGATCCACTCTTATCTGAGCTATCTGCGGGACAGGCTCCTTGTGGCCAAAGAGCTATTGACAGACAGCGGCTCCTGCTTTGTCCAGATATCGGATGAGAACGTGCATCTCGTGAGAAACATCATGGATGAGGTATTTGGGAGTGAGAATTTTATAAGTCAGATTACATTTCAAAAAACTGGGGGAATGGAAACAGAACTTTTAGGAACAACAGTTGACTATCTGCTTTGGTACGCAAAAAATAAAACAGGTGTCCGGTATAGACAGCTTTATGAATTCAGAAAACCAGGAGAAAAATCACTTGATCGCTATGATTTGCTTTTACTCTCAAATAATAACACTCGACGGCTGACTAAGGAAGAAATGCAAACAGGCGAAATAGCCGTTGATGGCAAAAGATATCAGCTTGCTCCGCTTTACTCTGATGGAGCATCATCCGAACCGCAAGAGTTTATCTTTCAGGGGAAAAAATATTTATCTCGAAAAGATGCACATTGGAAAACTACAACTAAAGGTCTTCAGCGACTTTCAGAATTAGGTCGAATAGAGGTTATGGGAAGTACGATTAGATATAGAAGATTCGCAGACGACTTTCCCGTGGTTCCATTGAATGATAGATGGCAATCTATGCAGCTTGGTATTGAAAGGAGCTATGTTGTTCAAACTGCTATCAGTGTCATCCAACGCTGCATCCTCATGACCACAGACCCAGGCGACATTGTTCTTGACCCTACATGCGGCAGCGGAACTACGGCTTACGTGGCGGAGCGGTGGGGGAGGCGCTGGATTTCTATTGATACATCCCGCATTGCCCTGAACATCGCAAAGGGCCGTCTGATGACAGCCACATTCCCTTATTACAAGCTCCATGACGAAAAAGGGGGAGACATCCGCCAGGGGTTTGTTTACAAAACGGTCCCGCATATAACCCTCAAGTCCCTTGCCAATGATGAGCCTGCGGAGACAGAGACCCTTTTTGACCAGCCTAACGAAGACAAGAAGAGGCTCCGGGTTGCCGGTCCTTTTACCGTTGAGACTTTGCAGAACTTTGAGCCGGTGTCGCCGGACATGATGGAGGAAGAGAAATCCCAAGGGCTTGAGCTGTTTGAGGAGCGGATATTTGCGCACCTGAAATCGGCAGGGGTAAAGAACGGGATCAAGAACGAACAGGCCGTTTTTATCAGGGTGGAACGGCTTAACAGCGCATATCTTCATGCGGAAGGGTTCTATAATTCTGCTTCCGGCGAAAAGAAGGCATACCTACACATCGGCCCGAAGTTCGGCACAGTGAGCCGCCAGTCTGTCAATGAGGCTGTAAAGGAGTGCCGCAATCGCGGCGACGCCGACTGGCTGATAATCCTTGGATTTTCGTTTGAAAGCAACATCTCCAATGAAAACGTCACCACAAGCATGGGGAGTTTTGAGGTAACCAAGGTCAGGATGCACGACGATCTTATGCAGGACGGGCTTTTGAAGAAGGACAAGAAGGCAGCGTCTTTTGTGACCATCGGAGAGCCGGATGTTAAGACCCACCCTCACCCTGGCCCTCTCCCTGAGGGCGAGGGGAAGAAAGGTACAAAGGCAAAATACGTTCAAATTGAAATCTGCGGCCTTGACATCTATGACCCCATAAAGGACATGGTAAAGCCCCGCGACATCCATGACATAGCCTACTGGATGGTTGATGACGACTATGACGGGAGCAACTTTGTGGTAAAGCAGGTCTTTTTCTGCGGCGGAGACAAGGACGATTTCAGGGATTGGCAGAGGGGAGTCTCCGACATGGCAAAGCAATCAACCAAGGCCAGGGCGGAAAAAACACTGAAAGTAGAGATAGATGAAGAGGCCTTTGACAGGCTTTACGGCCATTTATCGCACCCTATTGAGGTGAAAAAGAAAGGACAGAAGATTGCAGTCCGTGTCATCAGCCAGTTCGGCGAGGAGAGCACGAAGGTGTTGGAAGTATAAACAGGATGAGGATAGTTAAAGACAAGATAGCTCTTTCAGCGGCTCTTTTCGTATTAGGGATTATCCTCGTTGCGATTATGGCCCCTCTTATCTCGCCATACGACCCTCTTTCAATAGACCTTGACTCATTAAGAATGCCGCCGTCTTTTCATCATCCATTGGGTACAGACAACAAGGGAAGGGACGTCCTGAGCAGGATACTTTATGGCGCCAGGTTGTCACTCTTTGTTTCGGTCACTGCTACTGTTGTTTCCATGACAATCGGGCTTTTTATAGGCCTTGCCTCCGGATATATAGGCGGAAAGGTTGACTCAGCTATTACCATGCTTATAGATATAGTCATGGCCTTCCCGTCTTTGCTGCTTGCCATAGCCATATCAGCAGTCCTTCCTCCGGGGCTCTATACGGTGATAATAGCCCTTGGTGTAGTCGGCTGGGCCTCTTTTGCAAGGCTCATGCGGAGTACGGTCCTAACCATAAGGGAACTTCCGTATGTAGAGGCTGCAAAGGCCCTTGGGTGTTCGGGCTACAGGGTGGCATTAAGGCATATCCTCCCGAATGCAATGCCTATAGCAATTGTGGTCTCTTCACTCCGTATCGGGGGATTCATCTTGGCAGAGGCTTCCCTCTCGTTCCTGGGGCTGGGCGCCCAGCCTCCGACGCCCACATGGGGCTCTATGATAAGCACAGGGAGGGTCTATATACTTTCAGCGCCCTGGATGGTCATAGCCCCCGGCCTCGCCATTGCAGTAACAACGGTCTCTTTCAATATCTTAGGGGATCATCTTCGGGATGCCCTGGACCCGAACCTCAGGGTGTGAGAGGCTGTTTTCCCTTGTAACTGTCCTGTGTTTTTGGTATCTTTGACCCATGCTCCCCATAAGGGTTTACTATGAGGATACCGACTGCGGAGGCGTTGTCTACTACGCCAACTACCTCAGGTACTTTGAGAGGGGAAGGACGGAATTCCTGAGGGACAGAGGGATTCCCCTCACAGACTGCCACGACAAAGGGATTTTATTTGTTGTAACAAGGGCAGAGGTGGAATATCTTTCCCCAGGGAGGTACAACGACCTCCTCCTTCTTGATACCCAACTGACAGAAATGTCCAGGATTACCATGACCTTTAAGCATAGCATAAAGAGGGAAGGAACGGAAAAGGAACTGGTAACCCAAATTCCGCGTTAGCTGCCCCATAAAACGCAAAAACCCTCTTGGATCCAAGGTTTCAGTGAGGTATAATCCTCACCTGTGTGGTGAAACCAAAAATCCAGGAGGGTTAAAGAGATGATACAACAGACCATATTTCC